>JBEEOK010000050.1:0-4109 GCA_041191645.1 Actinomycetota bacterium | reverse complement strand
GCAATGCTCACATCTGTTCCCACTGGGCAGTGTTGTTTCACATTCTCGAGAGCATCAACAACAATTCGATAGATTGCCAATTCTGCACCGGTATTGATTCTGAACGGGGTGCCGTCTTGAGTCATTGATACTGTGTAGCCGAACTCTCGGTACGCGACAACCAACTCTTCGATGTTTTTTATGCGTGGCGGAGCTGCCGTTACCGTGTGCTTCTTGTTCAACATGTCAAAAAGCCTGCGAAGCTCCGTGTGGGCGGCACGTGCGCTTTGACCAATTCGCTCTAGAGTTCGAATCGATGAAGTTACATCCGCTTTAGCAGCATAGAGACCACCCTCGGCCTGGGAAATAACCGCAGAAACCTTTTGAATGATTAGTTCATTAATGTCACGAGCAATCTCGAACCGTTCGGTCTGCTCGGCAAGTTCAAGGGCCAACTGAGACTGAAGATCGGTGGCAATTGCTCGGTCAAAGGCTGTGCCCACGTGCAGATGACGGGTAATCAAGTAGCGTCCACCAATAAATGCGACAGCGTTTAGAGCAATGAGAGATATTGCAGCGAAACCGAATGCGACGTAGCGGGCGTTGTCGCTAGTGAGCATGACATCGAATAGCAATTCATAAGGGGCAACGCTGAACACCAGCAAACCAGCCGAAACTAAGCCAGTTACCAAGTTAAGAGCCGCCGCGATTCGGCCGTAAATAGGCGATTCGGCCAGGCTTACCAAAAACACGGATACCAGCGTTCCAAAAGAGCTAATCAAGGGGCTTAGGTTCAAAACCAAAGCCACGACGGTTGCGAGACCCATTAGAGCCACAGAAAGCCATTTGTACTTTTGTGAGATGAGAATTGCGACGCTGATTAGCCCGACTGGCACTAAAGCCAGCGCACCATGTGAGAAGAAGTCAAGGCCACCAAGAAATAACAGGGTGAACCCAGAGAGGGAAATTAGAGAGAGCCATTTACGGTCCTGGATCCAACGTATCAACGTGGCCTCCAGATCTTCGAAAAAGAGTGGCTCCCCGGCTTGGACTCGAACCAAGAACCTATCGGTTAACAGCCGATTGCTCTGCCAATTGAGCTACCGAGGAATGTTGATTTAGCAACCTGAAAAGATTACCAAACATTTTGAACTGAAACCGTGCTTTTTGAGAATTAGTAGCCAAGTTCCTTTGAAACTTGTCCAATCAAAGGCTCGTCAGCCAAGAACCGGCGGGTATTTTCTGAAATCCGCTCAGAGAACAAGCGGACCACCATAGGCCGCGTGTCGGCGGTGTGCGGAGTGATAATCACGTTGGCTGCAACCCACAAAGGGTGACCATCAGGCAACGGTTCTGGATCAGTGACGTCGATGCCTGCGCCGGCGATCGTGGCGGAATTTAGAGCGGCAACTAGGTCTTTGGTAACTACCACCGGACCACGAGCAATGTTCACGAAATAGGCCGTAGGTTTCATGGCTGCAAAGGCGCGAGCATCAAATATGTGACGAGTTTCATCGGTCAATGCTGCCGTGACAATTACTAAATCGGCATTGGAAAGATGAGGCTCCAACTCACTAGAAGCCACAACTGTTGCCCCCTCAATCGGAATCCCTGCTTGCTTGCGAACGACAGTAATTTTGCTTCTAAATGGGCTTAGAAGCTTCACCAGTTCCTGTGTGATACCTCCACCGCCATAGATAAGAACCTCGGCGTCATACAAGCTCACAGCAAAGGGCTTGCCCCAACTTGTGGCGCGGACCCGAGTAGGCAGATCCCTCATCAATGCAAGACTCAAGGCCAGAGCGTGCTCTGCCACAGGCTCCCGATAAGAACCCTTTGCTGAGGTGAATCGATGCGGCAACACCAAGGTTTTAGCGAACGCATCAACACCTGCAAAAGGCAATTGCACCCAGTCGATTTGAGGGTGTGCAATCAGAAGCTCGTTTAGAGCTTGCGGGTTCGAATAGTCAGTCCAAATAAGACCCCGAGTCTCTGAGTCAACTGGGCCGAGCTCGCCGCCGGACTGAATTACTGCAGCCTCGTATTCTGGAAAACTCCGCGGCTCAATTGCGATTAGCTTACCCACCTTGCAACCTTCGACGCTCAGCTTCAAGCTCTACTAGTTCTCTTTGGATGCGAGATGACTCTTCTGGATTGGCGACCGCATCTACCCTGCGAAGCGCCGCGAGGAGTTCCGACTTGGCGTGCGCCAAAGCATTAACTAACGCTCTACCCACGACACCTTGACCGTACCTCACCAGGCCCGCTTCATCAGCGGCTGGAAGGTTTTGAGCGGCAATCTCTCTGAGTAGACCGTGAAGTTCGGCCGGAGTTGCTTGAGCAATAGCCGAAAGAAATTCAGGTTGCCCCTTTACCGCGGCCGCTGTAGCCACAGCCTCGAGAATGGCATTGTGCGCTGGTACGGTTAGGCCGTCGCGCACCAGACGCACCAGCTGCGCCTGATCGTAACTGTCTGGCACCTGAACCAAGACCTCAAGAACTTGACGCTCGAATCGAGCTATTGGATCACTGAGGCTAGGCAACGTGAAACCAGGCACCGTGGGTTGTTCATCGGCCAACTGCGCAACATGGTCGCGACGCATCTCGGCTACAGCCGAATTTCTGTTTGACTTTGCAACGGCATCTACCAACGAAGCTACCTCGTTCACCTCAAGGTTTACCCAGCCGGAGAGCTCTCTAATGTAGGCAGGCCTCATGGCAACGTCTCGAATAGCAGCCACTACTGGAGCGGCAGCTCGGGCAGCACCGACGCGCCCTTCGATAGTTCCAAGATCGAATTTGGATATTTTCTGCTTGATTGCGAACTCAAACAGGGGCTTCTTGTTTGCAATCATTTGCTGCACAGCTTCATCGCCGCGTGCAGAACGAAGATCACAAGGGTCAAGACCGTCTGGGCCGACTGCCACGAAAGTCTGGGCAGAGAACTTCTCGGAATCAGCGAATGCCCGCATGGCAGCCTTCTGACCAGCTGCATCTGGGTCGAAGGTGAAGATTACCTCTGCCGGTGTGTCTTTTTCTGCCGACAGCATTCTGTTCAAAAGACGAATGTGGTCGTCACCGAAGGCAGTTCCGCAAGTAGCTACTGCGGTCGTAACGCCCGCGAGGTGGCAGGCCATGACATCTGTGTAGCCTTCAACAACAACGACTTGCTGGTTCTTCGATATGTCCCGCTTAGCTAGGTCGAGACCATAAAGCACTTGCGACTTGTGGTAAACCAAGGTGTCGCTGGTGTTTAGATACTTTGGGCCTTGGTCATCTTCATAAAGTTTTCGCGCACCAAAACCGATGACCTGCCCGGTTGTGTCTCGAATAGGCCAAATTAGACGACCACGAAACTTGTCATACGCACCGCGATCGCTTCTTGTGGCAAGACCGGCATTGACGAGTTCATCTAGGGTAAAACCTTTAGCTACCAGGTGATCAACCAAGTGGTTCCAACCCTTTGGTGCGTAACCGATACCAAAATGCTCTGCGGCCTCTTTATCGAAACCTCTGCCCTTCAAGAAATCGCGGCCTGGAATAGCGCCATCAGTCATTAGTTGTTCAGCGAAAAAAGCTGCAGCAGCTGTGTTTGCCTCAAGTATTCGGGAACGTTGCCCTTGGTCTGGGCTTGCCGAACCCTCCTCATAGGACAACTCAAAACCAATGCGCGCAGCAAGTTTTTCTACCGACTCATAAAAGCTAAGTTGATCCATCTGCTGAACAAACTTGTAGACATCACCGCCCTCTCCACAACCAAAGCAGTGATAAAAACCTTGAGCCGGACGAACGTTAAAAGAAGGAGACTTCTCATCGTGAAACGGGCAAAGGCCTTTTAGCGAGCCAACGCTCGCTGGGCGAAGAGCCACATACTCCCCCACGACATCAGCGATGTTGATTCGAGATTTGACCTCTTCGATGTCCCTTGCGCGAATTTTTCCGGCCATGCTGCTTATCCTAGGTCGCATTCGGCGAGCCAACGAGGCGGTTGTGCAGGTTGATTGCACTTTGATCGGTCAGCGATGCCACCTGATCCACAATCACCCTACGCTGCTCCTGCTCCGACTTAGCCGCAGCCCAAGCCGCCCGCGAGTAGGAATCGAGGTGTTGACCATTTGCCGCCAAGAGTG
>JBEEOK010000049.1:0-4906 GCA_041191645.1 Actinomycetota bacterium | reverse complement strand
CAGGCTTTCCCTGCCGGTTCAACCTCGCCAACCATTGTGGTTAGCAACTTGGATCAGGCCGATGCTGTGATTGCAGCCGCCGAAAAGGTTGACGGCGTAGCTTCTGCCGCGGTTACCGTTTCAAACAGCGAGATTGCCCGAATTGATGTGGTGCTTGAAGGTGCCGCGCAGTCTGAAGAGGCAAATGCCTCAATCGTTGCTCTGCGCGAGGCAGTGCACGCCGTTGACGGCGCCGACGCACTTGTTGGCGGCCAAGATGCTCAGGCACTGGAGGTCAAAGAGGCTTACGCACACGACCAACTAATCGTGATCCCGCTGATTCTGCTTTTGGTGTTTGTAGTTCTAGTGCTGTTGCTTCGAGCAATCGTGGCACCGGTTCTATTGCTGGTCACCGTGGTGGCATCATTCTTTGCATCGATGGGCGCCGGCTGGTTCTTGTTCGTCAACGTGTTTGGGTTCCCAGCGCTAGACCTAAGCGTGTTCCTCTACAGCTTCTTGTTCTTGGTTGCACTGGGTGTTGACTACAACATCTTCTTGGTGACCCGTGCCAAAGAAGAGGCTGAACACATTGGCACCAAGCAGGGCATGATCAAGGCGCTTAGCTCAACCGGTGGCGTCATCACCAGCGCTGGTATTTTGTTGGCTGCCGTGTTTGCAGTGCTGGGTGTTTTGCCGTTGGTGGCGCTGGCTCAGATTGGTGTGATTGTGTGCATTGGTGTGCTTCTAGACACCTTGCTCGTGAGAACCGTAATTGTGCCGGCTTTGGCATTTATGACCAAGAAGACTTTCTTCTGGCCATCAAAACAGTACCAGGACTAACCATTGGCTAGGCGCGGGGGCTCCGCCAGGCAAGGCCGATCAAAACGGCCGGTTTGGCTGAGCCGCAACCTGTTTGCCATCTCTTGGGTTTCGCTACTGCAAGACGCTGCTAGCGAGATGCTCTACCCGTTGATGCCGATTTTCTTGAACTCGGTTTTGGGTGCCCCGGCGGCCATCATCGGCGCCATTGAAGGTGCTGCCGAGGGCGCCATGTCGTTGACAAAATTGGCATCAGCCTGGATCAACCGCTGGGTTCCTCGCAAAGCCATGGTGGCCATTGGCTATGGCGGTGCTGCTCTAGGAAAATTCATTATCGCCCTTGCTGCCGCGTGGCCGGTGGTCATGATTGGTCGAGTGGTCGACCGCTTGGGTAAGGGTTTACGTTCTGCGGCTCGCGATGCAATTTTGGTGCAGGGCGTCTCGGGTCGTGACCGCGGCAAGGTAATCGGTTTTCACCGAACCAGCGATACCTTGGGTGCGGTCATTGGCCCAGCTTTAGCGCTGTCGCTGTTATCGCTGTTTGATGGCGACTTGCGAAGCGTGCTGTGGGTTGCCGTAATTCCTGCCGTGCTGTCTACCATTGCAGTTTTCTTCATTCGCGATAATGATCTTGCCAACGTTCGCCAGCCACGAATTCTGGTTCAGAACGCCCAAGGCCAAGCAAACCAACAGGTCGGCTTAACCAAGCGGCTCAAGGCTCTGATCTGGATGTTGGCGATATTTTCGCTGGCAAATTTTCCAGACGCTCTGATTCTTTTGCACCTCAGTCAAGAGGGGTTCTCTGTCGTTGAGGTGGTTGGGCTCTACCTGCTTTTCAACATTGCCTATGCGTCAATGAGTTTTCCGTTTGGGTTGCTTTCAGACCGGCTCAAGCCGCAGCAGGTTTATGCCCTTGGCTTGCTGTGTTTCTCGATTGCTTATGTGGGCTTTGCCATAACCCAGGATCAAACCATCTCGGCACTGCTCGTGATTGTGTACGGTGGGTTTGCCGCGGCTAATGACGTGGTCGGCAAGTCTTGGGTGTCACGGCTGGCCAAGGATAACCAACAGCTGTTGGTTCAATCCAGGTTGCAGGGTTTGAGCGGGCTAGGGCTATTGGTTGCTGGAATTTGGGCCGGCTTAGCTTGGAATGCTGGCGCGGGAATGGGGACCGTTCCGCTGCTGATTTCGGGCGCTGTTGGCCTAGTTGCAGCCGTTGTGGTTTTGCGCACCAAACTTGGTAACCCAGAGCCACAACTGGGTAACTAGCTAAGTTCTAGCCAAACCGTTTGGTCGGCAACCAGTGCGTGCCCATCTGACATGCCGTGAAGGCTTGAGGCGATAATGCGGCCCGCAGGTAGCGCGATTGGCTCGTGCCCAAAGTTGTGAACCACCAGAATGTTGCCGTTGCGATAACCAAGTGAGGTCTCGCCAACATACTGGGGCGCCCAGTCAAATGAGCCTTCGCCCAGGCTCAATCGCTTTCTGGTGGCAAGCGTGTGCTTATAGAGCTCGAGAGTTGAACCAGGAACCCCGTCTTGACGGTCTCGGGCGTACTCGGCATAAACATCTGGCTGAGGCAACCATGATTTTCCGGTGGTGTTAAAACCATTTGCTGCACCGGCACCTGACTCCCACGGCAATGGCACTCGGCAACCGTCGCGGCCAACGCGGGTTCCGCCGGTGCGATAAAAAGTTGGGTCTTGTCTAAACTCGTCGGCCAGAGTGGTGTGTTCAGGCAGACCAAGTTCTTCACCCTGGTAGAGATAGGTTGAGCCCGGCAGGCCCAGCACAAAAAGGGTTGCTGCTCTAGCTCTTCTCAGGCCCAGCTCGCGGTCTGGCTGAGGGTCATTTGGTCCAATACCGTCTGAGGCGGTCGGCCGGCCGGTGAGCCCGCCCATTCTAGAAGCGTGACGAATGATGTCGTGGTTCGACAGCACCCAGGTGCTCGGTGCCCCAACGCCATCAAAGGCTTCAAAAGACTCATTGATTGAGTTGAACAGAATTTCAGGCTTCCACTCGCTGTCCAGGAATCTGAAATTGAAGGTTTGGTGGAATTCGTCTGGCCGAACCCAAAGTGCCATAAATGAAAGCGGCAAAACATAGGCCTCGCCACACATGGCTCGCTGGCCCTCGTAGCTGTCAAGAATCTTGCGCCACTTGCGGAAAATCGGGTGCACTGAATCTTGGAACCACATTGGCGGTGAAGCTTCACCCTCGATGAAACCAGCTCCGGCGCGCTCAACATCGGGGTGGTCTGGCAATCCGGCAGCTTTACCCATGGCGTGAGGCTGGTCCACTCTGAAACCGTCTACGCCGCGGTCAAGCCAGAACTTCAGAATCGCTTCAAAAGCTTCTTCTACCTTTGGGTTCTCCCAGTTGAGGTCTGGCTGACTTGAGTCAAACAGGTGGCAGTACCACTGGCCGGGCGTGCCATCTGGGTTGGTAGTTCTGGTCCAGGCAGGGCCACCAAACATCGATTGCCAGTTGTTCGGCGGCAAATCTCCGGTTGCCCCGCGGCCATCTTTGAAGTGGTAGAAAGCCCGCTCGGCAGAGCCCTCGTCTCCGGCGAGCGCAGCTTGAAACCAGCGGTGCTGATCGCTGGTGTGGTTGGGTACCAGGTCAACCAAGACGCGCAGGCCAAGCTCGTGGGCTCGCTCAACCATTTGGTCAAAGTCGGCAAGTGTGCCAAATAGGGGGTCTACATCGCAGTAGTCACTGACGTCATAACCGGCGTCTTTTTGCGGCGAGCGCATAAAAGGCGATAACCAAACAGCATCAATACCCAGCGATGCCAAGGCGTCGAGCCTTGAGGTAATGCCGGGTAGGTCACCCATGCCGTCACCATTTGAGTCGGCGAACGAACGCGGGTAGACCTGATAAATCACTGCCGAGCGCCACCACTCTTCGCCAAATCGCGAAAGGTGGCGGGCTCCGGTTGAAACGTCCATTGCCATGCTTAGAGCTTGATCCAAACGGTTTGGTCGTGTTCGATCTCGCGGGTTAGCTCAACATCGTGCTGCGTGCTGACCAATAGTTCACCGGCTGGCAGAACCACAGCATCAGGGCCAAAGTTGCAAATTACTAAAACGCCGTTGTTGATGTAAGCCAGGGTGTTCTTATCCTGGTACTCCTCGGCCCAGCGGAACTCGCCCGCGCCCAGCCCAAATGCTTTGCGCTCTTTCAGTAGGCGCTTGTAAAGCTCAAGGGTTGAGCCCGGAACACCGGTCTGCAGGTTGCGAGCAAACACGCGGTAGTTGGCAGGCTGTGGCAACCAAGATTCGCCCGTGGTGTTGAAGCCGTTCGATGCAGTGGCGTCTGCCTCCCATGGCAATGGCACTCGGCAGCCGTCGCGGCCTACGCGCTCGCCGTTGGTGCGGGCATAGGTTGGGTCTTGGCGGTACTTGCCCTCTAGCTGCCAGGCCTCAGGTAGGCCAAGTTCTTCACCTTGGTAAAGGTATGAAGAGCCAGGTAGGCCAAGCATGAATGCGGTGGCTGCGCGGGCACGGCGAAGACCTAGTGCCTCATCTGGCATTGGGTCGGTTGGGTGAATGCCGTCGCCAGGGCGAGGGGTGTTTTCTGGGGCAATACCCAGGCGGGTGGCGTGACGAATGCCGTCGTGATTTGAAAGCACCCAGGTGCTCGATGCGCCAACCTTGCCGTATTCAACGATTGAATCGGTGATGATCTTCTTGAGTGCAGCTGGCTCGTAAGCGCAGTGCATGTAGTCAAAGTTGAAAGACTGATGGTACTCATCTGGGCGCACCCACATGGCTAGTCGCGGCAACGGGCTCATTGATGCCTCGGCACAGAAGGCACGGTCATCAAACTCGTCTAGCACGCGGCGGAATCGGCGAATGGCTTCGTGAACGCCTGGCTGACCCCAGTAAGGTACGGCCTCTTCGGCCTCAGCCATGGTCATGCCTTCAATTGAGCGCTCGCGCAGGTTCTCGTCATAAATTGTGGCGTCTGGCAAACCGGCGCGCTTTACCATTCCATGAGCCACATCTACGCGGAATCCGTCCACGCCCTTGCGAAGCCAAAAGCGCAGCACCTCATCGAACTCGTCAGCAACCTTTGGGTTCTCCCAGTTCAGGTCTGGCTGGCT
>JBEEOK010000048.1:0-7275 GCA_041191645.1 Actinomycetota bacterium | reverse complement strand
GTCGGGCTTGCGCCGCGCAGCTTGTCTTTTGCCACAGTGGCTGATGAATGCGCAGGTATCGCGGCTGCGATTCGGGTAAAACTTGATCAGGGCATTAGGCCAAGTGACATCGCTGTGTTGTATCGAGTCAACGGGCAGTCAGAAGCAATCGAGAATGCCTTGGCACACGCGGGAATTGATTATCAGGTGCGTGGTGGCGAGCGCTTCTTCAACCGGCCAGAGGTGCAAAACGCCATCAGGGCTATTCGTGCTGAAGCCATAGCGCCAACTGACAAGGGACTGTTCCAGACAATGTCTGATATTTGCCGTTCATTAGGTTGGCAGACTCGTCAGCCTGCCGAGCAAGGTGCGGCTCGTGACAAATGGGAATCCTTGAACTCGCTCTTGGCGATCACCGAAGAAATGCCGGCTAATGCGAGTGTCATGGACTTTGCTAGGGAGCTCGAGGAGCGTCAGCGCTCGCAGCATGAACCAATTAAGGCTGCAGTAACGCTGACCACCATTCACGCCGCCAAAGGCCTCGAGTGGGATTATGTTTACCTGCTTGGACTGACCGAGGGGTATCTGCCAATCAGCTATGCACAAACGCCAGCTGAAATTCGTGAAGAACAACGTTTGCTATACGTTGGCCTGACCAGGGCTAGAAAAGAACTAACGCTCTCGTGGGCACGCCGCGATTCACTAAACGCTCGCGATCGCGAACCATCAAGGTTCTTGCAACTACTGCAAACCCGGCGCTAGTCGGCAGCCACAGTCAGGTGCCATTGGCCACCTTAGTTCTGCTAACTCACCGGTTTCACGCTGCAGTTCATAGCCGAATGGGTTTGCGATGGCCTCTGCGAAACCGCCAACAGAATCAATCAATTGCAGCACCTTTTGTAGCGCCAAGCCGGCCGAAAAGAATTGAGCGGTGGCATCGTCAAATTTATGTTTTCGCCCTACCAACTGACTAGCCACGGCTGCCCAAGTCGGGTCCGCGGAGGCTCTTGAAACATCGAGGCAAAACAAGCACGGCGTCTGCCCCGGAATGATCATTGGGCTAACGGAAACCACATTTGCAGATGAGGTGATGGCCAGGTGAGGAACGTCGCGATTCATCCAGGTGGCGTATCTCTTTGGCTCAAGAACTTGACTGCCGGCCAAGATAGCGCAGTCCATCTGGTCTAGTTGGTGTTCCTTGAGCGGCATGGCATGAACCCGGGATTGGTTCGGCGATGCTGCTAGCAAGAGATTCAAGGCGTTGAGTTTGCTGTGCCCTAGTAATTGAGTCGGAAACCCAGTCGGCCCAAGGTCTCCGGGGGTAACCTTTGAGGTATCGGCGCTGTAGATCTTTCCTATTCCGGCAGTTGCCAGGCCCAGAGCTAATGCGAGCCCCGAACCACCAAGAGCATCAATGCTAATTTTGCGTTGTCTGCGCTCAATCAAAACCTGTTCGCCGTTGAACCCCGTTTGCAGGCTGGCTCGAACAATCTCGGCAAACGCAGATTCCACAAGCTCCGGGGCCAGCGGTCTGTGTTTCGGGTCTATTGGGCGGCTCTTTTCTAGCAGCCCGTCGAGTTGTCCCACCAAAGCGCTCGATTCGGTTGCGGTGAGTCCCAATTGTTCACCGAAGGTTTCTAGGTGTTGGTTGGCTATGCCTTGATAAAGGGCAGCGATCAGTTTTTCTTGCGCCGGCGTCAACCGCTGAAACACCTTGTGGTTGTTGCCAAGGCCAATTTGAAGGGTGTGAGGGTCGCGCCAAACGGCTTGTTGATGTGGGTTTATTCGGATCACCATGCCATGAGTTTGCGAGGTTTCACTCGGCTAGGTGCGAGTTATCCCCAACGGCAAAGTTTTTTACTCGCCGAGCAGGTCTCGCAATGCCTGGTCAAACTCATCGGTGCCATCGGTCGGTGCTTGCAGTTTGGCTATGAGTGCCGCTGGGTTATCAATGTCAGCGCCCGTGGGAACCAGGTCAGGGTGACCCCAAAGGCTGTCACGTTTCTCAGCGCCCAGTGCCTTAGTCAACTCTCGCCATAGAGCAGTGGCTTCACGCAGTCGTCTTGGGCGCAGCTCAAGGCCAATAAGCGTGCCGAAAGTTACCTCGGCCGGCCCTGCGGTTGCTCTCCGACGCCTAATTGCTTCGGTTATGGCAACAGATTTTGGCAGAAGCTTGGTGGCTTCCTCTGTGACCACTTCAACCCAACCCTCAATCAGTGCCAGCATGTTTTCGATGTTTGCCAGGGCCTGATTTTGCTCGTCGGTGCGCTCGGCAATAAATGCACCGGTCTCAATCGCTTCGCGGATCGCCTCGGTGTCGTTTGGGTCCAAGTTTTCGGCCATTTCACCGATGCGCTCGTTGTCGATCGAAATCTCCGAAGCAAAGGTGGAGATCTGAGATACCACGTGGTCGCGAAGCCATTTGCTGTGTTTGAACAGGCGCGCGTGGGCCATCTCCCGAGTGACAAGGTAAATGTATGCTTGGTCTTCTTCTGGCCCCAAGCCCTCAACAAACTCGGTCAGGTTTTGCGGCACAAAAGCGGCCCGTTGATCTTTGAAAAGCGGCAAACCAATGTCGCCACCGCTCAGCACCTCAGCTGATAGTTTGCCCAGCGCCTGACCTAACTGAATGGCAAAAAGGGTGCCCCCGGCTGATTTCATCAAACCGCTGGCATTGCCCAAAATCGAACTTAGCTCCTCAGGTAGATTCTTCGTCAGGTGCTCACTGAGGGCATCGCTCATGCGGCTCGCTACCGGCTGGGTCAGCGCCTGAAACAGTGGCAGCGCATCGGCAACCCAAAGTTCTCGAGTTAGTAATTTCGGCTCGCTACTCAAATCTGAAATGACAGTCGCCCCGTCGAGCCATAATCCGGCGATAGCCAGTGCGTCGTGAATGGCTTTGCGTGATTTATCGCTGATGGGCTGCGATGCAGACCTGGCCATTTCTCTTGCCTGGGTCTCAGCCATTTGCCAGTTCACGCCAGCAGCGTCGGTGCCTCCGGGCATGCTAGCCATGGCTTGCTGCAGATTGCGCATAAATGCTGCAAATTCCTCTGGATTCATGCCCATCGGATTCTGTGAGTTGTCTTTGTCTGTCATACCGTCCTTACTCTGATAACCATAATCACGCTTAGGCTTAAGAACATCCAAGGTTTTGTGAAAGGTTGCTGTGAGTTTTTTTGACGAGCCGTCTTCAAATGATGCCCGCCAGCAGCCAAAAAAATCATGGGGTCTGATTTTCACTGGAGTGTCGGTTGTCGGGTTACTGCTAGCCATGTACTTGCCGGCGCCATACGTGATCGAGCGCCCAGGGCCTACTTTCAACGTGCTGGGGCAAAGCGAATCTAAAGACATCATCACCGTCGAAGGCGCGAGGACCTACAAAACTGAGGGCAATCTGAACCTGCTAACCGTGAGTGTGGTTGGTAATCGCGAACAAACTCCCGACTGGATTGAGCTGCTACTTGCTTGGCTAGACCCAGCTCAGAGCGTGTTGCCGCTAGATCAAGTTTTTCCGCCGAGTTTGACCCAAGAAGAGGTCTCAGCCGAGAGCACCGCCATGATGGAGCTCTCGCAGCAAGAGGCAATTGCGGTTGCTCTTACTGAACTGGGTTATGAAGTTCCTATGAACGTTTATGTCAGCGCCGTCCTGAAAGAGGCACCTGCATCTGGCATCTTGGTTGCCGGCGACATTGTCACTTCGGTAAATGGGGCACCGGTCTCTGACATCGATGTGCTTCGAAACCTAGTCGGCGCATACGACGGAGTCAACCCTCTAGAGATTGGTATCTTACGCAAGGGTTCATCACTGACTAAAGAGATTGTTCCGGTTCGAGACGAGGCTGAAGGAGGCGAGTACCGCATGGGCGTCAGCGTTGGCTACCAGTTTGATTTCCCTATTGATGTGAAGCTCGAACTTGGCTCTGTTGGTGGGCCGTCTGGCGGAATGATGTTTGCTCTGGGAATCTACGACAAGCTAACCCCTGGTGCTCTAACCGGCGGCAAGTTCATTGCTGGAACTGGGACCATCTCAGCTGGCGGTGCGGTTGGCCCAATCGGGGGAGTTCAGCAAAAAATGTATGCGGCTAAACGCGATGGCGCCCAGTACTTTTTGGCACCAGCCGAGAACTGTGACGAAATAATTGGCAATATTCCGGAAGGTCTGCGAGTTTTTAAGGTTGAAACTTTTGACGACGCGCTTTCGGCGGTCAGCAAAATTGGAACGAATGCAGGCCTCGAGGCTCTGCCGGTATGCAGCACTAAATAACGCAACAGGAGAATCATGACATCTGCCACGAATCTAAACACCAAGCGCCGCCGTTCACCGGCCTCTATTGCTGCAGGAATCGTTGCAGTGCTTGCTGTTGCCCTAGTTGGTGCCTCGGGCATCTACACCGACAGCCTCTGGTTTGGTCAGTTGGGCTATGAAGAAGTCTTTACTACCCAGATTCTTGCTCAGGTGGCCGTGTTTGCGGCCGCAGCAATTTTCTTTGCCGCAATTACCTGGTTGGGCTTCTTTATTGCCTACAAAAACCGCCCAATTTACCTCAAGTTCGCCGATGAGGGTGACCCTTTCGCTCAGTATCGCGCGCTGCTAGATCAGTTGCGCAAGGTTGTTTCTATTGGTCTTCCAGTGCTACTTGGTGTGTTTGCTGGTGTGGCCGCATCTAGTCGGTGGCCTTTGGTTTTGATGTGGTTGAACCGCAGCTACACCGGCGAGACTGACGCCCAGTTTGGCTTAGATGTTTCCTTCTACATGTTCGACCTGCCATTCCTGCAAGCTCTAGTCGGCTTTGTTTCAGCAGGCATTTTGCTTGCCGGATTGATTGCAACCGCCGTGCACTTGATTTACGGCGGCATTCGTTTCCGCGGTCGCGAAACCAAGATTGGCAAGGCCGCTCGAGTTCAACTCTCGGTTACGGCGGCTCTTTACCTAATAGTTCAGGGTGTATCGCTGTGGCTTGACCAGTATTCGACCATGACTAGTTCGGCTGGTTTGTACACCGGCGCCACCTACACCGATGTCAATGCGACCATTCCTGGATTCCAGATTTTGGCACTAATTTCATTTGTAGTGGCCGTGCTGTTCTTGATTACCGCAATCATGGGCAAATGGCGTTTGCCAATTATGGGAACCTCGCTCATGATCATTAGTTCGATGGTTTTGGGCGCGTTGTATCCATGGATTGTTCAAACCTTCCAGGTTGGACCAAACGAACGAACCATTGAGGCTCAGTACATTGAGCGCAATATCGAAGCCACCAGAATTGCCTACGGGCTAGACGCTGTTGAGTCTGTTGAATACGATGCCGAAACCACAGCTACCACGGGTGCACTTCGTGAAGATGCTGAAACAACTGCCAACATTCGCATCATCGACCCGGCATTGGTCAGCGCTTCGTTCAAGCAATTGGAGCAGTACAAGCAGTACTACAACTTTGAGTCTCACCTTGACGTTGACCGCTATCAGATTGACGGCAAGACCCAAGACACCGTGATCGCGGTGCGTGAGCTTGACCAAGCTGGTCTTGGAGACAGCCAGTCTTGGTATAACAACGTGATTGTCTACACCCACGGCTACGGCGTGGTGGCTGCTTACGGTAACCAGCGTTCAGCCGATGGTCAGCCGGTCTTCTTGCAAAAGGGAATTCCGTCGAACGGTTTGCTTGGCGACTACGAGCCGCGCATCTACTTTGGTGAGTCATCGCCGACCTACTCGATTGTTGGCGGCCCTGAAGGCTCTGAGCCGCGTGAGCTGGATTATCCGGCTGGTGACGGTGAAGCCGACCAGACTTATACAACCTTTACCGGTAATGGTGGTCCAAAGCTCGACAATATTGTCGCTAGATTGGCCTACGCTCTGAAGTTCCAGAGCGAGCAAATCTTGCTCTCAGATGCTCTGAACAATGAATCACAAATTCTCTACAACCGTGACCCACGCACGCGCGTTTCGGAGGTGGCTCCTTACCTGACCCTAGACAGCGACAGCTACCCGGCTGTGGTCGATGGGCGAGTGGTTTGGATTGTTGATGGTTACACAACCTCGGCGAATTACCCATACTCTCGAGCTGAAAACCTTGGCGATGCAATCACCGACAGTTCATCGGGGCTGATTCAAACCTCAGGGTCAATCAACTACATTCGCAACTCGGTCAAGGCCACCGTTGATGCCTATGACGGTAGCGTCAACCTATACGCGTGGGATGACGAAGATCCAATTCTGAAGACTTGGTCAAAGATTTTCCCGAACACAATTAAGCCGGTTTCCGAAATGTCTGGTGACCTGATTAGCCACGTTCGTTATCCAGCCGACCTGTTCAAGGTGCAGCGCTCAATTCTTGGTTCTTACCACGTGACCGATGCCGGTGCTTTCTACTCACAAGAAGATGCTTGGATGACGCCTAATGACCCGGTGAGTGGTACCGATTCAAACCAGGTCCTGCAGCCGCCTTATTACCTGACCATGCAGGTTCCGGGCGACTCTGACCCGTCATTCTCGCTCTATTCAACCTTCATTCCTCGTTCTACCGGAGAGTCAAGCCGCAACGTGCTGAAGGGGTACTTTGTGGTGAATGCCGATGCTGGCTCGACCGACGGAAAAGTCTCAGAGAACTACGGAAAGCTGAGGTTGCTGACCCTTCCAGCCAGCACAATTGTGCCGGGTCCTGGTCAGGTTCAGAATGCCTTCTCTGCCGACTCTGAGGTATCTAGGTTGCTCAACATTCTGCGCCAGGGTTCAACCCAGGTGCTCAACGGTAACCTCTTGACCCTACCGGTCGGTGGCGGCTTGCTCTACGTTCAGCCGGTCTATATCAAGTCCACCGGTGAGACCAGCTTCCCGCTCCTCAAGAAGGTCTTGGTTGCTTTTGGTGACAAGATCGCGTTTGAGGACACCCTCGATCAGGCGCTCGACGCCCTGTTCGGCGGTAACTCCGGTGCTGAAGCCGGCGACGGTGACGGCGTTGTGGTTCCGGTAGACCCTGAGACGCCAGATGATGGCGGTTCAACCAATGGCAACACCGATAACGCTGCGCTGGCTGCCGCCCTCGAGCGAGCCCGGGTGGCAATGCTGGCTAGAGACGCTGCCATGGCAGACGGTGACTGGGCAGCCTACGGAAAGGCCGATGACGAGCTAAGTGCCGCAATTGCAGCTGCTCTGGCGGCCCTAAAGTAAGCTCAACTGGACCTTCACCCAAAGGCGTGCTACACTTGGAACTTCGCCGCGGGGTGGAGCAGTTCGGTAGCTCGCCGGGCTCATAACCCGGAGGTCGTAGGTTCAAATCCTGCCCCCGCAAC
>JBEEOK010000047.1:0-4189 GCA_041191645.1 Actinomycetota bacterium | reverse complement strand
ATCGAAGGCCGTCGAAAGCGCCTAACCTCGGTTATCGTTCAAAAAGCACAAAGTTTGGCTGACGCCCAGTCTGCCTTCGAGCAACTGGATCAGGAGAATAAATGAGCGAGCACCGTTCAGGGTTTGCATCTTTTGTAGGCAGACCAAACGTTGGAAAATCGACACTAACCAATGCTTTGGTTGGTGAGAAGATTGCGATTACCAGTGCAAAACCGCAAACCACGCGTCGTGCGATTCGCGGCATTGTGCACCGTGATTACGGTCAGTTGATCTTGGTAGACACTCCGGGGTTGCACCGCCCACGTACCTTGTTGGGGCAGCGGCTCAATGACTTGGTTGAGCAAACCCTTGGCGACGTTGATGTAATTGGTTTTTGCATTCCGGCCAACGAGAAGATTGGCCCTGGCGACCAGTTCATCAATGAGCAGTTGAACGAGTTCCGCCGCGCAAAATTGGTCGCTGTTGTAACCAAGTCAGAGCTGGTTAGCCCTGAGGAGCTGGCTCGTCAATTAATCGCAGTGTCTGAGTTGCGGGACTGGAAGGCAATTGTGCCTGTGTCGGCAGTTGCAGATGATCAACTGGAAGTGCTCACCAAAGTGCTGATTGACTTGATGCCAGTTTCCGAGGCCCTTTACCCGCCAGAGGCCGTCACGGATGAGACTCTTGAGAATCGAATTTGTGAGCTAATTCGCGAGGCTGCGCTGGAGGGAGTGCGTGACGAACTTCCGCACTCTATCGCGGTGACCATCGATGAAATCTCGAAGCGCAAGGGTCAAAACCTAACCGATATTCACGCCAACATTTTTGTAGAGCGCGATAGCCAAAAGGGCATCATCATTGGGCATAAGGGCTCACGCCTGATTGACGTAGGCAAACGTGCACGCCTTGAAATTGAGAAACTGATCGGGCACAAGGTGTTTTTGGGGCTTCGAGTAAAGGTTGCCTCAGAGTGGCAACGCGATCCAAAGCAACTGGGAAAACTTGGTTTCTAGCGGTTTCAGGTTTACGCTAAAAGAGTGTTCTCACTCCTGCTTAGCGGCCGCAGCGAGGCCTAACCCGGCCTTCCTCGTTGCGGAGCTTTTTGCTGGTCGCACTCATGCCAACTAGGTTGGCCCAAAATCATTCGCCCCAGTGGCAAAAGTCTTAGCCCTCTGGGCATAAGGGAGAACTCAAATGGAAAACACTCAGCGCCCATCAGGCATGCCAGTTCATAAGTACCTTCCGTTTCACGAGCAGATTACCGTTTCGCTGCCTGACCGCACTTGGCCTGACAAAGTCATTTCAGAGGCTCCGCGTTGGTGCGCAGTTGACCTTCGTGACGGCAACCAGGCGCTGATTGACCCAATGAGCCCAGAGCGCAAGCTCAAGATGTTCAAGCTTCTGGTGAAGATGGGCTACAAGGAGATCGAAGTTGGTTTTCCTTCGGCCAGCCAGACTGACTTTGATTTTGTTCGTCTTCTAATCGAAGAGGGGCACATTCCAGATGACGTAACCATTCAGGTTTTGACTCAGGCACGCGATGCACTCATTGAGCGCACCTACGAGTCGCTGAGGGGCGCTAAGAAGGCCATTGTTCACTTCTACAACTCAACCTCTGTTTTGCAGCGTCGCGTGGTTTTCAACCAGGACAAGCAGGGCATCATGGACATTGCTCTAGCGGGAGCGCGAAAGTGCCGAGAAATGGAAGCCTCTATCCCGGACACCGATGTCTACTACGAGTACTCTCCTGAGTCCTACACCGGCACTGAATTGGAGTACGCAGTTGAAGTTTGCAACGCGGTTATCGCTGCGTTAGACCCGCGCCCAGACCACAAGATGGTTATCAATCTTCCTGCGACGGTCGAAATGGCTACCCCAAATGTTTATGCCGATTCAATTGAGTGGATGAGCCGCAACATCGATCGCCGCGACAGCGTTTTGATTTCTTTGCACCCACACAACGACCGCGGTACCGCTGTAGCTGCTGCAGAGCTGGGATACATGGCAGGGGCGGACCGAATTGAGGGTTGTCTTTTCGGCAACGGCGAACGCACCGGAAACGTGGACTTAATCACCTTGGGTATGAACTTGTTCAGTCAAGGAATTGACCCGCACATTGATTTCAGTGACCTGGACGAGATTAAGCGCACTGTTGAATACTGCAACCAGCTTTCAGTGCCCGAGCGTGCCCCTTACGGCGGTGACTTGGTCTACACAGCATTCTCTGGTTCTCACCAAGATGCCATCAAGAAGGGCTTTGAGTTGATGGCTAAAGAGGCCGATGCTAAGGGCGTTTCTGTCGATGACTTGGTTTGGGCCGTGCCATATTTGCCAATCGACCCTAAAGATGTTGGCCGTTCCTACGAGGCCGTTATCCGCGTGAATTCACAGTCTGGTAAGGGTGGCGTTGCCTACCTATTGAAGACTGACCACCAGCTTGATTTGCCACGTAAGTTGCAGATTGAGTTCTCACGAGTGGTTCAAAACGCCACCGATGAAAAGGGTGGCGAGGTTTCTTCTAGCATGCTTTGGGACATCTTCACCGACGAGTACCTGCCAGCGCCAGCCGACCGAATTGACCTTAAGTGGGGACGTTTCGAGCTCAAGAAGATGCGTACTGCTAGCGACATGAACGGAACCGTCGACTTGGACATCGTGCTACGAGACGGCAGTGGTGAACTTGAAGCCCACGGTACCGGTAATGGTCCAATTTCTGCATTCCTCAGCGTTTTGACTCAACAGGGTGTGAGTGTTCGTTTGCTTGACTACGTCGAGCACACCTTGAGTGAGGGTGGCGATGCTCAGGCGGCGGCCTACGTTGAGCTAGAGGTTAATGGCAAAACACTTTGGGGTGTTGGTATCGATGGCGACATTTCGACCGCATCTTTGAAAGCAGTTATTTCAGCAGTTAACCGAGCCATTCGCCTATAAATCAACATTCTGAGCGGATACTTGCTCTGTGCCGTTATACCGAGATGAAGCCGTCGTGCTGCGAACCCACAAGTTGGGCGAGGCAGATCGGATTGTCACGCTGCTATCCAGATACAACGGGCAGATTCGAGCAGTAGCCAAGGGTGTGCGCAGAACGGCATCTAAGTTTGGTGCCCGACTTGAGCCATTTATGGTCGTAGAAGCGCAGTTTTACGAGGGGCGGACCCTCGATGTGGTTAATCAAGTCGAGACGGTGGGCGCTTACGGCCGAGAGATCATTGCCGATTATCCCGCTTACACCGCCGCCACGGTAATGGTGGAGACCGCTGAAAAGCTCACCGGCGAGGACTCAAGTCCTCAGCAGTATTTGCTCTTGGTGGGCGCCCTGAGGTCTCTTGCCAATCGCGAGCATGAGGCATCGCAGGTTTTGGATTCTTACCTGTTGCGTGCCCTATCCATAGCCGGTTGGGCACCCAATTTTGTTGACTGTTCACGCTGTGCGGCGCCGGGCCCACACGAGGCCTTCGTTATGCAATTGGGCGGTGTGGTTTGCCGCGATTGTCGCCCAGCAGGTGCTGCCGTGATTGATCCCCAAACTGCCATGATGTTGGGTGCGCTTTTGGCTGGTGACTGGGAAATTGTTGATGCAGCACCAGAGAGCATCCGTGCTGCCGCATCGGGTATCGTTGCTGCATACAGCCAGTGGCACATTGAGCGCGGGCTAAAGTCACTTCAACATTTGGAACGTCAATGATCGAATCTCAGCCAGTTTCTAAACCAGGCCTATCGGTGCCAAATTTTGCATCGGGGTCGGTGCCGCAACACGTGGCTATTGTCATGGATGGAAATGGTCGTTGGGCAAATCAGCGTGGGTTAACCCGCGTTGAAGGTCACAAGGCGGGGGAGGCGGCCCTATTAGACGTGGTTGCCGGAGCCATCGAGGCTGGTGTCAAGTACCTTACCGTTTACGCTTTCTCTACTGAGAATTGGAAGCGTTCACCTGAAGAGGTGCGTTTTCTTATGGGCTTCAACCGAGAAGTGCTTCGAAAGCGTCGTGATCAACTAAACGCTTGGGGGGTCAGAATCCGCTGGGCAGGTCGGCGCCCTAGACTATGGCTCTCGGTGATCGATGAGCTTAAGGCTGCCGAAAAACTGACAGCCAAAAATAGCACGCTAACTTTGACGATGTGCGTTAACTATGGTTCACGTATCGAGATTGCCGACGCGGTAAAGCAAATAGCCACCGATGTTGAATCCGGCAAAATCAAAGCCAGTTCTG
>JBEEOK010000046.1:0-11084 GCA_041191645.1 Actinomycetota bacterium | reverse complement strand
CCGCGGGCAGCAAAGAGTGCCTCGAGCGCAGCGGAATCGTTATAAGGCAAAACCACGGTGTCTTGAGCTTGGCCCGGGGTCACGCCCGGTGAATTAGGCAGACCCAAGGTGAGCACGCCTGACCCCGCTTGAACCAGCAGGGCATCACTGTGGCCGTGGTAACAACCGGCAAACTTCACAATCACATTGCGGTTAGTGGCCGCGCGGGCCAGGCGCACCGCAGTCATCACTGCCTCGGTGCCAGATGAGACAAAGCGCACCCGCTCGGCAATGGCAACCCGCTTGCTGATTTCTTCGGCAAGCAAAACCTCGTTTGGGCTAGGTGCTCCGAATGATGCCGAAAGCGCGGCTGCTTCAGTCACTTTGGCAACTACGTAATCGTGGGCGTGACCAACAATCATTGGCCCCCAAGAGCCGACCAGGTCTACGTATTCGTTTCCGTCGACATCCCAAATGCGTGAGCCTTTGCCGCGCACAAAGTAACGCGGGTTTCCGCCAACTGCCGAGAAGGCTCTAACCGGTGAGCTGACTCCGCCAGGAATAACCTGCTGTGCTCGGCTGTGCCAGGCAATGGACTGATCGATGTTTTGAGTCATTACAAAGTCTTTCTGGCGTAAAACATTTGGGCCAGCTCTAGTGCCCAGTAGGTACAAATAACGTTGGCGCCGGCTCGGCGCACAGAAGCCACGGCCTCAAGAATTGCACGCTCGCGCTCAAACAATCCGTGTTCGGCGGCCAGTTCAATCATGGCCATTTCGCCCGAGACAATGTAGGCGGCAACTGGAACATCTACCGACTGCGCGGTCTCGCGAATTACATCTAGGTAGGAAAGCGCTGGTTTGACCATGACAATGTCGGCCCCCTGCTCAACGTCAAGGCGCACCTCGCGCATTGACTCTGTAAAGTTTCGCGGGTCTTGCTGGTAGGTTCGGCGGTCACCCTCAAGTTCAGATTCCACGGCATCGCGGAACGGGCCATAGAACGCACTGGCGTATTTGGCCGAGTAAGCCAACACCGATACATCGGTGAAACCGGCAGCATCGAGTGCCTCGCGAACCACCTGAACTTGGCCATCCATCATTCCGCTCGCGCCGAGCATGTGGGCGCCAGCTTTGGCCAGCTCTACTGCCATGCGTGCGTAAAGCGCCAAGGTGGCATCGTTGTCTACTCGGCCCCGTCCATCTAGAACACCACAGTGCCCGTGGCTGGTGAACTCATCTAGGCATAGGTCGGCAACCACAACCAGTTTGTCTCCAGCCCGCTCGCGAACAGCTGCAACAGCCTGGTTCAAAACTCCGTTTGGGTTGCATGACTCGGTGCCCTGCTCATCGCGATTGGCGGGAATGCCAAACAGCATGATGCCACCTAGGCCGGCAGCAATTGCCTCGTCCACCTGAGCCAGCAACGATTCGCGAGTCTGCTGAAAAACGCCAGGCAAACCCTTGACTGGCTTTGGCTCGGCCAGGCCCTCCTTAATGAAAGTAGGCAAAATCAACTGCGATGGAACCACGGTGGTTTCAGCAACCAGGTTTCGCATGGCCTGGCTAGTGCGTAGGCGGCGTGGTCGTTCGGTCAAGCTCATGCGTTCCTCCTGCTGGTTGCCGCCTCTACCAAAGCACTTGGTGAGGTTGAGTTGGTCACGACTATGTTGGTGAAGCCAAGGCTCTTTGCTTGGGTCAGTGTGGCATTGCCGGTGACCAGCACGCGTGCGGCAACCTGGTTAGCCGGCACATACTCGGCCACCGCGCGAGCTGCGCTTGGGGAGCGAAGCACCAAAACATCTATGTCACCGTTAGCCAAAGCGGTTGCCGAACCGGGCACTTCACTAACAGTTTCAGTCTGATAAACCACCTCGGTAATCAGTTCAACGCCGGCTAGGGTAACGGCGTCTTGCAGAGATTTCATGGCAATGCTTGAAGCCGGCAGAATCACTCGCTTTGGCTGTTTGGCCAAAATTGATTCGCTCAAAGAAACGGCATTGGCGCTATCGGCCAGCAGCACATTCTTGGCCCCAAGGGCCTCAATCTCGGCTGCGCTGCGCTCGCCGATTGCTGCAACATTGAGGTTGGGGTTGGTCAATGCCGCGAGCAGGTTCTCGAAACCCACTTGCTCGCCAAAATACCTGACCGCATTGATTGAGGTAATCACCAACCAGGTGCCCGGAGTGGCATTTTGTAATGCATCCAGAAGGCGGGCTGCACCGGCAGGGTTTTCCAACTTTGAAATCTGCAGGTAGGCATCGCTAATAACCTCAAACCCAGCCGCCTCAAAGGCATCAGAATCAGGCTTGTTGTCTGATGAGCGCACTAACAACACCGATTTTCTTCGTGCGGTGCCAAGCTTCTTACCGAGATCGGTCTGCATAAGTTGGTCGGCAATCTCGAGGCCAAGCGCACGCGATTTTGCTACCGATAATTCTGCCTCGGTTAGGCCGAGTTCAATTCGCTCATGCCAATCGGTGTCATTGTCAGACAGCTCGGCGGTCAGGTGTAGTTGACCGTCTACGAGTTGGGCATGAGCGCCAACCGCGGTGGTGCAAGATGCTGAAATGCCCCTGAGCACAGCGCGTTCAGCCGTGACCAGCAGCTCGGTTTGAGCATGGTTGATTTTGGCAAGTTCGGCCAGCAACTCTTTGTCTTCTGATCGGCATTCAATTGCCAAGGCGCCCTGCGCAGGGGCTGGCAGCAATTCAGTGTCAGTGAAAAAGTGTTGGCTCACGCCGCTCAAGCCCACCCGGTTTAGCCCAGCAGCAGCCAAGATTGTGGCCGCAAATTGACCTTCTTCAACCTTCTTAAGGCGGGTGTCAATGTTTCCGCGAATCGGCTGCACCTCAAGGTCTGGCCGCAGGTGTTTGATTCGGGCAGCCCGTCGTGGTGACGATGTGCCGACCACCGCGCCGGCCGGCAAGTCTGCCAAAGCCAGCCCATCGCGGCTCACTAGAACATCGCGGTGATCCTCACGTGCCGGAATCGCCGCAAGCGTAATGCCCCGCATCGGTGCTGAAGGAAGGTCTTTAAAACTGTGCACAATGTAGTCCACCTCGCCGGCAAGCAAGGCATCGCGGAGGGCAGAAACAAATACACCTGGGCGCTTTGGGGCAAACAGATTGCTGGCCGGGTTGTCGCCCTCGGTCTTGATAAACACCAATTCGCTGACCAGGCCAGTGGCAGCCTCGATCTGGTCGGCGATCATTCCCGACTGGGTCTTGGCTAAAAGACTGGCGCGAGTGCCCAACCTAAGCGGCTGCCTAAGCATCGGCCACGCGGTTTACCTCGATGCCAAACACCATTCTTAGAGCATCAATGAATTGCTTTTCGTTGCCCTCTTTGGCAGAGGTCTTAGCCGCCAGGGTTGGCACATGCATAAAGGTTGAGGTGACCCGCTTTAGGCTGCGGTGAACTTCTTCAGCCATTTCGTCGCCAGACTTGCTGCGCACACGTTCAACTTCTTCTTGGATCAGTTGGGCAATGTGTTCACGCATGGCAACTACCATTGGGTCGGCCGCACGCGCAATTGCCTCGTTCTCAAACTCACTCACCTGGTGGCGCACAATTTCTTGCGCGCGCAAGATTGCCTCGCTGTGTTCGCTAGGGGTGTGCAGACGAATGTAGTCAAGATCCATGATTGAAACGCCAGCCATGTCATAAACCGGCGGGGCAACATCGGCAGACAAGGCCACGTCAATAATTCTGAATTCGCTATCACGCAGTTCAACAACTGAGCGGGCCAATTTGAGGTCGATCATGTGACCGCTGCCGCCGCTTGCAGTCACAGCAAAATCACTGGCCGCCAAAGTTCGGGCCAGGTCAGTTTTGGCTACCGGGGTAGTGCCGCGACCATCGCTGAATTCTTGTGCTCGGCCACTCGAAGAGTAAACGTAAATCTGCCCAACGCCCTCACGCTGCAGTGCAGCAACGACCACGCGGGCATAGGCGCCGGTGCCCATGACTGTAACGGTGTTGCCCTCAATTGAGCCAAATTTTTCTTTGTGCAAAGTCAACGCGGCGGTGAATACTGAACGGCCTGCCTCACCAAGTCCGGTCTCAGTTGAAACCTTTTTGGCCACTTGAGCTGCCGACTGAAAAAGCTTTTCGATCTCGCGAGATGTGTGGGCCTCAGACTGTGCAACCTGTAGCCCACGCTTTACCTGGCCGGCAATTTCACCCTCGCCAACAATCATGGATTCAAGTCCAGATGTCACGGAATAAAGGTGTTGAACTGCAGCCGACCCGTAGCTGACTCTGAGCAACTTGCTGCAGTAGTCCTGGCTTAGCCCGGTTACCTCGGCAACCACACCAATGGCATTTTCGACCGCACTGTGAAACCGATCGGTGTCTAAATAGACCTCGAAGCGGTTGCAGGTGCCAATGGCAACGCCCCCGTTGATGCCGCTTTCCTCTTTAGAAATTGAGAAAAGTTTGCTGCGAATGGAATCGGTGTGACGTTCAAGATTTTCGAGTTCGCTCAACGGAATGTCGTTATAGTTAGCGCCTAGCAATACAAGAGTCACCCCTAAATTCTAAGCGCCAAGACGGGCCTCTGGCTATGGGATGATTAATCCGTGAACCTACCAAGCACCCACCCTCTTGCCTCTGGAAAGACCTCAAATTCTGCTTTGGTGCAGTCATATTTGGGCCATAAAACCGAGACCAAGGCCATTTGGCTCATGCGGCAGGCCGGCCGCTCATTGCCTGAGTACCGCAAGGTGCGCGAGGGCGTTGCCATGTTGGATTCTTGCTTGAGACCAGAGCTTGCTGCCGAGATCACAATGCAACCGGTGCGCCGTCACAATGTAGATGCAGCGATCTTCTTTAGCGACATTGTTGTGCCGCTAAAACTTGCTGGTGTTGATGTCGAAATTGCACCTGGAATCGGGCCGGTGCTCGAAAACCCTGTTCGCACCCGGGCCGACTTTGAGCGCCTTGAAGAACTTGACCCAGACAGCCTTGGCCCAATCACCGACGCCATTGCTCTGATTATTGCCGAGCTTGGCGAGACTCCTTTGATTGGTTTTGGGGGTGCCCCATTCACCTTGGCTTCGTACCTAATCGAAGGCGGGCCTTCTAAAGAGTTGCCGGTTAGCCGAGCCATGATGGCTAACGACCCGGACCTTTGGAACGATATCTTGGCGTGGACCGCACGCGTGACCGCAACATTTATTCGTGGTCAGGTTTTGGCTGGCGCCAGCGCGCTTCAGCTTTTTGACTCATGGGCCGGGCGTTTGGGTCTTGAAGACTACAAAACCTTTGCCGCGCCACACTCAAAGGCGGTCATGGACTCGCTGCTCGACCTTCCGGTTTCGCGAGTGCACTTTGGTGTGCAAACCAAAGACCTGCTAGCCGAAATGTACGGAGTAGGTGCAACGGTAATGGGTGTGGACTACGAAACTCCGCTTGATGAGGCCAACCGAATTCTGGGCGGCAAAGTGCCACTTCAGGGAAACATTAACCCCGATTTTCTGTTCAAACCTTGGGCAGAGCTTGAGGCACATGTGCGAGATGTAATTGCTCGTGGAGCGGCTGCGCCAGGTCACGTAGTGAACTTGGGCCACGGTGTGCCGCCTGAAACAGACCCAGATGTAATTACCAAACTTGTTGCCCTAGTTCACCAGGATATTTAGCCTCAATGCCAGACTCAACCGCAATACCAACCGCCGCCGTCATTGGCGCGGGAATTGCCGGTTTAGTCTCTGCCAAACGCCTAGTCGACGCTGGCTACGCCGTTGAAATTTTTGAGGCAACTGATCGCACCGGTGGGCTCATTGCGCCGGCTCAAATCGGTGAAATAAACATAGATGTCGGTGCCGAATCTTTTGCCGTGAGCACGCCGGTGGTTGCGCAACTTTGCGCCGAGTTGGGTATCGAGAACCTGGTTGTTTCGCCACAGCGAAGTGACGCTCGAATTCTTAGCACGAAGGGGGCCTATCTGATTCCGCACGGCGTGCTGGGAATTCCAAGCAATCTCGATGACCCCGCACTTGCCGAGGCAGTGGGGCAAGTTGCCGTTGACCAAGCAAAGCAGCTTGACGCTGAGCCGTGGGTGAGTGAACCCGAGGTCACAATCGGCCAGTTAGTGAAAACCCGGCTTGGCCAGTCATTCGTTGATGCTTTTCTAACCCCAGTGATTGCCGGTGTGCATTCTTCTGATGCTCAAAAACTTGAAGCAGCAACGGTTGCCCCCGGTTTGTTGGCTAAGGCGAGTGAACTTGGATCGCTAGTGGCAGCGGTCGCTGAAATCAGAAAATCTGCGGCTCGGCCAGGTGCCGCTGTGGCCTCGATTGCCGGTGGCATGCACCAACTGGTTGCCGCTCTAGAGTCAAGTTTGCGAGCGACTGGGGTCACATTCCACTTCAATCACAAGGTCGTTACGGCGAGCCAGCTGAATCAGTTTGACAAGGTGGTCTTGGCCTGCGGCGTTGACGGCGCGGCACAATTGCTAGCCGACCAACCAGAACTACAAGAACTTCTCAGCCAAGTAACAGCGGTAGATGCAGCCGTTGTCGCACTGTTAGTCGAGTCAAGCCAACTTAATGACTACCCTCGCGGAAGCGGAGTCTTAGTTGCCTCAGATGTTGCTGGTGTCTCTGCCAAAGCGGCCACCCATGTGAATGCTAAGTGGCAGTGGGTGCAGCAGCAGCTAAGGCCCAACCAGCACATTCTGCGGTTCTCGTTTGGCCGGAATGGATTGCTGCCAGCTGCTCCAGAAGAATTGGCCCAATTGGCCGCGGCCGATGCCAAAACAATTTTCGGCATCACCGAACTCAGCGTGCTCGATTCGGTTACCCAGGTCTGGCCAAAGGCACTGGTTCAAGCCGGCCCCGGGCATGCGCTTATCGTTAATCGTGTTCGAGAGGCACTAATGAATAATCCGCGAATCGAGATAATCGGTGCGGGTCTTGGGGGCAACGGCATCACTGGAATTTTGAGTGGAAAGAGATAGAAAAAATGACCGAAACAACCAAACGCCCAACTCCCAGTGAGATCAACGAGACCATTCACTACACGACGTTTTTGGCCTATCAGCTAGAAACCCGCGTCGATAGCTCAGACGCCGCGACTCAGTCTTATCTTGATTGGGTTGCCGAGTGCCAGGCTGACGGCGTTAACGTTCGTGGTGCCTATGACCTAACCGCTTTGCGTGCCGATGCGGCCCTGTTGCTTTGGTTGCACGCTGACACAGCCGAGCAGTTGCAAAAGGCAACTCACGCTTTTGCCCGTACCGAGTTTGGCGCGAACTTCTCACCAACTTGGACTGGCATGGGCATTCACCGCCCGGCAGAATTCAACCGCTCACACGTTCCGGCATTTATGCAGGGCTATGCGCCAAAGACTTGGCTGTGCTTCTACCCATTCGTGCGCTCGTACGAATGGTACCTATTGCCTGAGGCTGAACGCGCCGAGATGCTGCGCGAACACGGCATGGCTGGCCACACTTATAAGGGCGTGCAGAGCAACACGGTTTCATCGTTTGCCCTGGGAGACTACGAGTGGCTTTTGGCCCTTGAGTCTGAAGATTTGCACGAAATTGTTGACATGATGCGCACTCTAAGAAATACAGAAGCCCGCCGCCATGTTCGAGAAGAAGTACCTTTCTTCACCGGAAGCATTCTTGACCCAGCTTTGATTGGAGCTACTTTCGCATGACCTATGACGCAATTCTTCTAACCTCATTCGGTGGCCCAGAGGGCCCAGACGAGGTCATGCCTTACCTAGAGCGGGTGACTGCTGGCCGCGGTGTTCCACGCGAGCGCCTAGAAGAGGTATCGCACCACTACTTGGCCCTGGGTGGCGTTAGCCCAATCAACGAGCAAAACCGTGCACTCCTCGCAGCCATGCGCAGCCACTTTCCAACTCGCGGCATCGACATTCCTATCTATTGGGGTAACCGCAACTCTGAGCCGTACTTTGCCGATGTTCTAAAGCAAATGTATGAAGATGGCCACCGCAACATCTTGGCCTGGGTCACCAGCGCCTATTCGTCTTATTCTGGCTGCCGCCAGTACCGCGAAAACCTTGCCGTTGCCCTGATTGAAACCGGCCTTGAGGGCAAACTAAACATCGATAAAGTGCGTCACTACTTTGACCACCCAGGTTTCATTGCGCCAATTGCCGATGACCTCGCCGACCAGATCTCAGCCATGTACCAGGACGGTCTAGCCGCTGGCGACATCCAAATCATGTTTGCTACCCACTCCATTCCGACTGCCATGGGTGTTAGTTCAGGCCCAGAGTCTCGCCGCGAAGAGTTTGCCGAACTCGCCGGCGAAGGTGGCGCCTATGCTGCTCAGCACCTGGCCGCCGCAGAAGAGACTATGAAAAAGGTTGCCCAAAAAATCGGTGCTGATCTGCCAGCGTGGTCACTGGTTTACCAGTCGCGCTCTGGTTCGCCATCGGTGCCATGGTTAGAGCCAGATGTCAATGACGCAATCAACACTGCCGCTGACGCTGGGTCAAAGGGTGTAATCATTGTGCCAATCGGCTTTGTCAGCGACCATGTTGAGGTGATCTGGGATCTCGACAACGAGGCCAAAGAAACCGCCGAAGAGCGTGACCTAAAGTTTGCTCGCGTGGTCACCTCAGGCGTTGCCCCAGAGTTTGTAGATGGCATTGCCGACCTAATTCTTGAGCGCCAGGCTGGCGCTGAACGCAAAGCCCTTTCTAAACTGGGCCCATGGGTTGATGCCTGCGCAGTGGGTTGCTGCCCAAACCTTCGCAAAGAACTTCCGGTAATTGCCGAGGCCAAATAAGGAGCAAAAATGGCTGAGCACAAAACCCTAAAACTAGAGGGCATGACCTGCGGTCACTGTGTGGCATCGGTCACAAAAGAACTTCAAAAGATCGACGGTGTCAGCGATGTCTCGGTAGACCTTGCCAGTCAGTCGGCAGAGCTAAACGCCACCGATGCGGTTACCCAAGACCAGCTTTCAGCAGCAATTGACGAGGCTGGCTACAAACTAATCTCGGTTAGCTAGGAGCCACCATGGGCCCTGAAGTCAAGGATTTAGATCTAGACATCGAGGGCATGACTTGCACGGCTTGCTCCCGACGGGTCGAAAAGAACCTCAACAAGATCGCAGGCGTGAGTGCCTACGTGGACTTTGCATCTGAAAAGGCTCACGTCACGCTCTCATCCTCGGTAACTCGCGAGCAGCTTGTCGCAGCAGTTGAAGACGCCGGCTATTCGGTTGGCTCAGAGCGCAACGAACTCAAAAGCACACTCGTGCGCCTCTGGGTTGGTGCGTTAATCTCAGCGCCGGTTGCTCTTATCAGTATGGTTCACGAGCTGATGCCACCAAATTGGCACCTGATTGCCGCTTTGGCAACGTTGCCGGTGGCCGCCTATGTGGCTTGGCCTTTTCACGTGGCCGCATTCAAAAACCTCCGCCACCGTTCCACCACGATGGACACCCTGGTCTCGCTTGGCGTGATCATTGCCTATGGATACAGCTTGTATGAGCTGCTTACCGGTGGAATGGAAAGCTACTTTGAGGTGGCGGCCGTTGTGCCCACAGTGGTTTTGCTTGGTCGCTGGCTTGAGGTGCGCACCCGCCGCTCAGCCACAGACTCGGTCCGGGCGTTGCTCTCAGCAATTCCAGATTCTGCAGTGATTCGGCGCGATGGTGTTCAGATCACAGTGCCTACCAATCAGGTCAAATTGGGTGAGCAAGTCGTAGTTGCATCTGGCCAAAAGATTCCAGTCGACGGCGTTGTGATTGAAGGCCACAGTCAGGTGGATAATTCACTGATTACCGGTGAATCAGTGCCGCAAGAGGCTGGCCTCAACATGCTGGTTGCCGCGGGGGCACTGAACGTGGGCCCAAGTTTGGTCATTCAAACCACTGCCGTCAGCAGCAACAGCAGAATTGCACAGATTGCCGACCTGGTGCGAGAGGCAACTGCACACAAGGCCAAAATCACTAGCCTGACAGACAAAATTTCGGCAGTATTTGTTCCCGCGGTGATCGCAACCTCTCTAGTGACTTTTGCCACCTGGGGTTTGGTCGCGGGTGATTTCGATAGCGGCCTCAGGGCTGCCATCGCCGTGTTGGTGATTGCCTGCCCATGTGCCTTGGGTATTGCTGTTCCAATGAGTCTTGCAGTGGCCACAACCATCGGTGCCAAGCGCGGAATCGTGATTCGCAACCCAGATGCCCTATCGCTGCTAGGCAAGGTCAAAAGCGTTTTGCTAGACAAGACCGGCACGCTCACCACTGGTCAACTTAGAGCAACAAAATTTATTACTATCGACGGCTTCGATGAAACCCAGGGCATTGCATTAGCAGCGGCCATCGAACGCAATTCAGTGCACCCAATCGCTAAGGCAATTGCCGCGCTAGATAATTCACTCACCGCAGAGGGTGTTGTTGAATCGGCCGGCACTGGGGTGGTCGGTCAGGTTGAAGGCCTCAAAGTTGAGGTATCGCGCAGGCCTGCAGAAACCTTCGAAAACGCAGCCCAGGTCCAAGTCGCCATCGATCAAGCCGGGGCTCGGTCTCTAGCCATAACCTCGATAGATAACCGAGCCATCTTGATAATTGGGCTAGAAGATGACATTCGTGCCGAGGCGCCTGCAACAATCGCCAAGTTACACGAATTGGGCATTCAGCCAATCTTGCTTTCTGGCGATGTCGAAGCCAGAGTTGCGGCGGTTGCGGCAGAACTTTCAATAGAGAAATACAAGGCAGGGGTTGCACCTGAAGAGAAGCTAGGGGCTATTGCCCAGCTTCGGGCAGAGTCTGAACCGGGCCTAATTGCCATGGTCGGTGATGGCCTCAACGATGTGGCTGCGCTCGCCGGAGCAGATGTTGGTTTGGCCATGGGCTCGGGAACTCACGCCGCTCAGTCGGCGGCGGCAATCACAATCGTCGACGATGATCCGATGACAATTCCATTTGCGCTTTCGTTGGGACGAAAAACCTGGGCCAATATTCGACAAAACCTTGGTTGGGCATTTGGCTACAACCTGGTGCTAATCCCGGTTGCCGCGCTTGGTTTGCTCAACCCAATGCTCGCTGGCACGGCCATGGCTTTCTCGAGCATATCGGTCGTGCTCAATGCGTTGAGGCTACGAACCGTCCGTTAGGG
>JBEEOK010000045.1:0-16258 GCA_041191645.1 Actinomycetota bacterium | reverse complement strand
CTACTGCGAGCGGATGACGAGATTCGAACTCGCGACCCCAACCTTGGCAAGGTTGTGCTCTACCAACTGAGCCACATCCGCGTGCCTTCTTTCGAAGACTTAGATACTCTAACCCAAGTTTCGCCAGTTCGCAAACTCAGGCCAGAGCGTGTCTATCCCTTCCAAGTCCAACGAGGATCAGCCTCAGAATAAGCAGTTTCGCCATGCAAAACCTTGTCAACGCCAGCGATCTCGTCTGTCGATGTGACTCGGAAACCAATAGTCTTTTGAATGGCCCAGCCGATGGCGAAAGATATCGAGAAGGCATAGACCAAGACCACTAGAGCACCTACGAACTGCTTGCCCAGTTGTTCTGGGCCAAAACCTAGAAAAAGTCCTACGTTGGTCCCAAAAAGGCCAATAAACAGTGTTCCCACGATGCCACCGACCAAGTGGATACCAACAACATCCAAAGAGTCATCAAACCCGAAAACGAACTTCAGCTCGATGGCTAAGGCGCAGACCACACCGACGACGACGCCGAGAACTAGAGCCCAAACTGGCTCGAGGTAGGCACATGAAGGTGTAATTGCAACTAAGCCAGCCACTGCGCCAGATGCAGCTCCGATAGAAGTTGGTTTTCCGTGAGCAATCTTCTCGTAGGCAATCCAGCTGAGCATGGCTCCAACCGGCGCAGCAAGTGTGTTGACGAAGGCCAAGGAAGCGATTCCATCAGCAGCAAGCTGTGAGCCGGCATTGAACCCGAACCAACCAAACCAAAGAATGGCTGCACCGATGATGGTTAAAGGAACGTTGTGGGGCGCGTGCATGCCCTTGGTGAAGCCAAACCGTTTTCCCAAAACTAACGCTAGGGCAAGGGCGGAGGCGCCAGAAGCAATCTCAACTACGGTTCCACCAGCAAAGTCCATTACCCCGATGTTGTAGACCAGCCAGCCACCGTCTACGACTTTGCCGTCTTCAACTGTGAAATTGAAGATCCAACTGGCGACAGGAAAGTAGACGAGAAACGCCCAAATTCCTGCGAAAATCATCCATGACCCAAACTTCGCGCGGTCAGCGATAGCACCTGAAATTAGAGCCACGGTAATGATTGCGAAAGTGCCCTGGAATCCTGCAAACGCCAATCCAAACCCGTCGCCCGACTTTGCTAGGTCGATCTCGGTACCAAGAAACAAACGTTGTAAATCAATACCGAAAAATCCATCAATGCCGACGAAGGTTCCTGATCCGGCGTTACTGAAACTAATTGCGTACCCAAATACAACCCACATGACACCGATTAGTGCGATTGAGCCGAAGCTCATCATCATCATCGATACAACGCTCGAGGCACGCACCAGCCCACCGTAAAAAAAGGCGAGTCCCGGTGTCATGAATAGAACTAATGCCGAGCAAAGAATCAGAAACATGGTTGTGTTTTGGTGCAGCATGTGAGCCTTTCTTTATAACGCACTAAAGGAGGGACCCTCTCGCGAGGGCCCCTCCAGTGGGTGAATCTTGTTTAGTTATCCGCGGTCTGCTCCGAAAGCGTAAGCCTCTTCGCCGTGAACCACGGTGTCGATGCCGGCGATCTCGTCTTCAGCCTTGACGCGGAAGCCCATGGTCTTCTCGATCGCGAATCCGATGATTAGCGAAATCACGAAGCTGTAAACCAGCACGGCGATTGCACCAAGTGCCTGCATGGCGAACTGGTGCCACCCGAAACCGAAGGCTGCGCCTACGCCGTTTCCGAAGATACCGATCCAAAGGGTTCCAACGATTCCACCGACTAGGTGGATACCTACGACGTCGAGGGAGTCGTCAAATCCCATTGAGAACTTGAGGTCGACAGCTAGAGCACATAGTGCACCCGCTACTAGTCCCAAGAGGATTGCGTAAATTGGGTCGAGTGATGCGCATGCAGGGGTAACTGCTACAAGACCTGCAATTGCGCCTGAACCAGCACCAATCGAGGTCGCCTTGCCGTGCTTAATCTTCTCGATGATAATCCAACCTAGCATCGCCGCAGCAGGGGCTGCCAAAGTGTTGATGAATGCGATTGAGGCAATACCATCTGCAGCAAGCTCTGATCCGGAGTTGAATCCAAACCAACCGAACCATAGCAGTGCAACACCAAGCAAAGTCAGTGGAACGTTGTGAGGCTGAGTGATTCCCTTGCTGAAACCGAAGCGCTTACCAAGAACAATCGCAAGAGCCAAACCAGCTGCACCTGCATTGATGTGAACAGCAGTTCCACCAGCGAAGTCAATAACGCCTAGCCCATAAACAATCCAGCCACCGTCAACGACCTTGCCGTCTTCGAGGGTGAAGTTGAATACCCAGTTTGCAACTGGGAAGTAAACAACGGTTGCCCAGATACCAGCGAATACCATCCAGGCACCGAACTTGGCTCGGTCGGCAATGGCACCTGAAATAAGCGCAACGGTGATGATTGCGAATGTTGCCTGGAAGGCCACAAAAGCCATAGATGGGAATGCGCCGGCCGGTGCTGCAGCATCTGCCACCTGAGCTTCGAGGCCGAGGAATGAAGTATCGATACCAAACCAACCGTCGATACCGATGAAGGTTTCAGCTCCACCGTTAGCGAATGCGATGGCGTAACCGTAAAGAACCCAAAGAACTGCAATTAGTCCGAGTGAGCCAAAGCTCAACATCATCATGCTCACAACGCTCTTGGCCTTTACCATTCCGCCGTAGAAGAACGCCAAACCTGGCGTCATTAGCAGCACTAGCGCCGCTGAAATTAACACGAATGCCGTGTTTCCTTGATCCACTTGTTTACCTCTCTCTAAGAAAACAAATTCGTTACCAAGAAAATCTTGGCTACGAGAGAGAGTTTGACCTACGAAGATTTCACGCGATAACGAGAAATGTTTCGTGTTTGTAAAAAATGGCTAGCTGGTGAGCGCTCCGATTCGAGAAACAGCCCGCAAATACTTTTTGCGGTAACCACCAGCGAGGTACTTTGGTGCAAAGACATCGGTAAGCGGGTGCCCGGTCGCGCAAATGGCTATCTGTGCTTCGTACGCCCTGTCAATGAATGCAACCAGCCTCAACGCGTCCACTTGGTCATCAAGCTGTCTCACGCCTTGAATACCTAACGCTGAAATCGACTCTAGAAGGAATCCATATCTCGAAGGGTGGATGGTTGAAAGATGCTTCAGGAGCTGACTGAATTCCAATAGGCCAGTCTCGGCTGGTGAGTGTTTTTGAAGCCAAGCTTGGAATTCTGCGTCAGTTGTAACTACCGGTTCCAGTGATACCGGACGGTGGCGGTGATCTTCTCCGTCAATTCTGACCATTTCAAATTGGTTTGAAATCCCTAGAATCTCACGCTGGAAGTCTGCCGCGGCAAATCTGCCCTCACCCAAAGCATTAGGCGGAGTGTTCGAAGTTGCCGCAAATCGAACACCCTTCGGAGCCAGTTCGTTAAGAAGTCTAGACATCATCATCGTGTCGCCTGGATCGTCTAGCTCAAACTCGTCGATGCAAATCAATTGGAACTTGGACAGTGCCTCTACCGCCCCGGCGAAACCGATCGCACCTATGAGGCTGGTGTATGCAATGAAACTTCCAAAGGCCTTTGTTCCTTTGAATTCGTGCCACGCTCCGGCAAGTAGGTGAGTTTTACCAACACCGAAACCGCCATCTAGATAAATGCCCGGTGGAGGGGTTTCGCGCTTGGCAAACAATTTCTTTGACCTTGAATTCCCCACAAAGACCTCAGCGCGTTCGAGTGCTTTGGTCTGGCTTGGGTATTCCTGATGTGGGATGTAGTTGCCCAGGCGGGCTCCTTGAAACTCCCGCGGTGGAACAAGTTCAGCTAGGAGTTCCCCGATAGATGGATTCGGCTTTCGCTGAAGAATATCTACAAACTGCGACGCATCGATTGCCAATTATTACCTAACGGTTGGTCCAAGGGCTCAAGGGAGTTAACCTTGAAGAAGACATGAAAAGTCTAAACAACCATCAGAAAGAGTTTCATTCCATGGCGATCGAATTTGAAAAGAACCCGAAGTTTGCAGAGTATTCAGATCCATCGGTTTTGGTATCTACAGAGTGGCTGGCTGGCAACTTGGGCCGCGAAGGACTAGTTGTTGTTGAGTCTGATGAAGATGTTTTGCTCTACGAAATTGGCCACATCCCTGGGGCGGTTAAAGTCGACTGGCACACCGAACTCAACGACCCGGTTTTGCGTGACTATGTTTCCGATGAACAGTTTGCAGCTCTGCTTTCAAGTAAGGGTATTTCTCGCGACACAACTGTTGTGATCTACGGCGATAAGAGCAACTGGTGGGCTGCCTACGCCATGTGGGTATTCAAGCTCTTCGGCCACCCAGACGTTCGACTTCTTGATGGCGGCCGCGATGCTTGGATTGCTGAAGGTCGGGAATTAACGCGTGAGAAAACCTCTGTCGAACCCGCTAACTATCCGGTAATTGCCCGTGACGACAGCACACTGCGAGCGTTCCGTGACGACGTTCTAAAGCATTTTGGTAACCCACTAATCGACGTTCGTTCCACCGAGGAGTACACCGGAGAACGCACCCACATGCCTGCATATCCTGACGAGGGCGCCCTTCGCGGCGGTCACATTCCATCAGCCAAGTCAGTCCCCTGGTCTCGCGCCGCTGGTGAGAACGGTGTTTTCAAGTCCAGGGCAGAGCTAGAGGCTATTTATCTTGGTGAAGCCGGTCTAAAAGCTGGCGATAACGTGATTGCGTACTGCCGCATCGGTGAGCGCTCAAGTCACACCTGGTTTGTCTTGAACTACTTGCTTGGTTTCCACAACGTTAGAAACTATGACGGCTCTTGGACCGAATGGGGCAGCCTAGTCGGTGTGCCAATTGTTAAGGGACCTGAAGCAGGTCTCGCGCCGGCGGTAGCTTAATTGCTGCAGTCGGTTGAGGAGATAGTAGAGGACTTCAACTCCGTTGGAGTTAGAGACCGTCTCACACTATTGTTGGACTTCTCTGAGGGGCTACCTGAGCTTCCTGAGCGATATAGAGATCACCCCGATTTGCTCGAGCGTGTTGAAGAGTGCCAGTCTCCAATTTTTCTTTTTGTAGAGGTGGATGCTGAAAAAGTAGTTCACTTGTTCTTTACTGCTCCAGCTGAGTCCCCTACCACGCGCGGATTCGCATCGATTCTACATAGTGCCCTCGATGGCCAACCAGTAGCCGAGGTTTTGGCGGTGGATGATGACTTTCCATCGCGTATCGGACTGTCGGAGGCGGTGTCTCCGCTTCGAATGCGAGGCATGCGAGGCATGCTGGCCAGAATAAAGCGTCAGGTTGCAGAGAAATCAGCTCTCTAACTTCTGATTCAACGTCCGAGTTGCTTAGTCACCTAAAACTTGCAACTGGGTGGAACATCGCAACCGTATTCTCGGCATCGGGGCAATACGTAGACGATCGGGGTTCATCCGACGGAATCAGCAATCTGGAAGACCGCAAAGTTTTAGGCCACCTTAGGTCACAGTCGGACTACATCGTCACTTCTGGGTTAACTGCGCGACAAGAGACCTATCACGGTTCCAAGCACGCCCCAATCGTAATCTTCACTCGGCATCTAAAAAGTGTGCAACATGTTCCTGCTGTTTGTTCAATTTCGTTATATCCAACGTTCGTTTTCACAGAGGACACTGAAATCCAGGGTGTCCAACCACTGAATCTACCGATAGCCAACATTCGACCGCTGGCCTCTGGGCCCGGGCCACTTACCCAAGTGGCCAAGGGGCTCGAAGTAGCACCTGGTATGAAACTGCTTTACGAAGGCGGAGTGACAACAGCTAAGGAGCTAGTTGATGGCGCCTCTCCCCTTCGCATTATTGCCACAATTGCAAATTCATCAGCCGATGATTTTGAAAAATCTGTGTCAGTCGTCGCCGAGGTTTTTGGCTTAAGGCATGCCGATTTCTCAATATCTTCTTTTGCCGGTCTAGCAAATCTGTACCTTGTCTTCACGCGCCTCTGACTGGTAACGGCGTGCCTGCATTCCTTATATGTCCCCGTTGTTTACTGTTAACGGGATGATTGATTTCGATGTCCCCCAAGACTCCCCCTCTGAGTTTCGCCTTGCATTAGAGGCTCTTCGTTACGCTCAGGTTCGTGACGAACTGGACATTGAACCGCTTCCAGCGCCACCAAGTATCGGTGCTTTTGCGATTACATTCAAAGCGAACGTCAAGACGGCACTTTCAGGAGTCGAGGGTGATGCTGGAACCGGAAGATTCGTCATGATTTGGGAGCCTGAGCCGCAGGAAGCATGGGCCTCTAATTTCCGAATCGTGTGCTTCGCAAAATCTCCTCTAGAGACCAACATTGGAGCGGACGAGCAAATCAGTGACGTGGTTTGGGCTTGGCTCACTGAGGCGTTGGCTAACCGGCATGCTTCCTACGGGGCGATAGCTGGCACTGCAACTCGAATAATGTCGACTGGCTATGGCTCGCTCAGCAGCCAACACGACCACGCCGAACTTGAACTTCGCGCCTCATGGTCACCACTCGACACAAATGTGGCCAGCAGCTTCGAAGCCTGGCTTGATCTCATCTGCATTATGTCCGGATTCCCGAATCTGCCAACCGGTGTGACCAGCCTAGATTTCACCAGTCGACGATGAACGAGCAAGAACTACCTTCGCTACCGCTCCTGGCGAGACCACGCGTTGAATCTGTTTTGGTAGACACACCTGCAACTCTTGCTGATGCAGTGAGCAAATTGGCGGGAGGAACTGGCCCGTTTGCATTGGATGCAGAACGAGCGTCCGGGTTTAAGTACTCGCAACGTGCCTATCTTGTTCAGGTACACCGGCTTGGGACACCAATTTACCTAATTGATCCGATTTCAATCAGTCCAGATCACTCAATTGACGCTTTTGTTGCACTAGCCGGAGTTTTGGCCTCCGATGAATGGGTGCTGCATGCGGCCAGCCAGGACATCCCCTGCCTTCGTGAACTGGGCATCTATCCACAGCGATTGTTTGATACTGAGCTAGGGTCACGTATTGCAGGTCTTCCGCGAGTCAGCCTTGGAGCGGTGTGTGAGCACTTTCTTGGCATCAAACTCGCCAAGGAGCACTCGGCTGTAGATTGGAGCACCCGGCCTCTGCATGCCGATTGGTTGAATTATGCCGCTCTCGACGTAGATGTACTTCTTGAATTGCGGTCTGAGTTGTCTCATTCACTTGAAGAGATGGGACGTCTTGAGTGGGCCCAGCAGGAATTTGCCAACACGGCGGCTATGCAACCAAAGCCTGCAAAGGTGGATAAGTGGAGGTCAATGACCGGGCTTACCGCACTGAAGGATGCAAGAAAGTTCGCCGTTGCACAGCACCTTTGGGAGGCCAGAGAATCTTTGGCTGTCAAGCTGGATGTCTCGCCAGGACGTTTAGTTCCGGACAGCTCTCTAGTCCATGTTGCCAACACACTGCCAAAGAGTCGCCCAGAACTCGCGGGAGACAGAGGATTTGTCGGTCGTGCAAGCCGCTCATATATTGACACCTGGTGGGCCGCTGTTGAGGCAGGCCTAAAGACGCGTGAATTGCCACCGCTAAAAGTCAAGCAAGAAGGAATCCCTAATCATAGAGTTTGGCCTGGCCGATTCCCAGAGGCAGACGCGCGCTTAAGAGCTCTTCGCCCAGTGATTCAAGAGCTTGCAGAGACTCTTGGTCTGCCACCAGAAAACCTCGTTACGCCCGATTACATTCGGCAAATTTGTTGGCAGCCACCACAAGTGATCACTTCAGATTCAATTGCAAATGCACTAGCAGCTTTCGGCGCGCGCCAGTGGCAAATTGGACTGGTATCTGAGGCGGTTGCTTCTGCGCTAATCGCGGCCGAACCCGTTGAAGATGATTAGGACTTGGCTTAGTTCCTGTTGTTCAGTTCACTAGTTGCATTGTTCTCAAACAGTGGCTTGGCGTGTGGCACCTTAGAACCAACCACTTGAGCAATGATGTCGATAGCAATGCTCTGTGCAGTGAGCCCAACTCGCTCAAGAATCTCATCACGAGACGCGTGCTCAAGAAATTCATCTGGCAACCCGACCTCGTTAAGCGCAGTATCTACTTGAGCAGCACGCAGGTCTTGGCGAATTCTCGTACCAACGCCACCCACCTTGATTCCGTCTTCAATCGAAACCACCAATCGGTGCTGTGCGGACATCTCAACAACTGACTTGGCAACGGGTACGACCCAGCGAGGATCAATTACTGTTGCACCGATCCCCTGTGCGGCAAGCAGATCAGCCACCTTGAGTGCAGTTTGAGCCATAGCACCAACGCTAACCAACAGAACATCTTTGCTGGCGGCTTCGTGCAAGACATCGACGCCATCGGATGTTCGACGAACCATAGGAATGTCTGGTCCTGTTGAACCCTTTGAAAACCTTACAACTGTAGCGGCATCATTCACTTGAACAGCCTCGTTGAGCTGTTCACGAAGGCGAGTAGCGTCGCGAGGTGAGGCAATTCGAATACCTGGGACCACCTGTAGCACTGAGAGATCCCACATACCGTGATGGCTCGCGCCGTCAGGCCCGGTAACCCCAGAACGGTCAAGAACCAGCGTCACACCAGCTTTATGTAGCGCAACGTCCATCAGCACCTGGTCAAAGGCACGATTGATAAATGTTGCGTATACCGCAACCACTGGATGAAGGCCGCCGAAGGCCATTCCGGCTGCAGATGTCACTGCATGCTGCTCGGCAATACCTACGTCAAAAACACGGTCAGGGTATGCCTTGGCGAATTTGTGCAATCCAACTGGAATTAACATTGCCCCAGTGATGCCTACAACGTTCTTATGAGCGGCACCGATTTCAACCATTTCATCGGCGAAAACATTAGTCCAAGTTGGCCCAGAATTTTTCTCGAGCGATGCACCGGTTTGTGGATCAATTCGGCCTACAGCGTGGAACTGGTCTTCCTCATTTATTGTTGCTGGGTCGTAACCCCTGCCCTTTTGGGTAATGGCATGCACAATTACCGGGGCAGCGTATCGTTTGGCTTGGGTCAGTGCTTGTTGCATGGCAACGATGTCGTGACCGTCAACTGGACCAATGTACTTGATGTCGAGGTTAGGAAACATGGCCTTTGGTGCAAATGTACTGAGGAGACCCTTTCCAGCGCCTCTTGCAGCTGAGTAAACCAGTCGCCCAGGCAACCCAAACTTGTAGAACAGTTTCTTGCTCAACTTATACAAGCGTCGATAATTTGCGTCGGTTCGCACACCATTTAGGTGTCTGGCGAGACCACCGATAGTTGGTGCGTATGAGCGACCATTATCGTTGACAACAATCACCAGTTTGCGATCGTTGTCATCTGAAATATTGTTCAGTGCTTCCCATGCCATTCCGCCGGTCAGCGCACCATCTCCGATAACAGCGACAACGTGGCGGTCGTCTTGCCCTGTCAATTTGTACGCTTTTGCTATGCCGTCTGCCCATGACAGAGATGAAGATGCGTGAGAACTCTCGACAATGTCGTGAACCGATTCAGCACGTTGTGGGTACCCGGCAATGCCGTCCTTTTGACGAAGGGTACTCAAATCCTTGCGTCCAGTTAGAAGCTTGTGCACGTATGACTGGTGACCCGTATCGAAAATGATTGAATCGTGAGGTGAATCAAATACCTTGTGAATGGCGACCGTGGTTTCAACGACTCCAAGGTTTGGACCTAGGTGCCCGCCGGTCTCTGAAACAGCGCCTACAAGATAGGTTCTGATTTCAGAGCACAGCAAAGCAAGCTGATCATTCGATAGCGCATCGAGGTCGCGAGGACCATTGATTTGCTCAAGCAGAGTCATGTAAAGAGGAACCCAAGTAATACTTGAGTTATTCCTTAAGCAACCAGGCTGCGAAGAACATACTGAAGGATTCCACCGTTACGGTAGTAATCAGCCTCACCTGGGGTGTCGATTCGTACAACTGCATCAAACTCAACGACGGACTTACCTTGCGCTGAGTGAGCTGAAGGCTTGGCAACCACGTGGACAGTCTTTGGAGTGTTGCCGTTGTTCAGTTCTTCGACACCGGTGATTTCGAACTCTTCGGTACCGTCAAGGCCTAGCGAGTCAGCGTTCTGACCAGCCGGGAACTGCAAAGGCAGTACACCCATTCCAATCAGGTTGCTACGGTGAATGCGCTCAAAGCTCTCTGTGATAACAGCGCGCACGCCCAATAGGCTGGTGCCCTTAGCTGCCCAGTCACGAGATGAACCTGAACCGTACTCTTTGCCACCTAGGATCACCAATGGTGTGCCCTGAGCTTGGTAGTTGCTCGAGGCGTCGTAGATGAAGGACTGAGGGCCCTCTGGCTTAGTGAAGTCGCGAGTGTAACCACCTTCGACGCCATCCAGTAGCTGGTTGCGCAAACGGATGTTTGCGAATGTTCCACGGATCATGACTTCGTGATTTCCGCGACGAGAACCGTAGCTGTTGAAGTCAACACGAGAGATTCCGTGCTCAGTCAGGTACTGGCCAGCTGGTGAATCTACCTTGATTGAACCTGCAGGGCTGATGTGGTCGGTTGTGACCGAGTCGCCAAGCTTGGCAAGCACACGAGCGCCAAGGATGTCCTTCACAGCATCAGGGGTCTTCTTCATTCCCTCGAAGTAAGGAGGTTTGCGAACATAGGTTGATTTCTCATCCCACTCGAAAACAGCACCCTTTGGCGTTGGCAGTGACTTCCAACGGTCGTCACCCTCGAAAACACCGGCGTACTGGCTCTTGAACATCTCTGAATTAATTGACTCATCGATTGTCTGCTGAACTTCTTCAGCAGTTGGCCAGATGTCCTTAAGGAATACCGGGTTTCCATCTTGGTCTTCACCTAGCGAGTCAGTGTCGAAGTCAAAGTCCATGGTGCCGGCAAGGGCATACGCAATAACCAGCGGAGGTGAGGCCAGGTAGTTCATCTTTACGTCTGGGCTAATGCGGCCTTCGAAGTTTCGGTTACCTGACAACACTGCTGTTACGGCAAGGTCGTTGTGGTTAATAGCTTCTGAAATTTCGTCTGACAACGGGCCAGAGTTACCAATGCAAGTTGCGCATCCATAGCCAACTAGGTTGAAGCCCAATGCGTCAAGGTCCTTGGTCAAACCAGCCTTGTTGTAGTACTCGGTCACTACCTTAGAGCCAGGAGCGAGCGAGGTTTTTACCCATGGCTTAGCGGTTAGACCCTTGGCAACGGCTTTACGTGCGACCAAACCAGCCGCAAGCATTACTGATGGGTTTGAAGTGTTCGTGCAAGAGGTAATAGAGGCAATGGCAACGTGTCCGTTATCCATGGCAAAAGATTGACCCTTGACAACAGTTGGCTTTGATACCTGGTCAGAGTAGGTAGGGAGCACTGATTCGAAAGACTCTTTTGCCTTGCTGAGGACAATGCGGTCCTGTGGGCGCTTTGGTCCGGCGATTGAAGGAACCACGGAAGCGAGATCCAATTCTAGATATTCACTGAAACGTGGCTCAATGCTTGGATCGTGCCATAGCCCCTGAGCCTTGGCGTAGGCCTCCACTAGGTCGATTTGCTCTTGTGGGCGACCAGTAACGCGAAGGTAGTCCAGGGTTACATCGTCAATCGGGAACATTGCCGCGGTTGAACCGAATTCTGGGCTCATGTTGCCGATGGTTGCACGGTTTGCCAATGGAACCGAGGTAACGCCGGCACCGTAGAACTCAACGAACTTGCCGACTACTCCGTGTTTTCTTAGCATCTCAGTGATGGTGAGAACTACGTCAGTTGCTGTTACACCGGTTGCAATCTGCCCAGTTAGCTTGAAACCAACAACCTTAGGAATAAGCATTGACACTGGCTGGCCAAGCATTGCTGCCTCGGCCTCGATTCCACCAACACCCCAACCTAGAACACCCAAACCGTTCACCATAGTGGTGTGTGAGTCGGTACCTACACAGCTGTCAGGATAGGCCTGAAGCTCGCCATTGACCTCTCGAGCCATGACGGTGCGGGCTAGGTACTCAATGTTTACCTGGTGCACAATACCCGTGCCTGGTGGAACAACTTTAAAGTCGTCAAATGCAGTCTGGCCCCAGCGTAGGAACTGGTAGCGCTCGCCATTTCGGTTGTATTCGAACTCAACATTTCGTTCGAAAGCGTCAGGGGAACCCGCTACGTCAATTTGAACGGAGTGGTCGATGACCAACTCTGCTGGTGCAAGCGGATTGATGCGCTTAGGGTCTCCGCCAAGTTCCGCAACAGCCTCACGCATTGTCGCGAGGTCTACAACACATGGAACACCGGTGAAATCCTGCATAATCACACGAGCCGGAGTGAATTGAATCTCTACATCTGGCTCAGCGGCCGGATCCCAGTTCACCAAAGCGTTGATGTGCTCTTGAGTGATGTTTGCGCCATCTTCGGTGCGCAGCAGGTTCTCTAGCAGAACCTTCAGGCTGTAAGGAAGAGTCTTTGCGTCAACAGAGTTCAATCTAAAGATTCGGTATTCCTTTGAACCAACCTTCAAGAGGTCAGCTGAACCGAAACTATTGACTTTAGACATGTTTGTTCCTAACTAATTGCGCCTTCGCTTCTACAAAATTACCACTATTGGCGTGGTTTGATGGTTCCCCGCACCAATAGCCAGGTTGTCCAAAGCAAAAGTGCATAGAGTGGCACTCCCATGACAATCCGGAAGAAGCCTAAAGCTTCAATTTGGTTGGTGAAATAAAGGGGCACCTGTACCGATAGACGAGCGGCAAACATGGCGACCCAAAGCAGTGTTACCAACTGAAACCGGTTGAGTTCTGACCTGTTCTTTCGCCATTCTGAAGCCTTTACGCCCCGAAGAACCCCCACCAGCAGGCCAATGACGGGCCATCGAACGAGCACCGAGACGGTCAGTACCACCAGGTAGATGGTGTTGGAAATGAACCCCTGCACGAAATAGTCGGCAGGCTGCCCACCATCGCGAAGTGGAAGGTACGCCGAGATGGCGATACCCACAGCTCCTGCAACTGCCTGGGTAATTGGTTTCTTGCGCACCAGTTGAATGACGAGTGATGCCACTGATAGCGATGCGGCACAAAGCACGGCAAGAACGCTGTCCTTGGTTAGGGACAGTAACGTGACGAAGACCAATGCCGGAACAACAGCCTCGAATACACCAAACCATCCACCGAGAGCACCTAGTACGCCCTGCCGGTTTAGTGAGTAACCGTCGCCATCTTTGACGATGCCCAACGCTGATTTAGGTTCCGACGCCATTTAGATAACTCTTGGCGGGGTAACCGTGCCACCAGGCATGGTTAGTGGAAGCAAGTCTTTAGGCGGCATTGGGGCATCGCCTCGGACTACCGTCACCGATCTGAAGATGTCATCTATGTCAGCAGCAGCTTTGGGATCATTGATGGCGGCTCCCCCAACAACGCCTCGTAGAAACCACTTCGGGCCATCTACGCCGACAAATCTTGCCGCACGGGATCCAGCCTGATTGCCCGATTCATCCATGAGTGGAATCCGAGCAAGTAATTCGGGACCCAGGGAACCAATGCGCTCTTCCGTGGTGCCACCCTGCGCAGCGATTGACTGAGCCATCGTGGCACGGATTTCGTGCCAGATGCCCTCAGACTTAGGGGCTGCAAATGCCTGTAGCTGAATCGTGGATCCATTGCGCTCGAGGGTAATTGCCACTACGCGGTTTGAACCCTCTTCGACGTCGAGCCGCATCTGCAGCCCCTCGAAAGTTGGAACACGTAGGGAACCAAAATCAAGATATGGAGAGACCTCCGTTACCTCAGAAACATCCCTTGGACCAGCTGACTGTCGATCTGAAGGAGCTGATTTGCCGTTTGAATAGAGTGCGTTCACTACTTGGTTCCCGTCGATCCAAAGCCGGCCTCGCCTCGGTGACTACCAGGCAAGGTCTCTACGCGAATGAATTCCGCGCGCTCAACTTTCTGAAAAACCGCCTGAGCAATCCGATCACCGACATTCACGACAAAGTCTTCATCGCTGGTGTTATAAAGATTGACAGCGATCTCCCCTCGGTAGCCAGCATCAACAGTACCCGGGGTGTTCAGTACCGTGATGCCGTGCTTTGCTGCCAAGCCTGAACGAGGGTGAACTAGACACACATAAGCATCCGGAAGTGCTATCGAGACACCAGTGGGCACCATGAGGCGGCCCCTAGCCGGCACCACTCCGTCTACCCTGGAGCGCAAGTCAGCACCCGCGTCTCCTGGTTGAGCGTATGAAGGCAGCATTGCGTCATCGCAAACGATGAGTACTGGAAATTGATTGTTCACGGTAAGAGCGTAATCTAAATCAGTGATGACCTCAGTGAACGCGCCAACCAAACTGCCTTATCGAGAACTTGTTCGCCCTAGCCTTGGGGCGTTCTTGCCCACGCTTTTGGTAGCGCCAACAATTTGGCTGGCAATGGCACCAATCAACGCAACGCTTGGTCTTATAGCTGGCCTTCTGGCAAACGCAATTGTTATTGCGACCATGCTAGGAAGCTCTCCAAGAATCTTCATCTCACAGGAACTTCTCATTGTTGGCAAGGCAAAGATTCCATTGGAGTTTGTAACGGGCGTCGATGTAATCGACCGATTTGGAAAACGGAGCGCTACGGGCCCGGATCTAGATGCCAGGGCATTCCTTCAGATCCAACCGAGTGTCCCTGGTCTCGTCAGGATTCATTTGAATGACCCATGGGACCCAACCCCGTACTGGTTGGTTTCTTCAAGATCACCAGATCTTGTTAAATCTGTTATTACTAGGCCGACTGCCTAATTACTCACACTCAACGCAAATCTGACCAAACTTGCCCTTGGTGCTTGATAGCAGGGAGTGGTGCTTGACGATGAAGCACTCTGAACAGGTGAATTCGTCGTCTTGCGGCGGCAAAACAACTACATCGAGATCTTCTGAGACAACGTCAGGAATCGAGAAGCCCTCACCGTGCTCCTCGTCGACGTCTACAACGCCGGAAAGCTTGTCAGGGATACGTTCCTTGATAGCCTCGATCGACTCGTTATCGTCGTCGTTCTTTCTAGGAGCGTCGTAATCGGTTGCCATTTGGCTTGCCTCTCGTTTGCATTTCTAAGCGTGCATAGTGTGCAACAGAAAACATCAGATAGCAAACCTGCAACGCCAAAAAAAAATAAAACGTGTCGCAATGAATTTCGGCACACCCGCGATAATCGCTGGAAAATGCCTAGTTCGATGCCAAACTTTGCTGTGGAGGCACAGCAATGGAAGACATCAGATTTGTAGACACCGACGGAGAATACCTGGTGCTCGAAAGTTTGGCGGGCGAAAAATTCCGCCTTATCGCCGATGACCGAGTTCGTGCAGCTCTGAAGAGAGATGCAGCGCAGCGACTAGATAACGTCTCAATGTCTCCGCGGGAGATACAGGATGCCATTCGCGAAGGCGAGTCAGTGGCTCAGATAGCAGCGAAATCTGGAGCCAGCCTTGATTTCGTCGAGAAGATTGCCGCCCCAGTAATCGCCGAGCTCAACCACATCGTTGATTCTGCTCTGACTGTGAGACTGGGTCTAAACACAGATAAGGATCACCCGACCACCGAGTTTGGTGATCTTATGAATTCGCGGCTTCATGGTTTGGGTGCAGCAGATGTTTCGTGGAGTGCTAAGCGCAGTGACCTGGGCATTTGGCACCTAACCGCGAGTTACGAAATTGATGGCGAACCGGCTCTCGCGGTTTGGTCATTCGACCCGAAGCGACTTGCTCTTTCACCTGAGAATGACCGCGCAATCAAGCTGACCAATAATGAATCTGCACAAGCACAAGTTCAAACGCCGGCGGCATTTGCTGGGAATCAAGCGCCTAGTGCCACACCTCTAAAGGTTGTTTCTTCCATTGAAACCGAGACCGAGACCGATAATCAAACGCAGGTGCTTGCCGTCGTAGCCGACTCTGCTCCGCCTGTAATTACGAAGCGTCCAGCCATGCCAGCACCCGCCGCTGAACCGCTGAGTGCGACAGCCGATCTGCTTGAGGCCCTCCGTCGCAAACGCACCGAGCGAGAATCAGCCTCTGCCGGAAATCAGATTAGTGATTCGAAGAGCGCAGATTCTTTGTCTAAGGACAATGAAGTTCCGGCCGCTACTGAGAATGCGGAGGTCACCGGTTCGGCGCCGAAAAAGGGCCGCGCCAGCATGCCTAGCTGGGATGAAATCGTCTTCGGCACTAAAGCAGAGGACTAGACGAAAGCTCCGAAACGCACCAGCGGGACCATAAGTTCTTCAGGTGAAATACCTCCATGCTGCCC
>JBEEOK010000044.1:0-6814 GCA_041191645.1 Actinomycetota bacterium | reverse complement strand
GCAAAATTGGTGGGTTCAGCTTCTAAAGAAGAGCGCCCTGCTCTGATTCAGGCCGGCCAGGTGCTAGCCGAGAAGGTAAAGGCAGCAAATGAGATTGCCAACGCGGCTCAGGCCACCCTCGACGCAATTATTTGGAAGATTGAAAACGTTGTCATCGAAGGTATTCCATCGGGTGGCGAAGAAAACTTCAACGTTATTAAAGAAGTCGGCACCAAGGCCAGCTTTGATTTTGAACCTCGTGATCACGTGGCCCTTGGCGAATTGCTAGACATCATCGACATTGAACGCGGCGTAAAAGTTGCTGGCTCACGCTTCTACTTTTTGAAGGGCTGGGGTGCACGCCTAGAACTTGCCATGATGAACATGGCGCTTGATCTTGCCGCCAAGAATGGCTTCACCGCACTTATTACCCCAACCCTGGTCCGCCCAGAGGTAATGGCCGGAACCGGTTTCTTGGGTGAGCACGCTGACGAAATCTACTACCTGCCGGCAGATGAGCTTTATCTGACCGGCACCTCAGAGGTGGCGCTAGCCGGTTATCACCGCGATGAAATCATCGATCTGTCAAACGGCCCATTGCGCTATGCCGGTTGGAGCACCTGTTACCGTCGCGAGGCTGGCTCGGCTGGCCGAGACACCCGCGGAATTTTGCGCGTGCACCAGTTCAACAAGCTTGAGATGTTCACTTACGTCAAGCCAGAAGATGCCGAGGCAGAGCACGCCAAACTTTTGGCACTCGAGGAAGCGATGCTTCAGGCCTGTGAGCTTGCTTACCGAGTGATTGACACTGCCGCAGGAGACCTGGGCTCATCGGCAGCCCGCAAGTTTGACACCGAGGCTTGGGTTCCAAGCCAGCAAACCCACCGCGAGCTAACCTCAACCTCAAACTGCACCACCTACCAGGCCCGCCGCCTGAACGTTCGCTACCGCGATGAAAACGGCAAGACTCAGACCGCCGCCACACTCAACGGAACCCTGGCCACGACCCGTTGGTTGGTTGCAATTTTGGAAACCCACCAGCAGGCCGACGGCTCAGTGCGGATTCCGCAGGCGCTGCGCCCATACCTTGGTGGTCAAGAATTCATTTCGCCTAAATAAATGACCAAAGCGCAAGGTTCAGATCGCTGGCTCATCGGCATTGACATCGATGGCACGCTCGTTCACGACGACGGCTTCTTGTCACCAGAGGTAGTGGCACAGGTTGAACGCGTGCGAGAGTTGGGTCACGAGGTGATCGTGGCTACCGGTCGCAGCGCTGCCAACGCCGTTCCAGTGGTGCGTGATGTGGGCATTGAGCAGGGCATCAGCATTTGCTCTAACGGTGCTGTAACCGTGGAGCTTGACCCTACTCACCAGCGCGGATTCACCACTAGAGAGGTCATCACTTTTGATCCAAAAGAGGTTTTGCGCGAGCTAATCGTTCACCTGCCAGAGGCGCATTTTGCAGTTGAAGACGTTGACGGCAGCTACCGATTCCACCGCCCGTTTCCTGCTTACGCCCTTGGTGACTTGAATCACGAAACCCCGCTCGAAGAACTCATGTCCCACCCGGTTAGCCGTATTGTGGTGCTTTCGCCAAGTCACGAGGTAGACGAATTCACCGCGATTGTCTCCAAGGTTGGTCTTCAATCGGTGTCTTACGCAATTGGTTACAGTGCCTGGCTAGACATTGCACCGGCCGGAGTAAATAAGGCCTCGGCCCTTGAAGTTCAGCGGGCCGCTCTGGGAATCAACCCCGCACAGGTAATCACCATTGGCGACGGCTACAACGATATTGAAATGTTTGAGTGGGCTCGCAGCGGTGGCGGTTTGGCATTTGCCATGGGCCAAGCTCCAGAGGGTGTCAAAGCAAGGGCAACTGCCATAACGGCTGCTGTCGAAGACAACGGAGTGGCTCAGGTGTTGGCCGGGTTCGAAGGAATTCTCTTCACTCGCGAGGCTTAAAAAATCTCCTTTAGACAACCCCGCCTTTTTCAGGTAAACTGGTGCGCACGGAAGCGTGCCGGAGCGGCCGAACGGAACAGTCTTGAAAACTGTCGTGGTTAATAGCCACCGTGGGTTCAAATCCCACCGCTTCCTCCAGTAAAAACCCTCGACGATCTCGAGGGTTTTTCTTTACCTGTTAATTTCATGCGAGCCCTATTCAATAGGCCGCCGGCAACTTAAACTGGAAGCTCATGAAAAAGCCAGAAAACTTTGCTCGTCACGGGCGACTAAAAGTTCAGACCAAGGCCAGTGCCTTTTGGGGTTTGTTCTTCAAAGTCGTAGGAATGTTGACCGGTGTTGCAGTTGCAGTCACCGGAATCTCTATCTGGGAAATCAGCAACACCATTAAAAACAACGGCATTGAAATTGCTGGCGCTACCGCTCTGACTCAGGCTGACCTCGACGGCCCCATCAACATGCTGCTTGTTGGTAGCGACACCCGTGAAGGCCAAGGTGGCGGGTACGGCAACGACACGTCGGTGCTTGCCGACGTGATTATTTTGTTGCACATTTCGGCTGACCGAAAGAATGCCGTTGCCCTGAGTTTCCCGCGCGACCTTCTCGTGCCTTGGCCTGCATGCCCAAGCACATCAACCCCACCGGGTCCGGGCTATCTACCTCAAAGCTTGGGTCAAATCAACGCGACCATTGCTAACGGTGGCCCGGGTTGCACCTTGCTGACCGTTGAGCAATTGACCGGCGTAGACATTCCTTACCTGGCCATGATCGACTTCAAGGGCGTTATCGAGATGTCAAACGCCATTGGTGGCGTAGATGTTTGTGTGGCCGAAGAAATCAACGACCCATACACCCAGACCTACCTGCAGCCTGGTGAATACACTCTCAGTGGCAAAGCCGCGCTGCAGTTCTTGCGCACCCGTCACGGTGTTGGCGATGGTTCAGACCTGAGCCGCATCAGCAACCAGCAAACATTCCTAACCTCGCTGGTTCGCAAGGTAAAGAGCCAGGGCGTTTTGTCTAACCCGGTTTACCTTTACTCCTTGGCCAGTGCTGCTGCCAGAAACATGCAGTTGAGCCAGAGCCTCACCGATGTCAACGTGATGGTTGCTTTGGCCAGCGCGCTTAAAGACGTTGAGCTAGACAAGATCACGTTCTTGCAGGTGCCAAGCCGCGGTGGTCTGCCAAAGCCTTACTCGGGTCGAGTTGCACCGATCTACGAACAAGCCAATGTCTTGTTCAGCAAAATCGCCAACGATGAGCCGCTGATTATCAGTGGTGCCAACACCGGAAGCGGCGCAGTTGTGGCCAGCCCATCGCCGTCGGCATCGGCCAGCCCGAGCCCTAGTTCCAGCGCATCTAGCTCGGCGAGCCCTAGCCCATCGACTGAGGTTCTGCCTGAGTGGGCCCGCGGTACTAACGCTTCAGTCACCACCTGTTCTGGCTAAGTTCTCTTTTTGTAAGCGCTTGCGTGATTAGATTAAGTACTTTTTATAAGACTCACTAAACCAACTCGAGGTGTAAACATGGCCGAACACACTTTTCTACGCGGACCAAAAGACTGGTGGCGTCAAGCCGTTGTCTATCAGATCTACCCTCGCAGTTATGCCGACAACAATGGCGACGGCATTGGTGACCTAAAGGGCATCACCAGCCGAGTGCCTTACCTAAAGGAACTTGGCGTTGACGCTGTTTGGCTAAGCCCGTTCTATCCATCAGAACTTGCCGATGGCGGTTACGACGTTGCTGACTACCGCAACATTGACCCGCGTATCGGAACCCTCGAAGAGTTCGACGAGATGCTTGAGGCATTGCACGCTGTGGGCATTCGTGTGTTTGTTGACGTGGTTCCAAACCACTCTTCAGACCAGCACGAGTGGTTTCAGGCTGCATTGAAGGCACCAAAGGGTTCACCAGAGCGCGACCGCTACATTTTCCGTGACGGTAAGGGTGAGCACGGCGAGATTCGCCCTTCAGAGCTTTGCAGCCACTTTGGGCCAACCGCTTGGACTCGCATTACCGAACCAGACGGCACCCCTGGCCAGTGGTACATGCACCTTTTTGCTAAAGAGCAGCCTGACTTTAACTGGGACAACCAAGAGGTTCGAGACGACTTCATCAAGACTGCTCGTTTCTGGTCTGACCGCGGCGTAGACGGTTTCCGCATCGATGTGGCGCACGCGTTAGTCAAAAACCTGAAGGACGGTCATTTGCCAGAGCGTCTCTCTTTTGACCTTTCGGTCATGAAGAATGACGGCACCGACGACCTGTTTGACCGCGATGAAGTGCACGAGATCTACAAGTCTTGGCGACAGGTTTATAACGAGTACGACCCACCGCGCGTTGCTGTTGCTGAGGCTTGGGTGCACGCCAACCGCCGTGCCGCCTACGCCAGCGAAGAGGGCCTTGGGCAGTCATTCAGTTTTGACCTTGCGTTTGAGCCGTGGAATGCCAAGAAGTTCCACAACACCATCCAGTACAACCTTGATGCATCGGCCAAGACTGGTTCTTCAAACACCTGGGTTTTCTCAAACCACGACGTCATTCGTCACGCAACCCGCTTTGGTCTGGACGCCGAGTCACTGAGCAACCTCCCAAAGTGGTTCCGTTCAGCAGACCGCGAGTCAAAGATCAACAAAGAGCTTGGTCTTGCCCGCGCACGCGCAGCAACCATGCTTATTTTTGCCCTACCTGGCTCTACTTACCTGTACCAAGGCGAAGAGCTTGGTCTTCACGAGCCTTTGAACATTCCGTCTGAACAAATGCAAGACCCGCAGTGGTTCCGCAGCGAGGGCTCAATTAGCCGCGATGGCTGCCGTGTTCCAATGCCTTGGACTTCAACCGGGTCATCATTCGGATTTGGTCCAGGCGGAGCGCACTTGCCTCAGCCGGAGTGGTTCAAAGATGTAAACGTCGAGAAGCAAGATGGCGTTGCCGGCTCTACCCTTGAGCTCTACCGCACCGCATTGATGCTTCGCAAGGGTTTGGTTTGCGCCGAGAAGCTCACCTGGAACAAACACTGGTTCAACTCAAACGTGCTTGATTTCACACGCCCAAACGGCTGGCGCTCGGTTACCAACTTTGGTAACAAGCCAATCAAGTTGCCAAAGGGCAAGGTTTTGTTGAGTAGCGGCCCAATCAATGCAAACAGCATTCCGGGCAACACGACCGTTTGGTTGCAAAGCTAAAACCTAAAACTGGAAACGCTTACGCATTTTCGATTGGACCGGGTCAGATTTGGCCCGGTCCAATCGCATTTTTAGCCCGAAAATGCCGTCAAATCTTTCAAAATCTAACAATTCCTAGCATTTTCTAACAAGATTAAACCGCTAATTTACGGGGACTAGCGCGGAATGCGCGCGAATATTGGGTAACAGCACGGTAACGGCTCCACCGAGCCCACCCCAAATCTGTAAGCGGTTACAAATCGTTATAAAAATGGTGACAATTTTTAGACTTTGGGTCACTTTTCTTGCGTAAGTTTGAACACGAACCTCTTCCCATCCGGGTCGACGTTTTTATGAAAGGAAAGCAATTCGCATGAACAAAGCTATTAAGCTCGTTGCTCTAGCTGCTGCTTCAGCCCTGGCTCTAGCCGGCTGTGCAGGAACTCCAGCACCTACCGACAGCTCAGCATCTTGTGACACCGTTACCAAGGTCACCATGCTTGGCACCATCAAGATTGAGATCCAGGACGAGTTCCTAGCAGCTGTTGACGAGTACAACGCGTCACAGAACTGCTACGAAGTAGAGTCAATTGCTGGTACTCCAGACCTAACCTTCCTAGCTAACGTAACCCCAATGTACGCAGCTAACGAAGCCCCAACCATCATGTACACCCTTCAGGAGATCCCAGACATGGCCGACAAGGTTATGGACTGGACTGGCACCAAGCTAGCTGAACTAGCTGGCGAGGGTCTACTTGCAGCTGCGAACATCGACGGCAAGCAGGTTGGTGTTCCATCAACCGCTGAAGCTTTCGGTCTTCTATACAACAAGGACGTTCTAGACGCAGCTGGCGTTGACCCAGCAGCAATCAAGACCCGTTCAGACCTAGAGGCTGCTTTCAAGGCAATCGAGGCTTCAGGTAAGGGTGCAATCCACTTCTCAGCTCTATGGTGGTCACTAGGTGCACACTTCACCAACAAGTACTTCGCAATGGCAGCTGAGGACCACGAGGGTCGTCTAGCTGTTCTTGACCAGCTTGCAGACGGAACCAAGGATCTATCAGCAGACCCTGTATTCCAGAACTGGCTAGCAACCTTCGAGTTGCTAAAGAAGTACAACGCTTCAACCCCGAACCTAACTGACACCGAGTACGACGAGGCTCTATTGAACCTTGCAGACGGCAACGTTGGTTTCTGGTTCATGGGTAACTGGGCAGAGCCAAACCTAATCACTAACGGTGGTGGCACCGACTTCGGTATCATGCCTCTTCCAATCAGCGATGACGCAGCTTCATACGGTAACGACTCAATCTCAGTTGGTGTTCCTGGATACTTCATGATCGACAACGAGCAGTCAACCCAGGAAGAGCGCGATGGCGCAGTTGACTTCCTAACCTGGTTGTACACCACTCCAGAGGGTCAGACCCACGTTGCTGGTTCAATCGAGGATGGCAACATGAGCTTCATCCCTGTTTACAGCGGTTTCACCGTTGAGCCAACCACTTTCATGGCTAAGCAGATTGCAAGCTACGTAACCGAGGGCAAGACCATCGAGTGGATCAACACCTACTACCCAGCTGGTGGCCAGGACCTATACGGTGCTTCAGGCCAGAAGCTAATCACCGGCAAGATCACCGGCGCTCAGTACGCTGATGAAATTGAGAAGGCCTGGCTTGGCGTTGCCAAGACCTGGCGTGGCGAGA
>JBEEOK010000043.1:0-6963 GCA_041191645.1 Actinomycetota bacterium | reverse complement strand
AGTGGCCATTGGTGTTTTCTTCGGCCTTCTTGAAGATAAACGCCATTTCATCTTGGGTAATCAAACCTGGGCGGCCGTTAATTGGTCCACCGTCAATTACGCCGTAGCCGTCGTGGGTGTCAAGAACGTTTAGACAGTTGTTTGGGCGAATCTTGAACCAGTCATCAAGGCGGTCAACGGTGCCCGTAAAGAATGAGTGCAGCAATAGTGGTGCAGTCTGAAAGTCGTAGATCAAGTCCACTAGCGGCGCAATGTCTAGCTGCTGAGTGTAGTGAGCGTGAACCTCAACCAAAACTCGCATGCCATATGACTGAATCAGTTCGGTGATTTCTTCAACAAACTTTAGGGTCTCCGGGGTCATGAATGAGTCGGTGCCCGGGGTCTTAACGGCATAGCCAACTGCGTCTAGGCGAACAACCTTTACGCCACCAGACTGAAGTGCCTCTAGAACACTCTTTAGGTAGTTCTGGCCCTTCTCATGCTTGATGTCAATGTCCACCTGTGACGGCATGAAGGTGGTCCAAACCAGGCGGCGCTTGCCAGCAACCTCGTAAGCGGTGAATGGCATGCCTGGGCGCGGGCGATAGAAAGAGGTAATTCCCTCTTCGGTGCCACCGTCTGGAAAAACGGTGTCAAAGGTTAGGAACAGCCCGGCGTACTCAGAGTCATCGCCCTTTTCCTGCCAGTCGATGAATTCTGGAGACAGTGCCGAAGCGTGGTTAACAATTAGGTCGGCGGTTAGCTCGTGAGTCTCAGAGATGCGCTTGAAGTCAGCCCAGTTGCCCAAACGTGGGTCAACAATCTTGTGGTCAATCGGGTCAAAACCGGCGTCGTCGCCGTCGTATGGGTGAAAAAACGGAAGTACGTGAATACCGCTGAAGTCCTTTAGTGGCCCCTTCAGTAGTTTCTCAATCTCCCCAAGATTGCCGCCCACGCGCTCTGCATAAACCAGGATGCTGGCACCAGTCATTTAGATCTCCTAATTAGCCACTGATTTAAAACAGTAAGCGTTTACATTTTGGTATTCCCTAATGATATAACCCCTCTAGGCCAAATATCACCCTGAAGGTAAACTGGTGTGATACCCAACCAAAGGAGCAGCAATGTCTGAACTACGCCAAGTGCGTCCGAAGACTGAAGGTTGGAAGCAGCAGAAGGATGCCGATGGCAAGCCATTGCTGATGTTTGCTGAGCCTAAGCGCGGAAAACCGCCGGTTCACCTGGTTGATATGACCCCAGAAGAACGTGCTGCCAAGATGAAAGAGTTAGGCATTCCGGCATTCCGCGCCAAGCAAATTGCGGCCCATTACTTCACCAAATACACCAGCAACCCAGCCGACATGACTGACCTTCCGGCCGCTGGCCGCGAAGAACTTGTGGCCGGCATGTTGCCACCATTGCTTACAGAAGTAAAGCGCCTACAGACCGACAACGGCGACACCATCAAATTCTTGTGGCGCCTTTTTGACGGCGCACTCGTTGAGTCCGTGCTTATGCGCTACACCGGCCGAATTACGCTGTGCATTTCATCGCAGGCCGGTTGCGGCATGAACTGCCCTTTCTGTGCCACGGGTCAGGCCGGTCTAACCCGCAACATGTCAGCCGCCGAGATTGTTGAACAGGTGGTTCGCGCTAACCAAGCTATTGCCGCCGGCGAGCTGGGTGGCAGCAAAGCCAAACTGGCCGACGCCCCAACCCGCGTAACCAACATTGTGTTCATGGGCATGGGTGAGCCACTGGCAAACTACTCACGCGTAATGACCGCGGTTCGCACCATGGTTGCACCTCAACCAGATGGTCTTGGCATGTCGGCTCGTGGCATCACTGTGTCTACTGTGGGTCTGGTTCCGGCCATCAAGAAGCTTGCCGAGGAAGACATTCCGGTGACCTTTGCGCTTTCTCTGCACGCACCTGATGACGAGCTTCGCGATGAGCTGATCCCGGTCAACTCAAAGTGGAAGGTTGACGAGGCACTAGATGCAGCCCGTGCCTATTTTGACGCCACCGGCCGCCGAGTTTCTATTGAGTACGCACTGATCAAAGACATGAACGATCACGCTTGGCGTGCCGATCTGCTGGCCGAAAAACTTAACGCGCGCGGCAAGGGCTGGGTGCACGTGAACCCAATTCCGCTGAACCCAACACCGGGCTCTATATGGACCGCCTCTACTCGTGAGGTCACCGATGAATTTGTGCGGCGCCTAGAAAAAGCTGGCGTGCCAACCACCCTGCGTGACACCCGCGGCAAAGAGATCGATGGCGCTTGCGGTCAGCTAGCTGCTGCCGACTAGGCGTTGCCATGAAGCCACTTCTCAGAGCCGGGTACAACCTCTTATCGCACCCAATCGCCGCCAAAATTTCTGATGCCCTGCTTGCCGCGAGTTTCAAACGCGCAGCAAACAAGGCCGCACCGGCCGGCAGTTTTGCCAAGGTAACCGTAGTGGTTCCGGTTTACAACGTAGAGCGCTACTTGGCGCTCTGCCTGCAAAGTTTGGCAGCCCAGAACTACCCAAACCTTGAGGTAATTGCGGTCAACGATGGCTCGACAGATTCATCGCTTGAAATCGCTAAGAGCTTTGCGGGTCAACTAAACCTCACCATTGTCGACCAGCCAAACGCTGGTCTTGGCGCGGCTCGCAACTCTGGCGTGCGTGCCATCAAAAACACCGATTACCTAATGTTCTTAGATAGCGATGACGTGTTGCCGGTGGGCGCCCTGCACAGCCTGGTTGCCCAAATCACCAAAACCGGCAGCGACTTTGTGGTTGGCGATGTCACTCGAATTAAGGGACTGACCCGCATCAAACGGGTGGACACCAGGGCGGTTTTTGCCAAGGGCACCCTCAGCAAAACCACGTTGGCTCAGCACCCAGTGGCAATTCAAGATGTCACCGCATGGAACCGCCTTTTCAACTTTGGGTTTTGGCAGAAGCACGAGTTTGAGTTTCCAATCGGTGTGTTTTTTGAAGACATGACCCTGATGACCCGTGCTTATTTGGCCAGCAACTCTTTTGATGTTTTGGCCAAGACTGTTTATTTTTGGCGGGTGCGCACTGAGGGCGCCAAATCAATCACTCAGCAAACCAACGACTCTAAGAAACTCGATGACCGGCTAAAGTCACTGCGCGAGATCAAGGCGCTGTTAGAAACCGGCCTGCCAAGTGGCCGAACCAATACCTCAAACCTCGAGGCATTCCGTGCCCGCGTTAAGGCGCACGACATCAAGCTTTATGAAAAGAGCGTGCCGGGCTCAGCCCAGCAATTCGCCGACCTTCTTAAGTAGCGTGGCAGCCTCTCGCTATTTTTTACTGGCTAAGGCGTTGACTATTTGTCAGCAATAAAGTGCTTGATCCAGGTCACTAGATCTGCACCCAGGTCTTCGCGCTTGCTGGCTAGCTGAATGGTGGCTTTTAGGTACTCAAGCTTGTCGCCAGCGTCGTAACGCTCACCCTTGAACAGCACACCAACCACGCCACCAGACTTCTCTGGGTTGCGGGCGGCAATCGCCAAGGCGTCGGTCAGCTGAATCTCGCCACCGGCACCTGGCTCTAGGGTTTCAATGATGTCCAAAATTTCTGGGCGCAAAATGTAACGACCAATTACCGCGTAGTTAGAAGGCGCAACCTCGGCCTTTGGTTTCTCAACAAAGTCAGAAACGCTAACTACATCGCCGTTCTGGCCTGACGGCTTGACCGAGCCATACTTGTGAATCTCGGTCATTGGCACCTCGACCAGTGCCACGACTGATGACTGAGTCTCAACAAAAACCTCAACCATGCGCTCTAGTAGGTGGGCGTTTTCTTCGATCACGTCGTCACCGAGAAGAACCGCGAACGGCTCATCTCCGGTGAACGAACGTGCAGCCAAAACCGCGTGACCAAGACCCTTGGCACCACCCTGGCGAACATAGTGAATGTTGCCAAGGTGGGTTGGGTTCTGAACTAGAGCAAGTTTTTCATCGTCACCCTTCTCCTCTAGGCGAGACTCAAGAGCCTCGGCAGAGTCAAAGTGGTTTTCCAACGCGTACTTGTCGCGCCCGGTGACGAACAGAATGTCTTTGAGGCCAGACTTAACTGACTCTTCAACCACATACTGAATAACCGGCTTATCAACCAAGGGCAGCATTTCTTTAGGCATTGCCTTAGTTGCAGGCAAGAAACGAGTTCCTAGCCCAGCTACTGGAATTACCGCCTTGGTTGGAGCCTTCATTTATTTTCCGATCTTCAATCCAAGTTCCTTGGCGTATGCCTGGAACTCACCCTTGTACAGAGCAAAGCCCTGCTTCCAAGGCTTGCCTGGGCCGGCCCAGTGAACAATCTTCGGGTTCTTTGAGTAGTCCTGAGTTGGAACGTAGTTCCAGTCGTCATCAAGTGCAACTGCACGACCGCGTGACCAGAAGTTCATCACGTCTTGGTCGTTTAGGCGCAGCTCTTCGACTAGGTAGAGGTTGCTCTCAACAAAGTTCTCAGCACGCATCTTCTTTAGGTTCATCACCAAGATGCCGGCGTTGTAGGTGTCAGCGGTTAGGTCACCGGTTGCGTGCGCACGGCGGCGCAGCGCCCAGGCCTGCTTTGCTGGCAACTGCAAGCTGATGCGGGTGATCACGTCGATCAAGCTTGACCAGCCATCAAGGCGGCTCTTCTTACCGGCAAAGGCGTAGTCGCCAAGTGCGGTGTCGTAAAGCTCGCCAACATCGCCACGAACCAAGATGTCTACGTCTAGGTAAAGCACCTTGTCTAGCTCGGTGAGCACCTGAGGCAAGAACAAGCGGTCAAAGGTTGAAACAGTAATGTGCTTCATCAAGTTGACCTTGCTGCCATAGCTGATGTCAGAGAAGTCGTGGAAGAAGAAGTTGACCTGTGGGAACAGGCTCGCAACCTTCGCAAAGTAATCGTCTGAAAGTCCGCGAGTCAGAATGTGGGCGTTAACTTCACGCTTGGTGTTCTTCATCATCGATGCAATAACAACGATCAATTCGTTCTGCAGGTTCTGGTCGCAAGCAAACGCAACGTCAACGGCCTTCTTGCCGCGCTTGTTGTCGTTTAGCTTCACAACGTGAGAATCAAACTTCTTGTAAACCTCTGGCAGGTCAATTGCTGACTCACCTAGTGGTTCAAGCTTGGTTGCGTACTGCTCAGCAAACTCAACGTCTGGCTGAACTAGCTCGCGCCAGATTTTCATTACCTCTGGGTAAGACTTGCCCTCAAGAATGTGGCCAACGATGATCTCAAGCTTGTGCTCGATACCGTTGCGAATCTTGTTGAAGTCAGTCTCGTTTAGGTCTAGTAGGCCTTCGAAACGAACGTCTGAGCGCTTTCCGGGAACAAACTCAACTGGGAGACCCATTGAGCGTGCAGGTAGGTAGCAGTGCAGGCGCTTGGTGATTACCTTGCCGTAGTCGGCGTACTTAGCCAACATGCCACGAGCATCTTCGATGCCCTCAACCAGTGAGAAGCGGCGAACGTAGTCACCGATCTGAATGTAGAACCACTTCCACATGAATAGGTAGCGCAGCTTCATCCACTTGCGACCAGCCTCAACTACAGCGAGCTTAGGAATCTTGCCGCCGAAACGTGCCTTTGGCAGAACCTGACCAACAGTGGTGGTTACACAACCAGAGAAGAACGCAGGGACACCCCAGTCGCGAAGGCGGTAAACGGTGGTCCAGTCGCGGCAACCAATTGGGCCAAACTTCTTTAGCTCAGCGGCAACCTTGGCGTTTAGAACGTCAGCGTCTTGGATGTGGAACGAGATCATGATTGGGTTCACGTTCTCTGGGTATGGAAAGTCAACCTCGCCCTTGTATGGGCGGTGCATGAACCAACCGTTAGAGATTAGCCAAGTGTTCTTTGGGTACTCGCGGCCAGAAGAGTAGTCGCGGTGCAGCTCAACCGGCTGAACCTTTACAGGTGCAAGGCCCTCAATGCGGCGGTGCTTCTGAACGTGTGACTTCAGCTTGGTTAGGTAGCTAGCTAGCTGGCTGCCACCCACGTATTCAACGTTCTGAAAGCGCAATAGGTGTGAGATTGCCGCCAGAGTCTGCACGTAATCACCACGGTTTGATGATGAACGCCAGTAGTCCAGCATGTTGTAGTCCATAACCGCAAAGTTCACGGTGTTTGGCAGGTCCTTTACTTGCTTGCCGTCATCGGCCAGCATCTTGACCCACCAGTCCAGTTCGGTGATTTCAAGCGGGCTTAGCTTCTTGCGGTTGCTTGGGGTGTCCAGGTTGGCAACCCACTTGCGCACCTCGTCGGTGTGCTGGTTCTTGATTGCCACACGGATCAACTGTGCGTAGTCACTTGGGCTTAGGGAGGTGCCGTTTAGCAGAGCGTCTAGCTCTTTTAGGCCCTTCTTTGGATCTTCTTTGACTAGAACGTCAAAGTACTCGAAGGTGGCCACGCGCTTGGCTAGGTCAACGCCGGCTTCTTTAAAGAAGCCCAAAGCAGACTCTGATAGGCCGTCAAGTGCCAAGAAGGTTCCGAATGCCAAGGCACCCAGGGTCTTGGTTGACTCAGTTTCGTAGATTCGCTGCAGTGCACCGCGGGCAGCAACACGGTTGCCCTTTGGGTAGGTCGAGCGAACGTGGGCAACCAGAATCTCGTCTAGTGGCTTGCCCTTTTCAAGCTTCTTTAGAAGCTGGGCGTTGATGTCATCTGGGCCCATGAGGAGCAACTTTTCGCTCAACTCATTTAGTTTCAGGGTGTAGCGGCGAACCTTGCCGCGCTTGAGTGCGTACTTAGATGCGCGCAGTAAAAAGTCTTTCAAAAGTGACCTCATTTTGTTTGGTTATTCAAAGGTCAAGCATACCGGCAAGGCCTATTTTTTAGGGGTTGCCTTGATCTCTGAAACACCCAATCGGTGTGCTTTAAATTGGTTCACCGAGGCCTCTGACGGGTAGCCAATTGCCACCCCACAAAGCAACCGATACTGCCGCGGAACCTCAAATTCGCCACGCACCAC
>JBEEOK010000042.1:0-16330 GCA_041191645.1 Actinomycetota bacterium | reverse complement strand
GAGGCAGACCGCATTATTCAGCAGATTTCCGAATGGTGCGAGATTCCTGACCTTGCCGAGCGAATCGTGGTTCGCCGCACCATGGGGCCAAAAGACTTTATGGACGACCTGAATGCTTGGTCTGGCACAGCCTTGGGCATGGCCCATACCCTGTTCCAAAGCGCATTCTTTAGACCTAATAACAAGAGCAAGAAAGTGGAGGGCCTCTACTATGCCGGTCACCACAGCATTCCTGGAATCGGTTTGCCGATGTGTTTGATTGGTGCCGAACTGGTTTACAAGCGCCTAATAAATGACCGCTCTTCTGGCCCGCTAAAGCATGAGATCAAGCCAGTCGGCGAAAACGGCTGGAAGGGCCTGCGCTAAGAATTCATTAGCGCGGTTGCCAAGTAATTAGGTTCCGCTTTGAAAAACCCTTGCCGCACAGGCCGCAGCTTAATTGACGAGTTGGCTTGCGGTAGCGGTAATGAGTGTGGTCGTTAGGGCAGGTTCCTACCCAGCGGGCAGTCTGTTGAGCAATCTCTCGCCCGGTGAATTTTTCTGCGCGGTAGCCAATTGATTTAGCGGTTTTCAGCCAAAGTTTGCCGTGACCCGCTGCCTTACCGCATATTGCATGGGCGACTTCATGGAGCACCACCTGCATGGTTTCGTCAAGGCTATGAATGTCAACCAGGTAGCGCGAAACCGAGATGCGCTTATCGGTGTAATTGCAAAGGCCAGCTCGGCGCTTGGCACTGTCAAACTCAAAACTCCAAATGTTCAGGTCAAGGTATTCGGCCATTTTTATCTCGGCCATCAGGCGCACAAAGTCATAGCGGTCGCACGATAACCGCTGCATTCTGGTTTTACCCTGACTGAATTGGCGGCCGGTTTGAAAGCCCACGTTTTCGAGTCGGGCAATCACCGGCAAATCGTCAACCGCAACAGCCGTTTTGATGACCTCAGCATCTTTTTGATCAAAGTGCTGAGTTAGAAACGCAATCAGGCGCTGCTCATCACCAACGATTGGTGTGAGAAGTGGGTCCTGAAAAGTCATTGTGAGTCAAGCCTAATTAGACGCAGTTGGCGATTATTTGTTAAGCCTGGGTTAAGTCCGGACCGAATTGTTCATTATGTGAATTTGCTGTGAATATTTTCGCTAAATTTTCTTTATGTCTCAAACAACATCAGGCTCTGCAAAGGCAACCTCAATCGAAACCAACGACATTGCACCGATTCCGGCCAATGAGCGTCACGGCAAGGCATGGCATTTGTTCACTGTCTGGTCTTCTCCGAACCTAGAGTTCGCAACTATTTTCATCGGTGCTCTTGCAGTATTTGCAGGCCTAAATGTTTGGCAGGCCATTTTGGCGCTGGCCCTGGGTAACGGTCTTGCCGCCATCACCCACGGTTGGTTCAGCAGCTGGGGCCCTCGCCACGGCGTGCCTCAGATGGTCTTGAGCCGTTCAGCTTTTGGTCTTCGCGGAAACGTATTGCCAGCTGGAACCTCAACCTTGGTTGCCGGTATTGGCTGGTTTGCGGTCAACACCACATCGGGCGCATTTGCACTAACCACCTTGACTAACTTTCCAGTGGCTGCATCGGTCACCATCATCATCTTGGTTCAGGTAATCGCAGCTTTCATCGGCCACAACTTCATTCAAAAGTTTGAGCGTTACGCTTTCTTCTACCTAGCTGTGGTTTTTGCGATCGTTGCCGCTGTGATTGTTTCTCAGGGTCACTACGACGTAAGCCCAACCGCTGACTTCAAGTGGGGCGCATTCAGCGTGGGTGTTGCACTTGCCTACGGTTACACCCAGGGTTGGACCCCGTTTGCGGCTGACTTCACCCGCTACCTGCCAGCAAACACCTCACCTAAGGCTGTTGGTTTTGCCGCTGGTCTAGGTAACTTCACCGCAACCACAATGCTGATGTCTGTTGGTGCCATTGCTTGGAGCGGCGTTGTCGGCGAAGGTCTGCCAACCACCGCTTTCACCTCGGTGCTTCCGCCGGTATTGGCCACCTTGACCCTAGTTGGTATCGCCATCGGATCGGTCTCAGCAAACGTTCTAAACATCTACTCAGGCACCATGTCATTCATTGCTGCCGGTGTGAAGCTTGGCTTCAAAACTCGCCGCGCAATCATGGTGGTTTTGGCCGGTGTGCTTGGCGGTGGAATCTCCTACTTTGCAGTTGAAGACAACTTCCGCTTCATCTTTGAGCTGTTCCTACTAACGGTTGGTTACTGGTTGGCGCCTTGGGTTGCCATCTTGGTGGTTGACCGTTTGCTTCGTAAGGGCCAGGACATTGACAACCTGATCAAAGAAGAGACCAAGCACTCAAATATTGCTGGCCCAGTTGCGTTTGTGATTGCCACCGTGGTTTCAATCTCTCTATTCGCCAAGGCTGAGATGCCGACCGTTCAGTTCTACGGTGCCTTCACCGGCCCAGGCCCTGAAAACGGCGACTGGACTGCTCTGTTTGGTTTTGTAGTGGCAGCAGTGCTCTACTTCACCATCTACAAGGCAACCAACAAGAAGTAACCGCAACACAATTAGCCACACAAACCTGAGAGGCCTCGGCAATGGAATTTAAAGTTGGACAAATCTTCAAAACTGACGAAGAGAAACTTCAAGTTGCCATTGCCGAGGCTCATCTTGGCCTCGCCGAAGGCGGTATTCCAATTGGTGCCGCACTCTTCGATGAAGAGGGCCGCCTGCTTGGCAGTGGCCGCAACCGCCGAGTTCAAGACGGCGATGCTTCGATGCACGGTGAAACCAGCGCGTTCAGAAACGCTGGTCGCCAGCGCAGCTACCGCAAGGTAACCCTGGCAACAAGCCTTTCGCCTTGCTGGTACTGCTCAGGACTGATCCGTCAATTCGGTATCGGCCGAGTAATCGTTGGCGATGACAAAAACTTTATGGGTGGCCAGGACTGGGTTGCCGAACACGGTGCCGAGGTTCATGTTCTCAATGACCCAGGGCTAATCGAGCTAATGGGCGATTTCATTGCGGCAAACGACGCCCTTTGGAACGAAGACATCGGCGAAGAGTAAACCTCAAACCCACTTGGTTTTGGGTAAAAGTCAAAATGACACTAAGATGGAAATCACTTAGTGTCATTTTTACTTTTACTAGATGGGTCTGGCCATGGGTTCTGCACAGCAGTTGACCAATGATGCACCCAACCTTGCTGTTTCGACGGTAATTTTCACACTGCGCCCAGATCCATCGGGGTCTCTCAAAGTTGCCCTGCCTCTGGTCAAGCGAATTCGAGCCCCATTTCAAAACCAATGGGCCCTGCCTGGCGGCCCGCTGCAGATTACCGAAGACCTCTCCACCGCAGCCTCACGCAACCTTCTCGAGACCACCGGGCTTGGACCTCGCTACCTAGAGCAGCTCTACGCGTTTGGTAGCCTGGACCGCTCCCCCGGCAGTAACCTTGCCGACCGCGTGGTGTCGATCGTTTATTGGGCCCTGGTTGGCACCGATGAGGCCGCAGCGGCGATTGAAAGCGAAAACGTTCAGTGGTTCTGGGCAGACGACTTGCCGAACCTGGCCTTTGACCACAACATCATTGTTGATTACGCACTAGACCGCCTGAGAAACAAGCTTGCCTACAGCCAATTGGCCCACCTGTTTTTGCCCGAGCTATTTACCCTTGCCCAACTTCGAGAGGTCTACGAAGCCGTTCTAAACCTGCAGCTTGACCCGGGCAACTTTAGACGCATGGTCGAGGCAGAAGGCACCGTGGAGCCAACCGGCGAGCGCCTTGCCGGCACCCGGCACCGACCACCACAGCTTTATCGCGCCACAAAATCAGGAGAAAACAAATGACCACAGCATCGGTCAATCAGCGCATCCAGTTGATTGTTAAGGGCCAGTCTGAAGACACCACCTGCAGCCCATCTTTGGCAAAAGGCCCGTGGGAATTTGATTCCGGACCGATTGCGTATGGCCCTGGTGCGTCAAGCGGTGACCTGATTCCCACCGGCTCCCCTCGTCAGGGGGCACTACCTGATGAGTACAAAACAGCAACCGATGAAGAGCTGCGCGAACGAATCATCGCTGCTAAAAAGACCCTTGGCGATCAGGTTGTGATTCTTGGACACTTCTACCAGCGCGACGAAATCGTCGAGCACGCCGACTACCTGGGCGACTCGTTCCAACTAGCCAACGCTGCCAAAGCCCACCCTGAAGCCAAGGCAATTGTCTTCTGTGGCGTGCACTTCATGGCCGAAACAGCCGACATTCTCTCTGGAGATGACCAGGTGGTAATTCTGCCGAACCTGGCGGCCGGCTGCTCAATGGCCGACATGGCTGACATTGATTCAGTAACCCAGGCCTGGGAGCAGCTCGAGGAGATTTACGGCACCGAACCTGATGCCGAGGGGCGCGTGCCGATTATTCCAGTGACCTACATGAACTCATCGGCTGCCCTCAAAGCTTTTTGCGGAGAACACGGTGGCATTGTTTGCACGTCTTCAAACGCGGCCATCGTGCTTAAGTGGGCCTTTGAACGCGGTCAGCGCGTGCTGTTTTTCCCAGATCAGCACCTTGGTCGCAACACGGCCAAAGCCATGGGCATCAGCACCGATCTAATGCCGCTTTGGTTTGGTCGTAAGCCACTGGGCGGCAACACCGAGCAGCAGTTAGTCGATGCCAAGGTTGTACTTTGGAACGGTTTCTGCTCTGTTCACAAGCGCTTCAGCGTTGCGCAGATTGATAAAGCCCGCGCCGAGCACCCTGGAGTGCGCGTGATTGTGCACCCGGAAAGCCCAATGGAAGTTGTTGACGCGGCGGATGAATACGGCTCGACCGACTACATTCGCAAGGCCGTAATTGCTGCAACCGAGCCAACCACCTTTGCGATTGGTACCGAGATCAATATGGTTCAACGCCTGGCCGCAGAGTTTCCGCAGCACAAAATCTTCTGCCTTGACCCGGTGGTTTGCCCTTGCTCGACGATGTATCGCATTCACCCTGGATACCTTGCCTGGGTATTGGAGCGTCTGGTTGCCGGGGAGGTCGTGAACCAGATTGTGGTTGACGAGCAGGTTGCTACCGGGGCAAAAGTTGCCTTGGAAAGAATGTTGGCGGCAAAGCCGCTTTAGGCCCTCGTGATGAAAAAACTTGTAGTTATCGGAAGCGGAATCGCCGGCCTTATTGCGGCGGTAGAGGCAAGCCGCACCCACGAGGTAACACTAGTTACCAAGTCAAACCTGGCAGAGAGCAACACTCACTATGCCCAGGGTGGCATTGCTGCCGTGGTTTCTTCTGATGACACAGTTGCCGAACACGTTACCGACACTATGGCTGCCGGCGCTGGTTACTGCTACCAGCCAGCAGTTGAGGTTTTGTGTGCTGAGGGCCCAAACCGCATCAGCGACCTGGTGAGGTTTGGTGTGGACTTTGACCGGCAGGGCGCAAACTTTGCGCTGGGGTTAGAGGCGGCCCACTCTCACGCACGAGTGTTGCATGCTGGCGGCGACGCAACCGGTGCTGACATTAGCCGAGCCCTGGTTGAGACCCTCAAAGCTACAGCGACTGCGATTCACGAATACACGTTTGTCGTGGATTTTGAGATCAATAACGGCAAGGTCTCAGGGGTGCATCTAATGGACGCCTCTGGCAGCCACTTTGTTGAGGCTGACGCGGTGATTTTGGCCAGCGGTGGTGCCGGGCAGCTGTATCGCCACACCACTAACCCGGCTGTAACCACCGGTGATGGCGTAGCCGCCGCATTTAGAGCCGGCGCCGAACTTGCCGATGTTGAGTTCTATCAATTTCACCCAACCGCTTTGGCCGTGCCAGGCAGCTTTCTGATTTCAGAGGCCGTGCGAGGTGATGGCGCCGTGCTGATCAACAACTCAGGCGAGCGATTTATGCAGAAGCTTCACCCGCTCGCCGAGCTGGCCCCGCGCGACGTGGTGGCCCGAGGCATTCAGGCTGAAATGCTCTCGCAGGGCGGCCAACCCGTGCTACTTGATGCCACCGGACTGGGCTCGGACTTTTTGAATAAGCGGTTCCCAAGCATTTCCAAAGCAACGCGCGCCTACGGTTTGGACTGGGGCAAGAACCCGATCCCGGTGACCCCAGCGGCACACTACTGGATGGGGGGTGTGGCCACCGATATTTGGGGCCGCACCAGTATCGAAGGCCTATTTGCCGTGGGCGAAGTTGCCTGCACCGGAGCTCACGGAGCCAACCGGCTGGCGTCTAACTCGTTGTTGGAATCGATCGTTTTTTCACGCCGAGCAGTGCAGGCACTGAACGAGCCATGGCCAACCGGCGCTGCGTCAACTAGATGGCAGACCACTGGGCGCGTGGCCGAAATTGAACTACTCGATGAGGCCGACAGCGCTCTAGCCCGCACAGCGCGCAACGTAGTTGACCGAGTTGAACTTCAGACCCTGATGTGGGACAACGTGGGTCTGGCTCGCGATGCCGAGGGCTTGGCGGCTAACCGGACCGCACTCGGCAAGTGGCGCTCAGCAAACCAAGAGAACCGCCTTTTCACCGACTGGGAAGACGCTAACCTTCTGCTTTTGGCACGCGCTGTGACAGCCTCAGCCGAGGCCCGAACAGAATCAAGAGGCGGGCACTTCCGGCTGGACTACCCGCAAACCAATCCGGCGATGGCCAAACCAATCACCATTGTTCGAAAGGCTCAATAATGCTGACCAAAGAACACATCAGCGCCGTAGTTTCCAACGCCCTGCACGAAGACGCACCCAACGGTGACATCACATCCGAGTATCTGATTCCTGAAACCGCTACCGCTACCGCTCAGTTGGTTGCTCGCGAGCCAGGCATTTTCAGCGGAGCCGAGGTGTTCAAGGCTGCGTTTGAGTTGTGCGATGCCAATATCGCTGTTGAGATTTTGGTAGCCGACGGTCAAGCCTTTGCAGCCGGGCAAACTTTGGCCACGGTTAGCGGCTCGGCCAGGGCCGTGCTTCGCGGCGAGCGCATTGGCTTGAACTTTACTCAGCGCATGAGCGGGATTGCCACCCAGACAGCCAAGTATGTTGCGGCGGTAGCCGGCACCGATGCCAAGATTTTGGATACCCGCAAGACCACCCCGGGCCTGCGTGAATTTGAACGCCAAGCGGTTCGTGACGGCGGTGGAACCAATCACAGATTCTCGTTATCGGATCAGGTTTTAGCTAAAGATAACCACCTAGCTATCCTGACCGCCGGGGGCAAGGACCTGACCGCTGAGCTCAAGCGGGTTCGAGCCGAGTTACCGGCCGCAATCAAGTTTGAAGTTGAAGTTGACCGAATTGACCAGATTCTGCCGGTGGTTGAAGGCGGCGTCGACATCATCATGCTCGATAATTTCAGCCTCGATGAGCTGCGCGCCGGCGTGGCACTGGTTGCCGGGCGGGCTGTAGTTGAGGCTTCAGGCGGGGTCAACCTAGAGACCGTTGCTGCAATCGCCGCCACCGGAGTAGACGTGATTTCGGTTGGGGCCCTGACCCACAGTGTGCGCTCGCTTGACCTGGGCCTTGACATCAACCTTGACGTGGCCGAGTAACGACTCAGACCATGATCTATTTAGACCACGCCGCCACTACCCCGGTCAATCCAGATGCACTCAAAGCCGCGTGGCCTTGGCTAACCAACGAGTTCGGAAACCCCTCGAGCACACACGAGTTGGGTCACCGTGCGGGAATGGCACTTGAGGCCGCCCGCGACGCGGTGGCCAAGTGGCTGGGTTGTCGCGGCAGCGAAGTCATTTTTACATCTGGAGGCACCGAGGGCATCAACCTTGCCATCGAGGGTTTGGCGCTGGCTAACCCACGAGGTCGGCACATTGTTAGCTCACCCACCGAACACGAAGCGGTGCTACAGAGCATTGATTACCTGGTGCGTCACCACAAGTTTGAAGTGACCTGGCTAGACGTAGACCTAATGGGTTGCGTCTCTGAAGCACAGCTAAAAACTGCTCTGCGTCTTGACACCAGCTTGGTCACCCTGATGATGGCCAATAACGAGGTCGGAACAATTCACCCAGTCAAAAAGCTGGCCGCCTTGGCCCACGAGGTTGGGGCAGCCTTTCACACCGATGCGGTTCAGGCAGCTGCTTGGCTGAACTGCAAGGTTGCTGAATTGGGCGTTGACGCCCTGACTATCTCAGGCCACAAGTTTGGTGCCCCAAAGGGTTCGGGAGCCACCTACATTCGGGGCCGGCTGGCAGTTGAACCGCTTTTGCACGGAGGTGGCCAAGAAAATGGCCGACGATCAGGAACCGAAAACCTTGCCTGGGCGGTTGCCTTGGCAACAGCCGTGGCTGATCTAGGTGACCTAGAAGGTGAAGCAGCCAGAGTTTCAGAATCTCGGGACCGATTTATTGCAAAGGTTCAAAAGCTTGTGCCTCAGGCGGTTCTAACCGGCCACCCGGTCAATCGTTTGCCAAGCATCGCTTCATTCTGCGTGCCGGGCCTAAGCGGCGAGGCGCTGCTGCTTGAGCTCGAACGTCGCAACATAATCGTTTCTAGTGGCTCAGCTTGTGCGGCAGGGAGCGACGAACCATCGCATGTTCTAACTGCCATGGGCTTTGATGCCGAACTGGCGCAAACGGCTATCAGATTCAGCTTTTCTCACCAGACCACGGATGCAGAACTTGACCAGGCCGCGATAGCCCTGGCCGAGGCAGTGGCCACGGTTGGCGGCACTGATAAAATTGCTGAATGACTAAGAGAAACCGCCCTTGGGGTTACCAGACTGGCCACGACGAATCCAAGCCAGAGTGGCAACTGCACCCAGACACTCAAGCCATTCGTGGAGCGCTAAGCCGAACCGGTTTTGGTGAAACTAGCGAAGCTCTTTTTCTAAACAGCGGTTTCACCTACGACTCTGCTGAGCAGGCTGAGTCGTCGTTCCGTGACGAAACCGACCACTTCTTGTACAGCCGTTTTGCCAACCCAACCGTGGCCCAATTTGAAAATCGTCTAGCCATGCTAGAGGGCGCCGAGGCTTGTTTTGCAACCGCCACCGGCATGGCTGCCATGTTTGCCTCAGTTGCCTCATTGGTCAAAGCCGGCGACCGCGTGGTTGCCTATGCTGCCATGTTCAGCTCTTGCTATGTGGTGCTGACCGAGATTCTGCCTAAGTGGGGAATCAACACCGTTCTGGTTGAAGAGAACACCCCCGAAGGTTGGGCAGCCGCCTTGGCCGAGCCAACCACCGCAGTTTTCATTGAGTCTCCAAGCAACCCACTCATGGAGATCACAGACATTCGCATGGTGTCTGACCTTGCTCACAAGGCTGGCGCCATTGTGATTGTTGACAACGTAATGGCCTCACCGGTCTTGCAGCGCCCGCTAGAACTTGGCGCTGACGTGGTCATGTATTCAACCACCAAGCACATCGATGGCCAAGGCCGCGTTCTGGGCGGTGCCATTTTGGGTAGCCGCGAGTTCATCACCAACACCGTGATTCCGTTCACCCGTCACACCGGCCCATCGATGAGCGCGTTCAATGCTTGGGTAATGCTCAAGTCACTTGAGACCATGACCATGCGCGTCGAGCGCATGAGCAACACCGCGACCGCAATTGCTGAGGCTTTCGAAAACCACCCGGCAATTGAGCGCGTGGCTTACCCGTTCCTAAAGTCACACGCCGGATACGAACTTGCCAAGTCCCAAATGAAGGGCGGCGGATCTACCGTGGCGATTCAGTTCAAGGCCGACAAAGACGCGGTGTTCCGTTTCATGAACGCTCTGCAGGTTATTGACATCTCAAACAACCTTGGCGACAGCAAGTCGTTGATGACTCACCCGTCGTCAACCACACACCGCCGCTTGTCACTGGAGATTCAGGCCGAGATGGGAATCACCCCGAGCACCGTTCGCCTGTCAGTTGGCTTGGAGCACCCGGACGATCTAATCCGCGATATCGAAACCGCGCTGAAAGCTATCTAAGCTTCGCGATTCGATCAATTGCCTCAGAGATATTTTCTGGGCTTGTTCCAAAGTTGAACCGGATGAATTTCTGGTAATTTGTTGCGGCCGCGCCACCCAAATCGGTGCCCTCAACAACGGCAACTTTTGCCTGCTCCAAAATGGTTTTGGCCGGCTGATCACCAAGGTTTAGAGCCGAAACATCCCACCAGCTTAGGTAGCCGCTCACTGGTTCAAACACGGTGACGCCAGGTAATTTAGCGGCAACTTCGGCAACCATGTGGCGGTAGCTTGCTTGAATTGCATCGATAGCTGAATCAAGCCACTCGCTGCCGTTGCGGTAGGCCTCAACCATGGCAAAGGCGCCCAGTAACGACGAGCGCCAGTGCATGTCAGGCGGGAGCACAGCCAGTTTGCTGGCCACGGTAGCACTTTGACTCACCAAGAAAGCTGCCTTCAATCCGGCAGTGTTCCAAGACTTACTTGAAGAGGTTATGGTCACACCGGTCTCCTCGGCATCTGGGCCGCAGCTTAGGTACGGGGCAAATTCTTGGCCAGGGTAGGTGAGCGGTGCGTGAATTTCATCGCTGATGACCAAAACGTCATACTTCTTGGCCAAAGCGGCAATCGCGGTAAGTTCGTCTCGAGTAAAAACTTTGCCCAGTGGGTTGTGTGGGTGGCAGAGCAAATAGAACTTTGCGCCCCCGGCAAAGGCCTGCTCTAGCCCGACCAAATCCAGGTTCCAATCGGTGCCGGATTGCACCAGCGGAACATCCACGTAATCTAGGTGAGTTTCAGCCATCCAGCCGAAGAAGGCGCTGTAGACCGGGGTGTTAATGACAACCTTGTCGCCCGGGGTTCCCAGTGCTCGAAAGATTTCAACGGCGGCAACACCAACATCGGTGGCTAACTTGATCTGTTTGGCATCAACCGCCCAGTTCCAACGTTTAGCTGCAAACTCGACAAAAGCCTCGCCTACCTCTGGCACCGGGCCAAGGTAGCCAAGATCTGAGGCTTGAATCATGTCAATCAGCACGCGCTTTATAGGCTCAGCGTTCTGAAAATCCATTTCAGCAACGTGCATAGGCAAAACGTCTGGCGCAAAGCGGCGCCACTTTGAACTGTGGCGGTTTCTTAATTCGGCTAGCGGGGCTGCTGAAACGTGGTTGTCGGGCATCTAATGATTATCGCAGTGCGGCTTTGACACTACGTGTCGTCATTCGCAAATCGTAATAATCAGTGATGCTACTTGAGTCTTTCAACCAAGATTTCATCAAAATCACCACTAGCCGCAACGGAGATCCTCAAACCTTCGAAGGTGAACGAATCTCCCTGAAAAGCTGTTTCATTCAGATCCGAGTACCCCGGCACTAAATAATTCTGCAATTCCGGTATCTCGTGATGACTCAGCCCATCAATCCGAAGGTAATAGGCAAAGTAGTCTTTCTCGCGTTCTACGTTCCCATCAAACCGATTAGCTTCTTTAGAACTGTCAACTAAGTAGACCTGCACGCCAGCAAAACCCTTAGGCACCGAATAGTTGAATTCGTTCTTTCGCCTTGATTCCACTACCAAAACACGTTGGTCATCTAGCCTGATGACAATTCCACGAACACCCGACTGCGGCAAATCCATGGAGCCAATGGTGATTTTTTCTGAGTCAATCGCAGATGCATCGAGACAGGCAACTTGCTCTTGCTTGTGCCACCCAAGAATGAATGCATCCCAGAAGGTCAGCGACTCGCCTCCGCTCATCAGATTGTAAGGAACCTCATTGCCAGGTGCGTGACCTGCCACACCCCTGAAGTGCAGCAGTTCATGCAGCATGAAGGTCCACGGAGCGCGGCCGTCATTCATTACAAACGATCCAAGCCCGAAGTATGGGAAATCGTAGACCCCCTCAGCTGTTATCACTCTTCGTTCGTGACTGGCTGGCCCAAAGGCAACCTCGCGTGCTTGCGGGTTCGAGACGATTATTCCAAAGTCAATTTTCGAAAGATCAATTTCTTGCTCTGCGGCTGAGAAAACATCAAAAGCTTGCTCCTCGGCGCTAAGTAGTTGAACATCCGAGTCAGCCTTCAATGATCCATCGCCTTGCACCGATTTATGGTCGAGGGCGTAATTCTCAGCCTCCTTTGGCATGCGAAGCCAAGATGCTGGCAGGTGCCATTCAATCTGCTCAATTCCTCCTGACCACTGAAGGACCAGTGAATCGATAGCCTCCATCTCTGGCTTCAAAAGGTCGAGTGGGCTCTTGGTGCTCTCACGATTTGGGTAATCGATTGGAATTAGAGCGATGTCGATTTTTCCGTCGTAATTCATGCGACCAACTCGAAAAGGGAAGGAAGTGCTGCCCGAATGATAAGTTGGCCCATCTTTCGGACGTTGATCCTCGATTCGGCAGGTATCCCAATCGACTAGGTTTGCACGAGAAGCCGGCACAGTGGTTGCACCAAGCAACTCATGCCACTGCAAGTTCATGTTGGCCGCGTAACGGCACTCGAAGGTGCTTGTACCGACCTCAACCGATTTGCCCAAGCGCTGGCACTCTGCGCCAGCTACCGGAGCCGTCTCAACTGGCCGAGCACTATCCGAATCAGTTGCGACCGCGCACCCGGCTAACATCATGGCGATAATTGCCGCCATGGAAATTTGTTTAATCAAAGCTCCCCCAAGTTCGACCTAATCGAATAGTAATTGATGAAGGAGGATTCAAAACTGTGTCACTATGTGACAAGAAGAGAAAATGGGGGGGTTTTCCAATGGCACCAAAGAAACGCAGTTGTTTGGTTCAAGGTTGCGCTGGGCTTGCCGGTGGTCTGGTCGTGCTTTTGGGCGGGCTCTTCGGAATCCTGGCTATTGATGGCAAGTCACCGCTGGCCGTGTTTGACGAGATTGGCCGGGTAGGTGTGGTCGAGTTTTTTGGCGGGCTATTTGAGCCAGAGCCTGCCGTTGAGCAAATGCAAGTTGCCGGAATCTACTGCTACCTAGTTCCAGCGCAAGAGGATCAAGGAGGCGCAACAATCCCCGAGCAGTATTGGGCATACGCGTTTTTGAATGATGGAAGTTTCAAAACTTACCTTGAAGGGTTTGAACAATTTGGCGGAACGTGGAGCCAAACCGGCAACCAACTGACTGTAAATGTTGACGCCATTCCAGATTTATCTGAGGCATACACCTGGTCCGCGACCGTGGCGCCCGACGCACTGAGTATTGACACCGGCGAGTTTGTTTTAGAGCACAGCGATAAGGTTTGCAAAACTGGCAACTAGCCACCGCCCGGCGCTGGTTAAAGCAAAAACCCCGGCCCTCGTGAGAAGGAACCGGGATTTGGTGCGCCCCCCGGGACTTGAACCCGGAACCCACTGATTAAGAGTCAGTTGCTCTGCCGATTGAGCTAGAGGCGCATGTTGGCTGGACCAGCGCAACGAGATACAACAATACCACATCGAATAGACTGGTAAATATGTCTGAAGATAAAAAACTTGCTGTCGGGGACCTTGCCCCAGATTTCACCGTTGAGAACCATGAAGCAAAGCCGGTTTCACTTTCTGACTTCAGAGGGCAAAAGGTAATTTTGTACTTTTACCCTGCCGCAGCAACCCCGGGTTGCACCAAAGAAGCTTGTGACTTCAACGACAATCTAAACCCGTTCAAGGCCGCCGGCTACACAGTTTTGGGCATTTCGCCAGACGCAGTCAAGAAACTAAAGGGTTTCCACGACAACCAAGATTTGAACTTTGACCTACTCAGCGACGACACCCTTGAGGTTCACAAATCTTTCGGCGCATACGGCCTAAAAAAGCTCTACGGCCGCGAGTACACCGGAGTTCTGCGTTCAACTTTTGCAATTGATGAAGAGGGCAAGGTTGCCCTGGCACTTTATAACGTGAAGGCCACCGGTCACGTGCTGATGTTGCGCAAGCTACTGGGCATCTAAAACCTGGTTAGCCTGACCCAACTTTTGGCCTGACCCAGTTCTACTCTGGGTCACTGCCCTTCATGGTGGCAGCAATGGTTTGTTTATTGAAAAGGGCAATTAGCACTGCGATAGACGGCAAAATGAGGCTCCAACCAATAGCCTGACTGCCAAACTGGCCGCTGAAAGACCCGGCTGCCACCGCCAACTGAATTAGTTGCCAAAAGAGGGCCCCGCTTCGAGCCCAGCGCTTGCCCTTGAGAAGTGAAAAGCCAGCGTAAATAACCCAGGCGGCCGCTGCGGCAACCAGAGCAAAGAGTGCCACCGCAGTTACAAAACTGCGACTGTCGCCCATGAGGATGCCAATTCCGAGCTGGGCTGCAAAATAGGCTACGACGAGCCCCTCGACCATTACTAGTGTGGCTGCAACGATCAGCGGAGCAGGCTTCTTTTGGGCGTTTTTAGTCATGGTTCCTCAATATTGGGTCTTGCCAAAAGGGCTTGGGTGTGAAACCATTTTGGAAGGAAAAGTTCTTGTGAAACGGCTCTTCTAGCGTAATTCACCTTCTAAAGATGACTTTCATCCTCGTCTGGCAGAATGCCTAAAGTTTTATTACAAAAAGGAATACCGCACGTATGAATATGCAGTGGCTGAATGAATCTCGTTGCCTAACCGAAGATCCAGAACTTTTCTTTCCAGTTGGTAACACCGGTCCTGCAGTAGAGCAAATTGAGCAAGCAAAAGCTGTTTGCCGCGAGTGTGGCGTAGCCACCCAGTGCCTAGAGTACGCAATCAAAGAAAACCAGGACACCGGCGTTTGGGGTGGTCTGAGTGAAGACGAGCGCAAGTCTCTAAAGCGCAAGTACGCACGCGCACGTCGTGCCGGCTAGTCTGAATAGACAATCATTATTTGACAGAAGTTTTACCGCTTTAGAGCGGCACTGCAATTGCTACTCTGGCTCCACCCTCACTCGGGGAAGACCAGAAAATTGTTCCTCGCAACTCACCCTCAATAAGGGTTCTAATAATTTGCGTTCCTAGACCCTGACCAAGTTTGCCGTCTGGCAAACCCTTGCCGTTGTCTGAGACTGTAATCAACAACTGCTTCGGCTTACGTTCGGCATTCACTGCTACCACTCCACTACGTTCAGCTAGCCCGTGCTCAACGGCGTTGGTAATCACCTCGGTCAGTGCCACAGCCAACGGTGTGGCAATTTCACTCTTCAGTTGCCCAAACCGGCCGTCAAGAATGGTGCGCACCGATGTGTTCATAGAAGAGGCAACCTCGGTTGCCAACATGAGAATGCGGTCAAACACCTCATCAAAGTTCACGTCTTGGTTCAAGCCCTCTGACAGAGTGTCGTGTACCAGAGCAATAGCTGAAACCCTGCGCATGGCCTGCTGAAGTGAGTCCTTGGCTTCTTCGCTCTGGCTTCTCCGCGCCTGGATTCTGAGCAGGCTTGCCACAGTCTGAAGATTATTCTTCACGCGGTGGTGAATCTCACGAATGGTAGCGTCTTTTGTGATCAGCTCACGCTCTTGACGCCTAAGCTCGGTGACATCGCGGCACAAAACAATGGCACCGGTGCGCTCATTTGCAGACCTAAGCGGAATGGCTCGCACAGTCAGCGTCACATTTCGTGACTCCATGTCTGTGCGCCACGGTGCGCGGCCGGTAAGCACCAGCGGAAGACTCTCGTCTACGTTGCGATCTTTCAGCACCGGAGTTGATGCCGTGGCCAAAGATTGACCCTCTAGCTCACCCTTGATGCCCAGGCGGTTGAATGCCGAAAGGCCGTTGGGGCTAGCAAAAATGACAGTGCCATCAACATCTAGGCGCAAAAGGCCATCGTTGGCTCGCGGGGCACCGCGACGAGGGCCGGTGGGGTTGCCAAAATCAGGAAAATACCCGGCGGCAACCATGTCGAGCAGGTCGTTGCCGCAGCCTAAATAGTTGAGCTGCAAGCGGTTAGGAACTTTGACATCGCTGAGGTTAGTGTGACGGGTAATCACCGCGATTGGGTCTTTGGTGACCTCTTCAGACTTGGTTGACACCCGGCGGCGCACCGGGTAGGCACTTAGGCGAGAGGTGAAACCCTCATCAGATGACTGAACGCGATTCTCAACCATGAAACCTGAATTGAACGCTTCACTAACCTGTGCCGCCCACTCTTTGCGCACCGGGGCACCACTGATATCGCGGTAAAAAATAGTTGCGGCACTCGATGGGCGCGCGTGCCCAGCTGCCACAAAATTGCCCTCCGAAGTGGGCACCCAAAGCACTAGGTCGGCGAATACTAGGTCGGCAATAAGTTGCCAATCTGCCATGAGCAGGTGCAGCCATTCGATGTCGGCATGACTGGTTCGGCCACCGTTGGCCTTGATTAGTTCGCTAAGCGTTGACACCTAACCGAGTTTAGCGATGCGCCGGTCCAGCGGCGAGCGCTCCTCCAACACCAACCCTTTGGTAAGCACCGAGATTGCCATGCGAGCCAAGGAGGACCGTTTTGCTTGATTTATTGAAACT
>JBEEOK010000041.1:0-25297 GCA_041191645.1 Actinomycetota bacterium | reverse complement strand
ATTCAGTTGGTTGAATCGGCACTAATTGACGCCGGCTGGAACCTAGACGCCAAAGCCACCCCGGTTGAGCGGCGGTTCTTGCAGGCCGCTGAGATTACTCGCGGGCACGCGCTGAAGGTTGTTCACCGACCAATTCAGCAAGCCAATATTTTGCTAGGCATGCAGGGGTTGGTCGCCGATGACGAACGCCGCTATGCCATGGGGATTCTAAATACTGTGCTCGGTGGGGGAATGAGCTCCCGCATGTTCCAGGAAATTCGAGAGAAGCGCGGCTTGGCCTACTCGGTCTATTCATTCAACACCGGCTATTCTGACGCAGCTTATTTTGGTCTCTATGCTGGTTGCTCTCCGGCCAAGTCAAATGAGGTCACCCGCCTCATGGTTGAAGAGCTTGAAAAAATTGCCAACGATGGAATCCGCGCCGATGAACTCACTCTGGCTCAGGGCAACATCTCTGGTGGATTGGCCTTGAAGTACGAAAGCACGATGGCTCGCATGAACCGCCTGATCAGTGCAGAAGTAATCAATGGAGAGTTCTTTGACCTCGACGACTCCCTTGCTCACGTTAACGCGGTAACGCTTGAGCAAGTTCAATCGCTAGCGGCAGATTTGGCCGGCCGCGAGCGCTCAATTGTTGCCGTTGGCGATGTGTCAGAGGCAACCTTCAACGAGTTTCTTTAGGATAAAAGCGTGACTATCAAAGTAGCCGTCGTCGGCGCCACCGGAAGAATGGGCAAGCTTGCCCTTGACCTAATCGATGCTTCTCAACACACCTCGCTCCACGCGGCGCTGGACTCTAAGAGTCAGCTCTCTGACATCATCGGGGCCGACGTGGTCTTTGAGGTAACCCGCCTCGACGTCAGTGAATCAGTGGTCGACTTTGCCATTCGTCACGGCCTCAAGGTTGTCGTTGGCACCAGCGGTTGGTCTGCGGCAAAGTTGACTGAGCTCGAGGCTAAACTTGCGGCGCACCCAGATGCAGCCGTCCTCGTTATTCCAAACTTTTCTATTGGTTCAATGTTGGCAAGCTCGTTTGCGGCTCAGGCGGCCAAGTTCTTCGATTCCATCGAGATCGTGGAGGCTCACCACGCCGGCAAGATTGACTCGCCATCGGGCACCGCAGTGCGCACTGCTGAGATGATTGCCGAGGCGCGAGCAGAATTAACCCAGCCACTAATTCCTGGCGTGGGTCAGACCGCTCGGGGCGAGGTCGTTGCGGGTGTACCAATCCACAGCCTCCGACTAGCCGGAGTCTCGGCCAAGCAAGATGTAATGTTTGGCGGAGTCAGCGAATTACTAACCATCAGTCACGAGACATCCTCTGTGAATGCCTACTCTCACGGAATTCTGCTTAGCCTTCGTGTTGCCGCTTCGCAAAGAGGGCTACTAGTTGGTTTGCAATCTGTAGTAGCCGAGTCGGCCAAACTCTAGTGGTTCGGGGCAACGCCAAACTCGGCGCCGTCGTAATGGCGGTATTGCTTGGCACCTACATCTTGCTGTTGGGTCAAACCGGAGTAGTTTTGCTGTTGGCCGAACCGGTAATCGCCAAGGTTATGGGCCTGCTGATTCTTACCTTCCCGATTGTGGGCGCATGGGCTATCTACAAAGAATTCAGTTTTGGTATTCGTGTTGAAAAACTTGCCAAACGAATCATCGCAGAAGATGCTTGGCCCGACTATCCCATTGAATTGAGACCCAGCGGTCGCGCAGTTCCAGAGTCTGCTGTTGCCATGTTCGAACACTACAAAGCGCAAGCCCAGGCTGAGCCAGAGAACTTTCGCACCTGGTTTAGCCTAGGCATCGCCTATAACTTCGCGGGGGATCGCCGGCGCGCTCGTCAGGCAATGCTAAAGGCCATCCAGCTGGCTGCCTAAACTGCCGGCCGGATGGCCTCTAGTAGAACTAGTTTGTTGTTAGAACTTGCGGATTAGCCCAAGGCGCTGAAGACCAACGTACATTTGGCAGCCGAGGCAGAAGTTGAATGCTGCATTCAAAAATGCTGCTACGAATGCCATGCCTGCAAAAATGGCAATCGCGTTGGGAACTCCGGCAAGGTGCAGCACGACGCCGGCGCCAGCAACAATCAGACCAACAAGCTGAGCAAACTTTGGTGGGCGTGGGTCTTCTAGCTCTTTTGGCGCAGCCAAACGTGGGCGCACGAACTTCTTGAAAATCAAACCGTATGGGTGCTTGCTGTTTCCCAAAATTGCACCGATGGCGAATAGTGCAGTCACGATCAGTAGCAGTGTGAAAGCAGCACCAGTGCTTCCTGCGTCTAGGGCAAGGAACACCGTGGTTAGCAGCAGCACTGCAGTAATGGACGCTCCAAAGCGTGGTCCGCGTGGGTCAATTCCCGCTGGGGTCTTTTTTGAATCACTCATTAGATGTCAAAACTTCCTAGTTCTTCTTTGATGGTTTGGGTTTTTACAGCGCCGGCAATTCTTGAGGTAATTCGCCCCTTTGAATCAAGCACCAAAGTGGTCGGGGTCTGCAGAATGTTGAACTTATTGGCCAAATCTAGGCGGTCAGTAATGTCAACTTCAATGTGCAAGACGTCGTCGTGAGCCTTTTCAAGTTCTGAGTAGAGCTTGGCCGTTTGCCGGCACATGGTGCAGAACTCGCTTGAGAACTGCAGAAACGTCACTTTATTGCCAAATTTTGTTACCGGTTTGCCGTCTTTGGTGGCCGCAATCTCGGCTAGGTCGATGACATCGCCGCCAGCAACCGCCTTGGCCCGCCCTGTCTTTGCGCGCCAAACTAGGCCGGCTGCAGTGGCAAGAGCGAGCAGCCCAAAAACGACTAATAGTTTGGTTTCCAGGGTCATGAAACAAGATTAGGTAAATTTCCAACCCGCGGCACGTTTGTGTCGTTTTATTGCGGTTGGCCTCTACCGGTAGGCTTAGGGGGTGTCAGAAATTATTTTTCGCAGTGACGTTACCGTCGAATTAGTCCGCGCCAATGCCGCAGACTCTGATGTTCTATTTGCCGCACGAGTTTCAACCCAGGGTGAGCAAACCCTAGAGGCAGCCGCAGCCCAGACTGATGCTGCCGAGGACGAGAAGCGCTCTAAAGGACTGATTAACTACCTAATGCGCGACCGCCACGGATCTCCATTCGAGCACAACTCGATGACTTTCTATGTGCAGGCACCAATCTTTGTCTTCCGCGAGTTCATGCGCCACCGTATCGCCAGCTACAACGAAGAGTCAGGCCGATACAAGGAGCTAAGCCCGGTTTTCTATGTGCCTGGTCCGGACCGCAACCTGCTTCAGGTTGGCAAGGCTGGTGCCTACGAGTTTTTGCCTGGCACCGCTGAGCAGACTGCTTTGGTTGAGCAAGAAGCCCGCACCACCTCGCAGAACGCCTATGAGTCTTATAAGCGCATGCTTGAGGCTGGTGTAGCTCGCGAGGTTGCACGCATCGTGCTTCCACTAAACATTTACTCGAGCATGTATGTCACCATGAACGCTCGCGCACTGATGAACTTTTTGAGCCTGCGCACCAAGCGTGAAGGTACCCACTTCCCATCGTTCCCTCAGCGCGAAATCGAAATGTGTGCTGAGAAAATGGAGGCAGAGTTTGCCAAACTCATGCCTTACACCTACGAAGCATTCAACGCCAACGGCCGCGTAGCACCGTAGTTTTACCGAAAGGCTACCGCCATGTCTAAAGAGCAGAAAAACCTGTTTGGTCAGGTCCTAGTTGCACTCGTCACCCCAATGACTGCTGAGGGTGAGGTTGACTGGGCTGCCACTGAGAAGCACATTGACTATGTGATTTCTAACGGTGCCGACGGCGTTGTTGTAACCGGTACCACCGGTGAGACCAGCACTCTGACTGACGCTGAGAAAATCAAGTTGGTTGAGGTAGGCAAGTCTGTTTCGGGTGGCCGCGCCAAGATCATTACCGGCGGTGGTTCAAACGAGACCGCGCACGCGATGCAGCTCTACAAGGCTTCAGAGAAGGCCGGTGCCGACGGTGTCATGATCGTCACGCCTTACTACAACAAGCCAACTCAGGCCGGTGTGCTAACTCATTTCCGCATGATCGCAGATGCCACAGATCTGCCAGTTATTCTTTATGACATTCCTGGCCGTGCCGGTATCGCTATCTCACACGACACCTTCTTGCGAGCCGCAAAGCACCCAAACATCATGGCGGTTAAAGACGCCAAGGGAGATTTGGCCCAGGCCTCGAGAATCATGAACGAAACCGGTTTGCTGTACTTCTCTGGCGACGACTCAAACGTGCTGCCGCACCTGTCTATCGGTGCTACCGGTCTGATTGGCGTTACCGCCAATGTGGCCCCAGCCGCTTACCGCGCCATGATTGATGCCACCAACAACAACGATTTCCACACCGCGCTAAAGGTTCACAACAGCCTCGAGCCTCTTCAGCGAGCCCTTATGACTAACGTTCCAGGAACTGTGGCGGCTAAGTATGTGCTTCACGCTTTGGGATTGATTTCTAGCCCACGTGTGCGTTTGCCACTAGTTGGTCCAGAAGACGCCGAGGCAGCTCGCATTGAGGATGGCATTGACATTGTTGGCGACATCGTTGGCCTAAGTTTCGAGAATTTCCGTCCAGACCGCAACGCAGCAGCCGGTGGTGCTCTGCCAAAGGTGGCTGGCACTACGCGCTAAACGCGCATCAAGAAAAGAGAACCAATGGTTCAAGTACTTCCTGCTCCAGCTCCGCTAAAACCAGGTGTAATGCGCATCATTCCGCTAGGAGGAATCGGTGAAATTGGCCGTAACATGACGGTCTTTGAGATTGATTCAAAAATCCTGATTGTGGACTGCGGCGTATTGTTCCCCGAAGAGCACCAGCCGGGCATCGATGTAATCCTGCCTGACTTTGGCTATCTGCAAGACCGCATGGACGACATTGTTGGAATCTTCTTGACTCACGGGCACGAAGACCACATTGGTGGTGTTCCTTACCTTCTGCGTATGAAGCAGGACATTCCGCTGTTGGGTTCGGCGCTAACTCTGGCTTTTGTTGAGGCCAAACTGAAAGAGCACCGAATCACGCCTTATTCAATGGTGGTTGCCGAGGGGCGCCGCGAGCAGCTGGCTGGCTTTGATCTTGAATTCATCGCTGTAAATCACTCAATCCCAGATGCTCTTGCAGTGGTCATTCGTTCAGCGGCTGGCAGCATTTTGCACACCGGTGACTTCAAGATGGATCAGTTGCCATTGGACGGACGTCTGACCGACTTGCGCGCATTTGCCCGAATCGGCGAAGAGGGCCTAGACCTTTTCATGAGTGATTCAACGAACGCCGATGTGCCTGGGTTTACTCCGCTCGAAAAAGAGATTGGCCCGGTAATCGAGAGTGTGATTGCCCGATCAAAGAAACGCGTGATCGTGGCATCGTTCTCGAGCCACGTTCACCGTGTGCAGCAGGTAGTTGATGCCGCTAAGGCGAATAACCGCAGGGTTGCTTTGGTCGGTCGATCTATGGTTCGAAACATGCAGATTGCCATTCAGATGGGCTACCTTAGGGCTGAACTCGAAGACTTCGTAGACCTCAAGCAGGCTGCCAGCATGCCGCCAGAGCAGGTTGTCTACATGTCTACCGGTTCGCAGGGCGAGCCAATGGCTGTTTTGGCTCGAATGGCAAACTTAGAGCACGACATTGAAATCACCGAGGGCGACACAGTAATCCTGGCCAGCTCGCTTATTCCGGGTAACGAAAACGCTGTTTACCGCGTGATTGATGGTTTGACCAAATTGGGTGCCAACGTGGTTCACAAGGGCAATGCCAAGGTTCACGTTTCTGGCCACGCTGCTGCCGGTGAATTGCTTTATTGCTACAACATTCTGAAGCCCAAAAACGTCATGCCGGTTCATGGCGAGTACCGCCACCTGATTGCCAACGGCAAACTTGCAGAGCAGACGGGCGTTCCTCATGAGCGCGTCTTGATCACCGAGGACGGTTGGGTCATCGACCTGGTTGACGGTGTGGCTGAAGTGGTTGGATCGGTTGAATGCGGTCTGCTCTTCGTAGATGGCAAGACCGTTGGAAAAATCACCGAAGATGACCTTCACGATCGCCGCGTATTGGCAGAAGAGGGCTTTATTTCCATCTTCTGCGTGATCGATGCTGAGACGGGACGAGTTAAGGTGGGACCAGAAATCCGCGCCCGAGCTTTTGCCGAAGAAGACCACGTTTTTGACGACGTCAAGCCGCTAATTTCAAAGGCACTAGCAGAGGCCGCCGGTCAGGGCGTTCGGGACACTTATGCCCTCCAGCAAGTTATTAGAAGAACAATCGGCACATGGGTAAATCGTGCACATCGTCGACGCCCAATGATCATCCCGGTAGTGATTGAAGGCTAGTTAGCTGGTCGCTAGCGCCGTGCCTTCGGCATTCTGTCGCCTGTGGCTGTTAGTTTTGTCGCATGGCTACACGAAAACCTTCTGCTCCGCGCAAACCGGCTCAGCGCGCTCCACGCGCCCGCACAGTGCAGGGCTCAGGACGCGCATCTGGTTTTGGCCAAATTTTGGCATCACTTTACATGGGTCTGGCACACATTGTTGGTGCCGGGGCACGTGCGCTCAGTCCAGAAAAAATCGCAAAAGAAGATCGCCGTGATGGGCTGCCGTTCCTCCTTTTTGTCTTGGGCATTACCGGTGCAGTTCTCGGGTGGGTTTTGGTCAAGCAAGAGTGGGCCATCGGTCTGCACGTCTGGACATTCGGTGCTCTTTTTGGGCGCGTGGCCTTCGCGCTGCCCGTCGTACTGGTTGTATTTGCTCTTTACCTCATGCGCTACCCGGCCACAATTAGAGACAACGGGCGAATCGGCATCGGGCTTTTCCTTTTTGTAGTTTCTATCTCAGGTTTCTTCCACATTTTTGGATCCCAACCAAATCCTTCTGATGGTGAGTGGAAACTGGCATTTGCCGGAGGAATTTTCGGTTGGCTAATTTCTGTACCGTTCCTCAGCACGATCACCATTTGGGGTGCTGCTCCGGTGTTGTTGGCATTCACCTTTGCTTCGCTGTTGATCATGACAAAGACCGCCCCAAATCGCATTGGTGAGCGTCTGCGTGAGTTAAACGTTTATCTTTTTGGCGAGAGTGCCTCGCGTGATTCCCAGGTGCAACCGCAAGAACTTATTCCTGATGCTTTTGATGGCACTAAGGTTCCATGGTGGCGTCGCGGTAAAACTGAAGAAGAGCCGGCATTTGACTCGGCACTGTTGCCAGAATCAAGCATCCTCGAGCCAGATCAGTTTGATGTGCTTTTTGGCGACGCCCCGGTCGTAGATGTTCCATCGGTAGATTCTTTGGTTGCAACCGCACCCATTCCAGTGCCAAATGCACCGGCTTTCGTTCAGCCACCGGCTTCGAGCCCTTCGGTTCCAGACGCTGCCGCTAGCGCACCCGGTGCGCGCATCACCCGCCCATACGTGTTGCCCACGCTCAACTTCTTGGCTCCCGGAACTCCGCCAAAGGCCAAGTCGGCTGCTAACGATCTAATTGTTAGCTCAATCACCAGCGTCTTCCGTGAGTTTGGCGTTGAGGCAGCAGTTGTAGGTTTCCAGCGTGGGCCAACAGTTACCCGCTACGAGGTTGAATTGGCGCCCGGAGTAAAGGTTGAGGCCGTTACCCGTTTGGCTAGCAACATTTCTTATGCGGTAGCTAGCAACGAGGTTCGCATCCTCGCCCCGATTCCGGGTAAGTCTCTGATCGGCATCGAGATTCCGAACACCGATCGCGAAACAGTGTCTTTGGGTGACGTCCTAAGGTCTGAGGTCGCTGCCAAGAGCTTGCACCCACTGACCATCGGAATCGGCAAAGATGTCGAGGGTGGGTTTGTAATTGCCAACCTTGCCAAAATGCCTCACCTTTTGGTTGCAGGCGCCACCGGTGCAGGTAAGTCCAGTTTTGTGAACTCCATGATCACTTCAATTCTGATGCGCGCTAAGCCGGCCGAGGTGCGCATGGTCCTTATCGACCCCAAGCGCGTGGAACTGGCCGCGTATCAAGGTGTGCCGCACCTGATCACCCCAATTATTACTAACGCCAAAAAGGCCGCAGAGGCGCTGCAATGGGTCGTCAAAGAAATGGACATGCGCTACGACGACCTGGCCAGTTTTGGTTTCAAACACATCGATGACTTCAACCGTGCAGTAGTTGCAGGCGAGGTTAAGGTTCCAGAGGGCAGCAAGCGTGTTCTCCAGCCATATCCATATCTGTTGGTCGTGGTCGATGAGCTCGCCGATCTTATGATTGTCGCCCCTCGCGATGTTGAAGATTCCATTGTTCGAATTACCCAGTTGGCACGTGCCTCAGGTATTCACCTTGTTCTGGCTACCCAGCGTCCATCGGTGGACGTTGTTACCGGTCTCATTAAGGCCAACGTACCAAGTCGTTTGGCTTTCTCTGTGACCTCTCTAACTGACTCTCGAGTGATCCTTGATCAGCCTGGCGCCGAGAAACTTATTGGCCAAGGAGACGCCCTGTTCTCTCCGATGGGAACAAATAAGCCAATCCGTGTTCAGGGTGCCTGGTTAGCCGAGTCTGAGCTGGCCAAGATTGTAGACCACGTCAAAGCGCAGATGGAGCCCGAATATCGCCAAGATGTTCAAGAGGTTGCCGCTGCCAAAATCGTTGATGCTGACATAGGCGATGACCTTGAGGTGCTTCTGCAGGCGGCTGAGTTGATTATCAATTCGCAGTTCGGTTCCACATCTATGTTGCAGCGAAAACTTAGAGTTGGATTTGCCAAGGCAGGGCGATTGATGGATCTTCTAGAATCCAGGCAAATCGTTGGTCCATCTGAGGGCTCAAAAGCGCGTGATGTTTTGGTGAAACCCGAGGACCTGCCAATTGTCTTGGCTCAGCTCCGAGGTGAGCCGGGGGCATCGGCTACGCCTCAGGTTCAGAGTGCGGCTGCGGTAATCGATCTTCCTGACGAAGCGCTAGGCAGCATGGCGGCGGGCGAATTTGACGACTTTATTCCTCGAGCAAACGTTGACCGGTCAATCATCACCACTGGTGACGAAGATGACGGCGACGAAGACGCTTGGCAACTGACGGGCCGCCACTGATGATCGAAAAAACAGCAAAGTCTATTTTCAACCTGCCAAACATAATCACGATGGCTCGAATTCTTGCCGTGCCATTTTTCATTTGGTCCTTGGTCGAAGTCAGTGATCCAGCAAGCCCAATGCGGTGGCTTTCAACTGGAATATTTATTCTCATTATGGCTAGCGACGGAATTGATGGCGCTATCGCTCGCAAGCGCGGCTTAGTAACCAACCTTGGCAAATTGCTTGATCCGATTGCCGATAAAGCGCTACTGGGCGGGGCGCTAATCTCGTTGTCGGCTATCAATGAGGTTGCCTGGTGGGTAACCGTAGCCATTTTGGCTCGAGAGCTCGGCATCACCGCCTACAGGTTTGTCGTAATCAAAAAGCGCGTAGTGCCGGCATCTGCAGGCGGAAAACTAAAAACAATTTTTCAAGGCATCATGGTGGGCTTTGTAGTCTCTCCGTTCCAGGCCTATTTCGGGGAATGGTATGACTGGCTCGAGACTGGCCTTGTCGGAATTGCGGTTGGTCTAACTCTTTGGACCGGGGCCCAGTATTTGATTTTGGCGTCCAAGGCCCGGGGCTAATGACTGCTAAGCAGGCGCTGGATTCGCTTCAGGCCAAGAGCCTTCGATTGGCTGTTGCCGAGTCGCTTACCGGGGGAGGGCTCAGTTCTGAGTTTGTCTCGGTTCCAGGCGCGTCCAAGGTTTTCTTAGGGGCAATCGTGGCCTATGACACCGCAATCAAGGCTTCACTGCTTGGTGTTCCCCAGGTTTTGCTGTCTGAACGCGGAGCAGTAGACCCTGAAGTCGCCGTAGCCATGGCCAGAGGAGTCAGGGGCTCTCTCGCGAAGGCGGCAAATTTGCCTGAAGACTCCGTCGTCGGCTTGGCCGTCACCGGAGTGGCTGGGCCAGATAGTCAAGATGGCAAGTCTGTTGGAACAGTTTTTGTAGCCATTCTTGGCGCATCAGGAGTGCCAGTCGAGGTCACCGAATATTTCTTCGGGGGCTCCCGAGAAGAGATTCGTGCCCAAAGCACCGAAGCAGCCGTAAACGTACTGCTTGCTTGGCTTCAAAAGGTCTAAAGGCCCAGTCTGCTATCTCTGGCTAACTCTGTTGGCAGGAACAAAATTCACGACTTGTCGGTTATCTTCCAAGTAACACTCAGGTAAAACTCAGGTGTTCGGTTTATCTTTTGTCATAGGCAACGGGTAGGTTATTTACAAAGGAGGCACTAAATGGTTCTAGTCAGACAAGAAATCGGCGATGTGCTTCGCGACTTTCGTTTGCAGAAGGGCAAGACTCTTCGCCAGGTCGCAGGTCGCGCTAGCGTAGCCCTTGGCTACCTTAGTGAGGTCGAGCGCGGTCAAAAAGAAGCTTCTTCAGAAATTCTGGCTTCAGTGGCCGACGCCCTTGACGTTCCAATTTCACAAATCATGCGCGAAGTTAGCGATCGTCTGGCGGTTCTCGAAGGTGTCAATATCCCTGACACTGTCCCTGCCGAGTTCGTGCACGACTTTGATAGCAGTCTTGCCGGAGCTCGCTAAGTCCTCCTGTTAAACAATCTTCGAAAGCCCTCGGTTTTGAGTCCGAGGGCTTTCGCTTTTCTATTGCCTAGCAACCTTAGGTAGGGTCTAAGGGTGCGGCATAGTCAATTTCACGAGTATATGGCAGATGAGTTTGGTGCCGCCTATGCCAAGGTTGTAGCCGAAGACTTGGTTATCAGCGCCCTAGGTGATCAAACCGCAAATCAGGCACTTGCTGCGGGCAGGAATCCAAAAGAGGTTTGGCTGGCGGTATGCGAGGCAAGTGGTGTTCCAAAAAATCGCTGGCATGGGGTTTCAAAAGAAAAACCAAAGCCGCACTGAACAAAAACCCGAAACACCGACACGCCACACTAATTAACTATCGAAATTTTGTTCGAACGCGTGTAAGTTATTAACAACGGGTTTTGAGGCAGGTTTTCAACAGACTGAACCCAGGTTGGCTTAATTGTCAGCGCCTCGAAATACAGTCGGTTTTATCAATCAGAGCACCTGAGACAACCAGCCAAGGCTTACGGCCAGAATTAGAGGATCAAATGCCATCACCTTCAGATCGCGAAAAGGCACTAGACACTGCGCTAGCTCAAATTGACCGCCAGTTTGGCAAGGGCTCAGTTATGCGCCTTGGCTCTGATGATCGCGCTCCAGTTGAGGTCATTCCTACCGGCTCAATCGCACTAGACGTTGCGTTGGGCACCGGAGGTTTGCCAAAGGGTCGAATCGTAGAGATCTACGGTCCTGAGTCCTCTGGTAAAACCACTGTCGCGTTGCACGCTATTGCTAACGCACAGCGCAATGGCGGTATCGCAGCATTCATCGACGCCGAGCACGCACTTGACCCGGAGTACGCCAAGGCGCTTGGTGTAGATACTGATGCACTACTTGTAAGCCAACCTGACACCGGTGAACAGGCACTTGAGATCGCCGACATGCTTATTCGCTCGGGCTCAATCGACATCATCGTTATTGACTCTGTTGCAGCCCTTGTGCCTCGAGCAGAAATCGAGGGAGAGATGGGTGACTCTCACGTTGGCCTTCAGGCTCGTTTGATGTCTCAGGCGCTTCGTAAACTCACTGGCGCACTGAACTCAACCGGCACCACCATGATCTTCATTAACCAGCTGCGCGAGAAGATTGGCGTCTTCTTCGGTAGCCCAGAAACCACCGCCGGTGGTAAGGCTCTAAAGTTCTACGCTTCGGTTCGCCTGGACATCCGCCGTATTGAAACTCTGAAAGACGGCCAAGACGCAGTAGGTAACCGTACCCGCGTTAAGGTTGTCAAAAACAAGATGGCTGCCCCATTCAAGCAAGCAGAATTTGACATCATCTACGGTGTTGGAATTTCGCGAGAGGGTAGCTTGATCGACTTTGGTGTTGAGAAAGAAATTGTCAAAAAGTCGGGTGCTTGGTACACCTACGAGGGTGAGCAACTTGGTCAGGGCAAAGAGAACGCTCGCAAGTACCTCATCGAAAACCCAAAGGTTGCCGATGAAATCGAGAAGAAGATCAAGACCAAACTTGGCATTGGCGTGCCACGCGCGGTCGCAGATCTCCCAGCTGATGCTGCTGAAAAGCCTGAAGGTGCCGCTAAGGCAGCTAACGCTTAGCCCAAATGGCATTTCAAAAAGGTCGCTATTCGGCGCGCAGGCAGTCCTCAAATGGTGCTGCGGGCGAGCCTCAAGAGCGGCCTTTTTCAGCTGATACAGCCAAGCCTCAGCCAAGCGCCGAAAAACTCGAGCAGCGTGCCAGAAACGTTCTGCTCCACCAGTTAGCGCGAAGTGCAAAGTCCAAGCACCAGTTGCGGCAAATCCTCGAGCAAAGAGAGATTCCGCCCGAAATTGCCGAGGCTATTCTTGAACGGTTTACTGAGGTGGGCTTAATTGACGATAAGGTTTTTGCCCAGACCATTGTTTCGAGTCGTCGTAACTTCAGGGGGCTCTCGAAAACGGCCATCAAGCGTGAGTTGCTAACTAAAGGCGTGGCAGAAGCCGATTTCGAGGCAGCTTTAGACGAAGTCAGTTCTGAGGATGAGTTAGAAACAGCCAAAGAACTTGCATCAAAGCGTTTTGGTCAAATGGCACATCTCGAGAAAGCCACTCGAGATCGCCGTCTGGCTGGCTACCTTCAACGCAAGGGTTATTCAAGTGCCATCGCTTTCGCAGCAATTCGGTTCGCCGAGAACCAAGAGCTAAATCCAAGCCTGCCGCTAAAATAGTCTTCTAATGACTACCACCAATCGCACCTATGAAGTTCGTACCTATGGGTGCCAAATGAACGTTCATGATTCTGAGCGTCTCACCGGCCTGCTCGAGGCTGCCGGTTATACCGCTGCCGAAACCGGAACCGCCGACATCGTAGTTTTTAACACCTGTGCCGTTCGCGAAAATGCTGACAATAAGCTTTATGGCAACCTTGGAATGCTAGGCGAGAAGAAAAAAGAAAACCCAGAGATGCAAATCGCTGTAGGTGGTTGCTTGGCTCAAAAAGACCGCGACACCATCATCAAGCGTGCGCCTTGGGTAGATGTAGTCTTCGGTACTCACAACATTGGTTCGTTGCCAGCGCTACTAGAGCGCGCCCGTCACAATCACGAGGCCCAGGTTGAAATACTTGATGCACTCGAGACGTTTCCTAGTGAGCTGCCAACCAAACGAGACTCTACCTATGCGGGCTGGGTTTCTATTTCTGTAGGTTGTAACAACACCTGCACGTTCTGCATCGTGCCATCCCTGCGCGGAAAAGAGAAGGACCGCCGCCCAGGCGAGATTCTCGCTGAAATTCAAGCGCTCGTCGATGATGGAGCTATCGAAGTTACACTTTTGGGCCAGAACGTAAACACATACGGGGTCGAGTTTGGTGACAAGGGAGCATTTGCCAAATTGCTGCGGGCCTGCGGCGAAATCAAAGGGCTCGAAAGAGTCCGGTTCACCAGCCCACATCCAGCTGCCTTTACCGATGACGTGATTGAGGCAATGGCTGAGACTCACAACGTCATGCCCTCGTTACACATGCCACTTCAGTCTGGCAGTGACAAAGTTCTGAAAGACATGCGCCGCAGTTATCGCAGCGACAAGTACCTAGGAATTCTTGAGCGGGTTCGTATGGCCATGCCAAACGCTTCGATTACAACCGACATCATTGTGGGTTTTCCTGGGGAGACTGAGCAAGATTTTCTAGAGACCATGCGTGTAGTTCGCGAAGCTCGCTTCGCCGCAAGCTACACCTTCCAGTATTCAAAGCGCCCAGGCACGCCGGCCGCAGAGCTTCCAGATCAGCTACCAAAAGAGGTAGTGCAGGAGCGTTACGAAAGGCTCATGGCTTTGGTCAACGATGTTGCATGGACCGAAAACAAGAACCAGCTCGGTCAGATCGTGCAGGTGCTGGTTGCCAACAACGAGGGTCGTAAAGACGAAGCCACCAACCGCATGAGTGGCCGAGCTGAGGACAACCGCCTGGTTCACTTTGAGGTGCCTGACGGTGCTGAGCGCCCAAGACCGGGCGATGTTGTTACCGCCAAAATCACCGATGCAGCGCCTTACCACTTGCTAGCTGACGACATCTCGGTTTATGCCGTTCGCCGCACAACCGCGGGTGATGCTTGGGACCGCACCGAGGCGGCAAGTTGTGGTGTTCCGGCAACGGGTTCTGCTTCTGGCCCGGCGAGTGTTTCACTTGGGTTGCCTAGCCTGCGCAAACCATAATGCTCAACAAACTAATCGCAGTAGTTGGCCCAACTGGCACCGGCAAATCTGATCTAGCCATAGCTCTTGCGAAACAGATTAGGGCTGCCGGTGGTCAAGCTGAAATCGTCAACTGTGACTCGATGCAGTTCTACCGGGGTATGGATATCGGTACCGCAAAACTCTCTGTTGAAGAGCGTCAGGGTGTTCCACATCACCTTCTCGATTGGCTCGAGATTTCTGAAGAGTCAACGGCCGCCGAATATCAGGCTGTCGCTCGGCCGACCATTACCCAAATCCAGAGCCGGGGAGCAGTACCCATCCTGGTTGGTGGCTCTATGCTCTACGTGGCTGCCGTTCTAAACATGTTCGAGTTTCCTGCTCGCGATGCTGAGCTGAGGGCACAACTTGAAGCTGAACTAGACGAACATGGACCGCATGAGATGCACCGGCGCCTCAAGGCAATTGACCCGGTTGCTGCGAGCAGAATAATTCCGGAAAACGGGCGGCGCTCCGTGCGGGCCATCGAGATTGTCACACTCACCGGTATGCCCTTCGCTGCCGTGCTTCCTGAAGAAAACGTAGATTGGCAGCCGGTATTAGAGATTGGCCTGACTGGCCCGCGAGAAGACCTTAGGCAGCGTCTTGAGCACCGGGTGGAGCGAATGTGGCAAGCCGGTCTCATTGAGGAGGTGCGGGCACTGGAGTCGCTTGGTATTAGGAACGGAAAAACTTCATCGCGTGCGATTGGTTATGCCCAGGCAATTGCTCAAATAGATGGCGTTATGACTGAGTCCGAGGCAATCGCCGATACCGTGCGCCTAACCCAAAAATATGCACGCCGGCAGATGTCGTGGTTTAAGCGCGATCCGCGCATTCATTGGCTGGACTATCAAGACCCTCATATGAATAAAAAGGCTAGTGATCTCGTGGCAAACTGGCTTGGGCTCTAGGCTTGTCCCATGGCAAATCTGATGCATTTCACCAAAGGTCACGGCACGGGCAACGACTTTGTGCTTTTTCTCGACGCTGAGGGGCACATTACTCTAACTCCAGAGCAGGTTGCCAAAATTTGTGACCGCCACTTTGGCATTGGCGCTGATGGTCTGATTCGTGTAGTCAAGTCTGAAAACTTGCCTGCGGGTGCAGCTATTTTGGCCGAAGAGCCAAGCGCAATTTGGTTCATGGATTACTACAACGCCGATGGATCGATTGCTGAAATGTGCGGCAATGGAACCCGAGTTTTTGCCCGCTACCTTACTGAAAAGGGTCTAGTCCAGCTGGGTGACGGTGAGACTCTCTCAATTGGCACGCGTGCCGGGGTCAAGGACTTACAGCGAAACATGGCTGGTTTTGCCATTGATATGGGGCGCTGGAAACTAGAGGGGGAGAGTCTCGTTGAGGCAGTCAACCTTGAGGTTGCCCGGCCTGGTCAGGGCATTAATGTGGGTAACCCACACATTGTGGTTGCACTGGCCGAACCGCAGGAGCTGGCAGGCCTGGATTTGACCAAAAAGCCGAACATTGAACCCGCGCCGGCCAATGGAGCCAACATTGAGTTTGTGGTGCCTGCTGATCCAATGGTCAAAGATGGCGTCGGCACGATTCAAATGAGAGTTTACGAGCGCGGTGTAGGTGAAACCTTGTCTTGTGGCACAGGCATTGTTGCGGCCGCTCTAGCCACCCGTCACTGGGCCGGAAACGGCGCACCAAACCAGTGGGCGGTCAAGGTGCCTGGCGGAACTTTAGGTGTGCGCATGTTTGCGGCCGAAGATGGAGAACACGTTGGTTTGAGCGGTGCGGCAGAGTTGGTATTCGAGGGGCAGCTAGATCTAGACGCGCTCTAAGTTCGTAAACATTAGCCGCGGTTCTTGACTCGCAAAATCCTAAAAGACTTCGAGGTTTCCACTCGAATGGTGCTGAACTCGTCAGGAAGTTCGCTTTCCAGCCATCGGTGAAGAGAATCAGCGCCCAGGTTCTTCTGAACGACTAGGTAGCCTTCAGCGTCGTGGTCCAGTCTTGGTAGCCAAGTGAGCAAAATTTCGTGCAGAACGTCCTTGCCGACTCGGATAGGCGGGTTTGACCATATTCCGCTAAATTTCAAATCGGCTGGAACCTCATCGGGTTTGCAGGTGTTCACATTGGTCAGGCCAAGTTTCGCCGCGTTAGCTGCCGTCAGCTCTAGAGATCGCTCATTAACATCGATAGCCCAAATGGTTGCCTTGGGCGAGCGCGAAGCCAGGGAAAGCGCAATAGGCCCCCAACCACAGCCAATGTCGAGGATGTTTCCGCTCGGCGGTGCATCATCAAGGTGATTAAGCAAAATCTGTGTACCTTGATCGATGTGATCAGGGCTAAAAATTCCGCCGGAGGTGGTCAGTGAAACTTCGCGACCGTCAATGACAACTTGAATCTGCTTTGGCTTGAATGTACTGCCGGGGGTCTCCGAAAAATAGTGTTCTGAAGACATAGTGGAAACAGTAATACAGATAGGCAAACTAGTGTTAGTTGCGTGGACGAAGAGCTTTTTGAGGCAGATGATCAGCCGACCTTCACTCATGGCAACTCTCGAGGCGATGAGGTGGTTGACCGTATCCTTCGTCGAGGTGAGCGCGCTGCGGCTCTGGGTGCCGAAGAAACCAACACTTTCAATAACTTCGACGGTGACCAGTTTGAGCGTGAAGACCGCACCGCCCTGCGCAGAGTAGCCGGGCTATCCACTGAGCTCGAGGACATCACCGATGTTGAATATCGCCAGTTACGCCTTGAAAAAGTCATTTTGATTGGCCTTTGGGGCGAAAATACTTTGCTCGATGCCGAGAATTCGTTGCGCGAGCTTGCCGCGCTCGCCGAAACAGCCGGGGCCACTGTGCTTGATGGCTTGTTGCAGCGACGAGCACACCCAGACCCGGCGACTTTTCTTGGTAAAGGCAAGGCACAGGAGCTAAAGCAGTTGGTCGCGGCTGCCGGTGCCGATACCGTGATTGCCGACACTGAGTTAGCACCAAGCCAGAGACGTGCACTAGAAGACGTGGTCAACGCCAAGGTGATTGACCGAACCGCTGTGATTTTGGATATTTTTGCCCAACATGCCAAGAGTCGCGAGGGTAAAGCCCAGGTGGAGTTAGCCCAGCTTGAATACCTATTGCCACGCCTTAGAGGTTGGGGTGAGTCCATGTCACGCCAGGCCGGTGGCCAGGCTGCCGGCGGTGTCGGTATGGGGTCACGCGGTCCCGGTGAAACCAAGATTGAGCTGGATCGGCGTCGGATCAACACCCGAATGGCAAAACTACGCAAGCAGATTATGGCCATGAAGCCAGCACGTGAGACCAAGCGTTCCAACCGAAAGCGTAATTCGATTCCAGCGGTGGCCATTGCGGGCTACACAAACGCCGGCAAGTCATCCTTGCTAAACCGGCTAACCCAAGCTGGGGTTTTGGTTCAGAATGCACTTTTTGCCACGCTGGATCCAACAGTGAGAAAGGCCAAGACCCCTGACGGTCGCGACTTTACCTACGCCGACACTGTTGGGTTTGTGCGCAACCTGCCCCACCAGTTAGTTGAGGCTTTTCGGTCAACCCTCGAGGAGATTGCAGATAGCGACCTCATCGTGCATGTGGTCGATGCTTCACACCCGGATCCAGCCGGACAGATTGCTACCGTTCGCAACGTGATCGGCGAGGTCGGGGCACGCGATATTCAAGAGTTGATTGTTTTCAACAAGATTGACTTGGCCGATGAAACCCAACGCATGGCCCTGCGCGGCATGGAGCCAAACTCAATCGGTGTTTCGGCTCGAACTGGAGAGGGAGTTGAAGAGTTAAAGCTTTTGATAGCTCGCCTGCTTCCTGAACCAAACGTCGAGATTGCGGTCTTAATTCCTTATAACCGTGGCGACCTAGTTTCTAAGTTGCACTTGAATAGCCGCATCTTGATGCTTGACTATCGAGAAGGCGGAACCTTTGTGCGAGCCATGGTTAAACCTGAAACGGCAGCCGAACTAGCCGACTACCGCTTGGTCATCTAAAGCTGGCCGCGACCAGCTCTCAATAATTGCTATACCGAACGCAGTACGGCAACAACTTTGCCCATGATTACCGCGTGATCTCCAAGAATTGGCGCGAAAGACGAGTTTCGCGGTAGCAGCCAGGTATGACCATCCTGCTGCTTGAAGGTCTTGACGGTGGCTTCGTCCTCCAAAAGAGCCGCAACGATGTCCCCATTTTCAGCGGTCTGCTGTTGGCGAACCACGACCCAGTCGCCATCACAAATGGCTGCATCAATCATGGACTCACCTTTGACCTTCAGTAGGAAGAGGTCGCCTTTGCCAACCAACTGGCGCGGCAAAGGGAAGATCTCTTCGACATTCTGCTCGGCTGTGATGGCAGTGCCGGCAGCAATTTGACCAACCATAGGAACCATTGCGGCATCGCCAATCGGGGTGGCATTGTCGCTAGATTCTGCACCTTGCCCCTCCCAGCCCGGCAGCTCAATCAATACATCGATGGTGCGCGGGCGCTTTGGGTCACGGCTAATGTAACCAGCCAGTTCGAGTTGGTTTAGCTGGTGGCTCACGCTGGCAGGGGAGGCCAGGCCTACTTCTTCGCCAATCTCGCGCATGCTCGGAACGTAGCCGCGCTCGGCCTTAGATCGCTGGATTGCCTGCAGAATTCTCTCCTGCATTGGGCTCAAGCTAGATGCGCGTCGCGTATTGCGCTTTTCTTCCATAGCCAGGCCTTTCTCTAATTGTCGTAGGTGCCTGTTTGAATCTAGAACTATCGAAAGAGTATTCGCAAAAACCGCATAAATCAAACACATTTTCGAATAAAAGAAATATTTCTTGACAAATTGTCGGTGCTTGTTTGTATTCTTGTTCTAAAGCGAACAACTGTTCGAAACAAAGGTTTCAAGTTAGCAAGTAAATGAAAGGTGTTCAAGATGTCAAACTTCGCACCAGCTTCAACCATGGTCCGTCCTACGGTTCGGGTTCAGTCAGTAACGCACCTCAACGCTTCCGGTCGTCGTTTCCTGCGTAGCGTCACCATCGTGGCAATTGCCACAGGTGCAGTCTTTGCTTTGGCTCAAGGCTTCGGTGCTTCAGGGGCCAACGCAAACGTGTCTTCGGCCTCTGTTGAGTTTCAGTACATCACTGTTTCGGCTGGTCAGACCTTGTGGTCTCTAGCTGAAGACCTAGCCCCAAACCAAGACCCTCGCGACTGGATCGTAGATGTGGTCAATCTAAACGGATTGGTTAGTGCAGAAGTGCAGCCTGGTCAAAAGATCGCTTTGCCAAACTAGTCCGAGCAGAAACCCCGCTTCATTATTGGCCAACCGGTAACCTAGTCAGGTGGCTAATCTTGAAGACCTTCCCCTACGTAATGACCTCAAAGGGCGCACTCCTTACGGGGCACCGCAACTAAATGTTCCGGTGGCCCTAAACGTCAACGAGAACACGCACCGCATTCCCGAAGAAGTCGCTGTTGACATCATCGGGAGAATTGCCGCTGCAGTGCTCGAGATTAATCGCTACCCAGACCGCGAGTTCATGGCCCTTCGAGAGGCTTTGGCTAACTACCTTGGCGCAGGCCTATCCGCACAAAACATTTGGGCCGCAAACGGTTCTAATGAGGTTTTGCAGCACATCTTCCAAGCCTTTGGTGGTCCGGGGCGAAAAGCCATTGGTTTTACACCTACGTACTCCATGTACGCTCTGATTGCCCAAGGTACCGGCACCGAGTACGTTGATTCGCCGCGACTCGACCGTTACGAGTTGACCCCTGAGCACATTCGCGCCGAGATTCTCAAAGAGCAGCCAAACATCGTGATGCTTTGTTCTCCGAATAACCCAACCGGCACGCCCTTGAGTCTCAGCTGCATCGAAGCAGCCTATGACGCCGTATCAGAGGCAACTGGGGGCATAGTCGTTGTCGATGAAGCCTATGCGGAATTTGGCGGCGCAACCGAGGTCAGTGCTACCAGTCTGTTGCCAGGCAGGGAAAGGCTTTTGGTTAGCCGCACGATGTCCAAGGCATTTGCGTTTGCGGGCGCACGCGTGGGCTACCTGGCTGCTGACCCGGCTGTCATCGATGCTCTGAGATTGGTTCGCCTTCCTTACCACCTGAGCGCATTCACGCAGGCCGCTGCTGAAGGTGCTTTGGCGCATGCGGCCACCATGCTGGCAACGGTCGATGACATTCGCTACCAGCGTGACCGAATCGTCATGGAGCTTCAAGATCTGGGCCTTGATCCATACCGCTCTGACTCAAACTTCGTATTGTTTGGTGGCCTAGAAAATTCCAACCAGGTCTTCGAGGCGCTCCTTGCCAAGGGGGTTTTGATTCGAAACGTTGGAATTCCAGGGACTCTTCGAGTTTCAGCCGGTACCGAAGCTGAGACCACAGCTTTCCTAGCTGCCTTGCGAGAAGTGCTCGCAAACCACTGATTCGCTAGACTTGCTCCATAACTAACATCGCTTTGCGAAAGGTATTTCCATGAGCCGTACTGCCACTCTGCAGCGCAGCACTTCCGAGTCATCAATTGAGCTGAGCCTCAACCTTGATGGCACTGGTCGCGCCGAAATCTCTACATCGGTGCCTTTTTTCGACCACTTACTCACCGCTTTCGCTAAGCACTCTCTCGTAGACCTATTCGTGCGTGCATCGGGCGACACCCACATTGATGTTCACCACACGGTAGAAGACACAGCAATTGTTTTGGGCCAGGCAATTCGTCAGGCTCTCGGCAACAAATCAGGCATCGGCCGCTACGGTGATGCAACTGTTCCGCTAGACGACGCCTTGGCGCGTGCTGTGGTTGACGTTTCAGGTCGCCCATACCTGGTTCACACGGGCGAGCCTGCTGGGTTTGAGTTCCACCTTATTGGTGGTCACTTCACCGGCTCAATGATCCGCCACGTGTTTGAGGCAATCTCATTGAACGCTGGCATTACCGTGCACGTAACTGTGCTTGATGGTCGCGACCCGCACCACATTGCCGAGGCAGAGTTCAAGGCTTTTGCCAGGGCATTCCGCAAGGCGGTCGAGGCTGACGCGCGCGTCGATGGCATTCCTTCTACCAAGGGTGCTTTGTGATTTCACCCCGCGTAGTCGTCTTAGATTACGGCAGCGGAAATGTTCACTCGGTGGCCCAGGCTCTTGAGGTTGCCGGTGCACAGGTTGAACTCACCCGTGACCGAGCTTCAGTTCTTGCGGCCGACGGCCTAGTCGTGCCAGGTGTGGGTGCCTTCACTGCCGTTATGGAACAGCTAAACGAAGTCAAGGGTGCAGAGCTCATCGATAAGCGCTTGGTGGCACGCAAGCCGGTTTTGGGCATTTGTGTTGGGCTGCAGGTGATGTTTGAGCAGGGTCTGGAACACGGAATCGAGACCCAGGGTCTTGGGCAGTGGCCAGGTGTCGTCGAAAAACTTGATGCACCGGTCCTGCCGCACATGGGGTGGAATACCGTCCAACCGCCAGCGGCCACCAAGTTGTTTTCCGGAATTGAGTCGGAGCGTTTTTACTTCGTGCACTCTTACGGTGTTCGCGATTGGAAGATGGATGAACAGGGTCCATTGACCCACCCACAAGTTACCTGGGCTGAGTATGGGTGCCGGTTTGTTGCCGCTGTCGAGAATGGCCCCTTGTCTGCAACTCAGTTTCACCCTGAAAAATCCGGTCAAGCCGGCATCAAGCTTCTCAGCAACTGGCTGGGCACTTTTTAGTTTCAAAGAAAGAGATCCAAATGGCTAACTACCTAGAACTACTTCCTGCCGTTGACGTTGCCGACGGAAAGGCCGTCCGCCTTACTCAGGGTGAGGCTGGTTCAGAGACCGATTACGGCAGCCCACTTGAAGCCGCTCAGACCTGGATCGAAGCCGGGGCGGAGTGGATTCACCTTGTAGACCTTGACGCTGCCTTTGGTCGCGGCGATAACCGCGCAATCATTCGCGAAGTAGTCGATTCTGCTTCCTCGGTGAAGATTGAGCTTTCTGGTGGTATCCGTGACGATGCATCGCTTGAGGCTGCACTTGAAGCCGGTGCTACCCGAGTAAACCTTGGCACCGCTGCGCTAGAAAACCCTGAGTGGACCGAGCGTGTAATTGCCAAGTTTGGCGATGCCATTGCAGTGGGCCTAGATGTTCGCGGTACCACTCTTGCGGCACGCGGTTGGACTCGCGAAGGTGGAGACCTTTGGGAGGTACTCGCTCGCCTAGAGGCAGCCGGTTGCGCACGATACGTGGTTACCGATGTGACTAAAGACGGTACCCTGCGCGGTCCAAACATCGAGCTGCTACGCGAAGTTATGAAGCGCACCAGCAAGCCAGTCGTTGCCTCTGGTGGCATTAGCTCGCTACAAGACATCCGTGATCTTCGAGCGCTGGTATCTGAAGGCCTAGAAGGCGCCATTTTGGGCAAGTCTCTCTATGCCAACAAGTTCACCCTTCAAGAAGCCCTGGCTATCGCCAACTCCTAAACATGAAAAGCCACGACCACGAGCACATCAACGCTGACCGATTCGCCGATTCAGCTGGTGTGCCATGGGCGGGGCGAAGTTTCGAGCAAAACCCCTTCGCCGATGATGACGGCACCGCACCCCACGATCTAGTCGCTGCGCTCGCCGAATTTCAACTTTCCGGTGATGCCAGCAAAGTGTTCCAAGAGATTGCCAAATCACGTCTATTGATTCCACTCTTGGCTGACCTGGGGGAAAGCGGACAGGGTGCTCACGGGCAAACTGTTGACAAGAGCGCTGACCTCTCGATCGTCACGGTAAAGACTCCAGACGGAGAAACCGGGTTACCGGTTTTTAGCTCGGTGGCCGCGATGGCTGTTTGGAATAAAAAAGCTCGCCCGGTGCCGAGCGATGCTGTGCGCGTTGCTCTGGCTGCCGTATCAGAGGGCAATAAGCGGGTAATCCTTGACCCAGGTTCACCTACCGAATTTGTCCTTAGACGGCCAGCAATTGAGGCTCTCGCCCAGCAAAAGGCTTGGATCCCGCCGCATCTGAATCGCGATTTATTCAACGCGCTCACCGTGCCGCTGCGAAATGAGACCGATGTTCGGTCACTTAATCTGCGTTCGGGTGACCTAATGTCGCGATTGACCGGACCTGAGCTGATAATCGCACTCGAGATGAAGCCAGGCTTGGCGCAAACCGACTTGGAGTCCGTTATTTCTCGTCTGATCAGCCTGTGGTCGGCAATTCCTCACCTGTCAGAACTGGTGGATTCGATGAAAGTCCAGATTCAGCCTGGCAAAGTTAGCTAGCTAACCCACGTCGACCAGCAACAGGCAGACCAGCCGCGGCTAGTTGACTGGGCCGGTAAATTTCTCGCCAGGGCCAGCGCCGGGTGCGTCTTTAATCACTGACGCTTCTCTAAAGGCAAGTTGCAGAGAGCGCAGGCCGTCGCGCAGTGGCCTAGCGTGGTGGTCGCCAATCTCAGCGGCAGAGGCAGTCACCAATCCGGCCAGCGCATTGATCAATTTGCGGGCCTCGTCCAGGTCTCCCTTTGAGCCGTCTTCACTTAGGCCACATTGAACCGCCGCAGCGCTCATTAGGTGCACAGCCGTTGTGGTGATGACTTCCACTGCAGGCACCTCGGCAATATCGCGAACCTGATCAGCTACATCTTTAAACTCAGCCACGGGGCTTCTCCTTTTGTAATCTTTCTGCTAGGCTAACCCATGGCTCCGAGGTTTATCCTCGGTCAGAAGTGGAATCAATTCCCACCCGCGTCCACCGACTCATAGGTTGCCGGGTAAAGCTTTGAAACTTACGTTTCTGTGCGCTCTTCGGCATTTTGCCGCTGGCGTGGCCGTTTATGTCACGTTTAGAGGAGCAACTTATCAGCGATCCACGTATCAACGAGCGCATCCGCGTGCCAGAGGTTCGCCTCGTCGGCGCTGCTGGTGAGCAGATTGGCGTTGTCCGAATCGAAGAGGCATTGCGCATGGCGCAAGAGCTAGACCTTGACCTAGTCGAGGTAGCCCCTACTTCAAAGCCACCAGTTGCAAAGCTGATGGACTTCGGCAAGTTCAAGTACGAAGCAGCGCAGAAGGTTCGCGAAGCCCGCAAAAACCAGGTCAACACAATCCTGAAGACCGTCCGATTTGGTCTGAAGATTGATGCACACGACTATGGCACCAAGCGTGGCCAAATTGAACGCTTCCTAAAAGCAGGTGACAAGGTCAAGGTGATCGTGGTTTTCCGCGGTCGCGAACAGTCTCGCCCAGAAATGGGCATCAAGTTGCTTCAGAAGCTAGCCGAAGAAGTTGCCGAGTTGGGTGCAGTCGAGTCGAATCCTTCGATCGATGGCCGCAACATGGTCATGGTTATCGGTCCGCTAAAGAACAAGGCCGATGCCAAGGCAGAAGCCAAAAAAGCGGCAGACAAAGCTGCAAAAGCTACAGTCAGCCCAGAACAGCCAAACGAATCAGCTGCAGAAGCAGCTGAGTAGAAACAGGAGATAGCAATGCCAAAGCAGAAGACCCACTCGGGCGCCAAGAAGCGTTTCCGCTTCACCGGTAGCGGCAAGATCATGAAAGAACAGATCAACATGCGCCACAACCAGGAGCACATGTCGAACCGTCGCAAGCGTCGCCTAAATGTAGACCAGGTTGTTTCAAAGGCCGACTACAAGACCCTTAAGACCCTTCTCGGCAAGTAAGCCCGAGTCTTTCAACTTCACTAGGAGCATCAAATGGCAAGAGTAAAAAACGCGGTAAACGGCGCCAAGAAGCGTCGTACCGTACTAGAGCGCGCTAAGGGTTACCGCGGCCAGCGTTCACGTTTGTACCGTATGGCAAAGCAGCAGATGCTGCACTCATTGGTTTACGCATACAACGACCGCCGCGCACGCAAGGGTGACTTCCGTCGCCTATGGATCCAGCGCATCAACGCTGCTGCTCGTCTAAACGGAATGACTTACAACCGCTTCATCCAGGGCCTTAACCTGGCTGGCATCGAGGTTGACCGTCGTATCCTTGCCGACCTTGCAGTTAACGACGCAAAGACCTTCGCAACCTTGGTTGC
>JBEEOK010000040.1:0-4687 GCA_041191645.1 Actinomycetota bacterium | reverse complement strand
TATGTTGTGGTTTCTGTGACCACCAACCACACCGATGGCACCCCGGTCAAGAGTGCCAAGTTTGATGCTGGCCTAACCACCAGCCAGTTGGTAATTCAGGCTCACGAGCTTGGCCTGCACGCTCACATTATGGGTGGCATTGACCACGAGGTTTTGACCAAGGTGCTTGATTTGCCTGAGGGCGTTGAGCCAGTTGTGGTTGTGACTTTGGGCAAGATGGCCCCGGCCAACACCCTTGAGGGCCCGGCCTACGAGCGCGAGATTGCACCGCGCACCCGTCTATCTCTGGACGAGATTGTTCTAACCGGCAAGCCATAGGCTTACGCTGGAATTATGCACCCTGTAATTCACCTGGCCATCTCCGACGAAATTGCCACCTGGTACGACCAAATTGGTCCGTGGCTTTTCTATGGAGTGGTCTGGGCTTTGGTCTTTGCCGGCACCGGTTTGTTCGTGGGTGCGTTTGTGCCGTTTGTTACCGGTGACTCGCTGGTTTTTGCTGCCGGGCTAGTTGCTGCTGGCTCAGTGGGCACCTCTCAAGAGGTCAACATTTGGGTCATGGCAATTGGTGTGGGTGTGGCAGCTTGGTTGGGCGATCAGGTTGGTTACACACTCGGCCGGCACTTTGGGCGGCCATACCTTGATAAGCGTGAGGGCAAGTGGCTCAAGTCGGCCATTGCCAAATCAGAGGCCATTTATGCTGCCTGGGGTTGGTGGGCTGTGGTTATCTCAAGGTTTATGCCTTGGGCCCGGGTGTTTGTGCCGGCTATTGCGGGTATCTCTCGCATGAACTACTACAAGTTCTTTAGTGCCAACTTGGTTGGTGCGCTTTCTTGGGGTACCGGCCTGACTGTCACCGGCTATTTTGCAGCATCGATTCCTGCGGTCAAAAATGCCTCATACGGCATTGCCATTTTCTTCATCACAGCTTCGCTGATTGCCGGTTTCCGTGCCTGGATGAAGAACCGAGCCTCTGCTTAGGACGACCTAAATTTAGGTCTTGATTTAAGTCTTTCCAGACTTATACACTGATTTCTAATCACAGGAAAGAGGTGTGCTCATGCAGGTAATACTTGCCGACATGACTATTAGCATTTCTGAATTTAAAGCCAACCCAAACCAAGCCGTCAAAGACGCTAACGGGGAACCGTTTTGTGTAATGACGAACAACGCACCGGCCTTTTACGTTGTGAAACCTGAATTATGGGAACGGCTCAATGATCTTCTGGACGACGTTGCTCTTGCACCAACCATAGACAGCGCGCTGAAACGCCGTAAACAAGCAGTCAAAGTATCGCTGGAACACCTTTAGTTCCCATGGGCTTCTCAGTTGAGTTCAGCCCTGACGCACACAAAGACTGGTCAAAGCTAGAGCCGGCCATTAAAATTCGCTGTAAAAAGATGCTGCTAAAACGCCTCGAAAACCCGCGTGTCCAGAGTGCTTTAGTTAGCGGATATGACGGAAGCATCTATCGCCTCAAGATCTCTAGCGATGGGTTTCGGCTTGTATACAAGGTCTTCGATGATGAAGCGGTTATTTACATTATTACGGTCGGAAAAAGAGAAGACTCCGAGGTGTACCGAAAAATGCGAAAACGCTTGGGTGGCTAAATAAAATCGTCGGCAAGTTCAGCCGACTTTTCGCGGGCATAGAAATCTTCTTCTTGGGCAGCCCATTCTGCCCAGTGGTCGTTTGAACCTTCGCGTTCAAGCCAACGCTGGTGGCGGGTTTCTTGGTCAACCTCAAGCCAAATCTTGATGTCGGCTAGCTCCGCGCTCAGGTGGTTCAATGATCCGCAGCCTTCGATAATTAGGGGAGTGCCGCCGCTGAATTCGCGCCAGGTTTCACGCTCGCCCGTTGCCCAGTTGTATTCCTGCCAGTTGGCGGTTCGTTGATTAGCAAGCGGGTTCAGAATGAATCGCTGCATGTAGTCGGCACCGGCATCAAGGCCGTTCCAGCCAGGGTAAATATCGTCCATGTGAATTACGCGAGGGGCTGATTCACCGTTCTTGAAAACCAGGTTTTGCACGGTTGCCGCCAGGGTGCTTTTGCCAGAATTGCTGCGACCATCAATGAGCACAATCGGCATGGTCTTGCCCAGGTCAACCAGCTCAAGAATTTTGTTGGCAATGGTCTCGGCCAGGGCGCGGTTCGCGTCGGCTGGTGCTGTCGAATTGCCAGTTTCTTGACCGGCTGCAGCTGAGTCAGGCTTCGGCAAAATTCTTAGATTTCGTAGATCACGTCTGGGTGGTTGTCGAAACGGTACCCACCACCGCGAACGGTTCTAATGATGTCTTCGTAACCTGCAATCTTGGCGCGCAGGCGGCGAATGTGAACGTCAATCGTGCGCTGGTTTGGTGCGTTTTCTTCGTCGCCAGACCACAGAATGTCAATGATCTCTTGGCGAGGAATTGTGGCACCCTCGTGTGAAATCAGGTAGTTGATTAGGGCGAATTCTTTGTAGGTCAGGTCGGCATTTTCACCGTCGACAAAAACCTTGTGGCGCTGGGCGTCAACTACTAGGCCCTGCTGGTTGTCATCTTCGACCGGGGCTTGGGCGTCAACAATCTTGTCGATCGCGCGTGGGTCGCGAAGGGCAGTTCTAACCACATCGATAGGCCTGCCGCCCACACCCTTTGGTGCCAGCGCAACGGCCGCGTAAGTCTCGTGAGTTGCGGCCGGTACTAGCTCGGCAACGGTGGCACGCAGTTTGGTTACGAGTTCGGCTAGTGAGGTGCCGGCTGCTTGAGCGGTGGCTTCGTCCACGCCAACGTATAGCGCGAAGCCGCGGGCTTCTGTGTTTGTTTCGCTCATAAGGTTTCTAGGTTATCAGCGGGCTGGTTTGGTTGGGAGTTCGTTTTGTTTGGCGGCCGTCGGCTGGCTCGGCCGCCCATAGTCGTCAGTTCACTTCGCGGATAAGGTTTTGGCATTCAGCCAACCCCCGCAAATCTGTAATTTCTGCATAGGTTCCGGACCACAAACCTGCTCATACCCGCTGGTTTTAATTATGCAAAAATCCCGTAACCCCGCCTCTGGGTTCAAAATCCAGAATTGCGATTTGTTGCGCTGGCTATTACTGACTCTTGCAGTAATCCTTGGGTAACCAGTTTCTCTACGGTGGCAAGGTACTCAAGATTGATGAACTGGTTTTGCCCACCAAAGAATTCGATTTTTGTGACACCGGCCTTGGTGAGTTTCGCTAACCAGCGTCGCGCAGTGATCTCAGAAACTTGTGCACTATCGGCAAGCTGGCGCACAGAGACAATTGGGTTGAGTGCAAGGCACCGCAGTAGCGCCGAAACTCTAGTTAGTGGGATTAACCTTTGCTCAATTAATTTACGGTTGAGTTTCTCAAAATGCTTAAGCAATTCCCCACGAACTTGCAGTTCAAACTTTGGCGATACCTCGAAACTCTGGTGGTTCGCACGGTGCTTAAATTCAAAGTCACGGCGATACCTAGAGATCTTGCCTTGGCCCTGCTTTAGGTAAAAGAGCGCGGTGCCGCGTTGGTCTCTTTGTGGGCGAATGGCCGGTAAATTACCAAGCAACACTTTTCCAAAATTTTGCTTATGCATTTTGAATATCACATCGAAGACAACGCGCGAGCTGTGGCTAACAAGCTCACTGAAATCAATGTGGAGGCGAGGGGGATAGGCGTGGAATGACATAACGCGAGGTTATGAGAATCCCCGCTTGCTCAGAACTCCGCTGGCAAATCTGTGGAGAACGGCCCTGAATATTTGCCTAGTTAGAAACCAGCAATTATGAGAGGGTTTTTGTGCGGGAACCTATACAGAAATTACAGATTTGTGGGGGTTCGTTGAATGCTTGAACCCCATTAACTTTGGCGGTGCTCGCTGAACCTCAGAAAGCGCAGCGGCCGGGCCAGCCGACGGCCGCCGCCAACCTATTTAGTCGGAGTTATTCGGCCAAACCGTAAAGACGGTCGCCGGCATCACCTAGTCCGGGAACGATGTATCCGTGCTCATTTAGGCGCTCATCTAGAGCACCCAAAACTAACTTCACATCTTTACCGTGCACGTGCGCCTCAAGTGCAGCAACACCTTCTGGTGCGCCCAGCAAGCAAACCGCAGTCACATCGGTGGCACCGCGCTCAAAAACGTAATCAATTGAGTCGATCAAAGTTCCACCGGTGGCCAACATTGGGTCAATCAAAAACACCTGGCGCCCACTCAAGTCATCTGGCAAACGGTTGGCATAGGTCACCGGCTGCAAAGTCTCTTCGTTGCGCTTGATACCCAAGAAACCAACGGTCGCGGTTGGCAACAACTTGGTCATGCCCTCGAGCATGCCCAAACCAGCACGCAAAATTGGCACAATGATCGGGCGCGGCTTGGCCAGCTTGACACCATCGAAAGATGTCACCGGGGTCTCAATCTGCACCTTTTCAACGCGCACATCGCGAGTGGCCTCATAAGCCAGCAGGGTCACCAACTCTTCAACCAGCTGACGGAACACCGGTGAAGGCGTGTGCTTGTCACGCAAAATGGTGAGCTTGTGGGTGATCAACGGGTGGTCGGCAATGTGAACTCGCATAGGGTTAAGCCTATGGATTACGCGCCACTTATGGAAACTGCGCTCGCCGAAGCCGCGAAATCGGGAAACGATGTTCCGGTGGGTGCCATCATTATTGACGCCAATGGCAACCAGATTGCCAACGCCCAC
>JBEEOK010000039.1:0-8200 GCA_041191645.1 Actinomycetota bacterium | reverse complement strand
GTGGGCAAAAGCCCGGCCTTGATAAACGCGATTGGTTAGCGGTTCTAGTTAGCGTTGCACCAATCGCTGGCCTGATTGGTTGGCCGATTGCCCAGGTAATCGTCAAAGCTTTCACTTTTAATGGGGTTTTGAGTACGCAAAATTTTGAGAATTTGGCCACCCGCGGCGAACGCGATTTGCTGAATCTGACCGTGGCTCAGGCGGCCGGCAACAGCCTGCGAAATGCCCTAATAGCAGCAGCCATCTCGATGACGATAGGCACATTGGTTGCCTACCTACTCTCAAGACCTAAGGGCACCAAAATGGCCCACCTGTCAAACCGCGCTCTTGACACTCTATTTTTGTTGCCAATGGGTGTTTCATCTGTGGTGCTTGGCTTTGGCTACCTAATTAGCTTTGGTGGTGGCCCGCTACCGCTGAGGTCATCGTGGCTCATAGTGCCCCTAGTTCAGGCCCTGATGGCTACCCCGCTTGTGATTCGGTTGATTTACCCGGCACTGATTTCGATAGGTTCAGAGCAACGTGAAGCCGCCGCTACCGATGGCGCCAGTGCCGCCCAAACTTGGTGGCTGATTGAGACCCCAATGATTAGGGGTGTGATTGCCACCGCAGCGGGATTTGCTCTGGTGGTCTCAATCGGTGAATTTGGTGCGGCATCGTTATTGGCCTACGGAGACCAAGCAACCTTGCCAACTATTTTGTATGCACTGATTTCAAGACCTGGCCCGGTCAACTACGGCATGGCCATGGCAGTGTGTGCGCTGCTGATTCTGCTAACGCTGATTTTGGTTTTGGCAGTTAGCTTTCGCGGATCAAATCGAACTCAACGCCAGCCTTAGCCATGCGCTCGGTGATCACCGCAATGCTCTCTGGGTTTTGATCCACCAGAATAAATCGGCGGTCAAGTGCTGCAGCGGCGGCACCGGTCGTTCCCGAACCGGCAAAGAAGTCCAACACCACATCTCCAGGTTTAGACGACGCTTGAATAACTCTGCGCAGAATTCCCATTGGCTTTTGGGTTGGGTAGCCGGTCTTTTCTTTTCCGGTCGGCGAGACGATTGTGTGCCACCAAACATCGGTCGGCAATTTGCCCAGTTCGGCTTTCTCTGGGGTGACCAAACCCGGTGCCATGTATGGCTCGCGATCAACCTCTTTTGAGTTGAAGTAGTACTTAGCCGGGTCTTTTACATAAACCAAAATGGTGTCGTGCTTGGCTGGCCAGCGCTTGGTTGATTTGGCACCGTAGTCGTAGGCCCAAATGATTTCGTTCAAAAAGCAGTCGCGACCAAACAGCGCATCAAGCAATACTTTGGCGTAGTGCGACTCCCGGTAATCCAGGTGCAGATACAGTGTGCCGGTCTCGTTTAACAGGCGCCAGGCTTCTTCGAGGCGTGGCTCTAGAAAACCCCAATAGTCGGCAAATTCATCGTCGTAAGACAAAACCGTGGAACGAACGGTCTCATAGCGCTGGCCCTTAAAGCCCACCCGGCCCCCGGTTTCGCTGCGCCTGGTTGAATTGCCACCGCGTGATTGGGTGCGACCAGTGTTGAATGGCGGGTCAATGTAAATAAGTTGTACCGAGGCATCGGGCATAGACTTCAGCACAGACAGGTTATCTGCGTAGAAGAGCTTGTTTGTATTTGCCGGCACAGAAAGAGGTTAACAGCATGAGCGCTGAAGCTTTGAACCCTGAGGTTATTCACAACACCGAGTTGCACCGCTACGAGATTTGGTTGGATGCCAACAAAGTGGGTCACGCTGACTACAGCTTGATGCCGGGCGAGATTCACTTTGTGCACACCGAGGTGGACCCAGCACAGCAGGGTAAAAACCTAGCGGCCATTTTGATGCGAGAGGCCTTGGCCGATGTTCGCCAGGCTGGCAAGGCAAAAGTTGTGCCAGTTTGCTCATACGTGGTGCGCTATATGGAACGCCACCCAGAGACTCAAGACCTGCTGCTAAACCCAATTGAAGAGGCCGCAGCAGCCTGCCGAATTCCGCCTAAGGCCTAGCTTCTGGCTTTGAAACCAGGCGTGAATTTAGCCAGGCAATAAGGTCGGTTAGCACTAGGTCTTTATTCGTCTCGTTCACCATCTCGTGGCGGCCGTCGTGGTAAATAATTACCTCGATGTCTTCGACACCGGCACGTCGGTAAGCATCTAGCAACAGCTTGTTGCCCTTTTCGCCACCGAGCGGGTCTTCTGAACCTGCAATCAAGAGCACCGGAACGTGGCCGTCAATTGACTTGCTTGGTAGCCCCAAAAGTTGAACCGTGTTGGCCACACCAAAAACCTGAAGTGCGCTCTCTGGAAAATTCTTTGGATCATTTAGAAATGCGCGCCCAATTTCTGGGTCGCGACTAAGCCACTCGTATCCGGTTTTGTTTGGGGTTGAATCCCAGCGCTTATTGAAACCGGAGCTTGGCAGAACACCCGGCACAGCCAGGCTTGAACCACTGAGGATCAGGCCGTCATATTCATCGCTGTATTTATTGAATATGCGCTGGGCAATCAGTGAACCCCAACTGTGGCCAAAAAGCACCAGCGGCTCTTCTGGGTTTTCACCAACAATGATGTGGCTGAGCTGCCGAACCCCGGCAAACACCGCTGCCATTCCGCCAGGGCCAAGGTTGCCCTGCTTCTTGGTGATGCCCTCTGCTGTCATGCGCAAACCGGTCTGCCCGTGCCCCCGGTGATCATCTGCATAAACGCTGTAGCCGGCGCGGTTTAGTGCTGCGGCAACGTGGTCGTAGCGGCGAGCATGCTCACCAAGACCGTGCACCAACTGCACGCTGGCTTTAGGCGCAGCAACCGGCCATTCATAAAAAGTGATGTCGATACCTTGGGCATCTTTATAGCTACGAACGATAGGCAATTCAGTCATAGCCACAGATTACGCCTCTTTGGTGATCTCCACGGAAACAAACAACTCAGAGTTGAACGGTCCGGCAAAAACTCCGCGCAACGGTGGAACATCGTCGTAGTCACGGCCGCGACCCACCACCACATGGCGGTCACTCACCAACACATCATTGGTTGGGTCAAAGGCAAACCAACTGCCCGCCCACCATTCAACCCAGGCGTGAGACTCCCCCGAAACCTTCTCGCCAATCTTTGGCTCTTTGGACGGGTGGAGGTAACCGCTCACGTAACGCGCCGGAATACCCACAGCACGCAACGCCCCCACAGTGATGTGGGCAAAATCTTGGCAGACACCGATTTTTTCGCCCCAAGCATCGGTGGCAATGGAATGAACTCCGGTCACACCGTGCATGTAGGTCATGTCTTGAAAGACCTTGTGGCTAATAGCCAGTGCGGTTTCGTGCGGGCTGTGTGTAGTGGCCAGCTTCTTGGCAAACTTGACCAAGTCATTTGCCGGCTGGGTTCGTTTGGTTTGCCCAACGGCATCGGTGAGTTCTAGTGAGCTAATAATCTCGGTGGCCAAGTCTGCCCAATTTAGGCCGGGTGCCGGCTCAACCCCTGGTCGAAGTTCCACAACCGATGTAGATGTAATCGTAAGTTCGTCATGAGGTTCAAGTACCTCGAACATCACGGCACGTGTTTTGAAATAGTCCAAGTATTCGTGCGCTGCGCCATCGGGGTGAATTTGCAATTTTGAGCTGAAGACCAGCTGATTTTCGTCACGGATAGGCAAAAGGCGGGCCTCGTTATAAGAGGCAACAACTTCACCCTGGTACTTGAAGCCGGTGGTGTGAACTATGCGGTAGCGGCTCAAGAGACTTCTCCGTTCCAGGTTGGCATTACGTTTACCGGAAAATACCGGGCCCGAATTGCCTCTGAGATCTCGCCCACACCCTGTTGAAGTTGCATCATCTCTTGGGTCAGATTTGCCAAGATGTCTGGGGCTGATCGGTACTCCAAGTTGTTGCGCAATTGGCCCAGTTCGCGAAGCGCAATGTCACTCACGCCAACCCGGTCTGAACTCGGCGAAAGATCACTCAGACACTTCTCGGCCCTGGCCAGGGCAAAGGCAACTGAGCGCGGAAAGATGCGGTCAAGCAGCAAGAATTCGGCAGCATTGGTTGCCGATGGCACACCCCGATAGGTGCGCAAATAGGCTTCATAGGCACCGCAGCTTCTAAGAATTGTGGTCCAAGATGGCCCGCTGGCCTCGGTCAGTTCAGAGGTTGCCAAAAGTCTTGCGGTCATGTCCACCCTCTCGAGCGAGCGACCAAGCGTGAAGAAAGTCCAGGCCTCATCACGCGATGTTGAACTCTCGACGATGCCTACTGAGAGTGCGGTCCTCTCGCGCACCCAACCAAAAAAATCATGGGCGCGGTCGATTGATACCTTGCGTGGCATGCGTGATCGAGTGGTGTTTAGGCACTCCCAGAGCTCAGTCGAAACAATCTCGCGCACCCGGCGGGCGTTCTCGCGGGCAGCCGTTAGCGATGAGGCAATTGAGCTGCTTTCACCCCGATCAACAGACAAAATGTTAAGCAAATCTTGCCGGGTCAGCTGATGCGGGTAATCGGCGTTGGAGCCAATCACTTTGAGCAGCGAGCGGCAGGCCGTGTCTTCATCGACCCAAGGGTCTTCAAGCAGCAGTTGCAGGTGCACATCCAGCAAGCGTGCGGTTCCGTCGGCGCGCTCAACATAGCGGCCGATCCAAAAGAGTGATTCTGCAATTCGACTAAGCATGGTTTGGAGCCTCCTGATTGGATTGCTGCTGTTGCTCCTGTTGGCGTGAGAAACCGGAATCGGCTGAGGTTTGGCCGGCCACGACTGAGGAGACATGTGAGTTTGTGTTGAGCGCACGAATGTCATTTGGTCTGTCGACACCCACCACCCAGGTGTCTTTGGATCCACCGCCCTGAGATGAATTAACGACGAGTTCGCCCTCTGGCAAGGCAACGCGGGTGAGGCCACCCGGCAGAACCCAAACGTCGTTTCCGTCATTGACTGCAAAAGGCCTTAGGTCGGCGTGCCTTGGTCGAAGGCCCTTGTCAACCAAGGTTGGAATGGTGGAAAGCTGAATGACCGGCTGCGCGATCCAGCCTCGAGGGTCGCGAATCAAACGCTTTTTGAGATCGGCCAGCTCTTTAGCGCTGGCGCGTGGGCCAACCACCAAACCTTTGCCGCCCGAGCCGTCAACCGGCTTGACTACTAACTCATCTAATCTGTCTAGAACTTCCTCCAGACTGGCTCTCTCTTCCAGTCTCCAGGTCTTGACGTTTTGAATTATGGGGTCTTCGCCAAGGTAGTACTTGGTCAGCTCTGGCATGTACGTGTAGACCAGCTTGTCGTCGGCCACTCCGTTGCCAACCGCGTTAGCCAAGGTCACATTGCCCAGCCTTGCCGCGGTCAAAAGACCGGGCGGTCCAAGCACAGAGTCGGCCCTGAATGCCAACGGGTCTAAGAACTCATCATCAACACGACGATAAATGACGTCTACTCGGCGAGCGCCGGCTGTGGTGCGCATGTATACCTTGCCGCCAGAGCAAAACAGGTCGCGGCCCTCGACCAGCTCAAGACCCATGAGTCGAGCAAGAAGAGTGTGCTCAAAATAGGCGCTGTTATAAACACCTGGTGTGAGCACAACCACCACCGGGTCTTCAACCCCCGATGGCGCTGAGGCCCTGAGGGCCGCGAGCAACTTGTTTGGGTATTCACCAACCGGCTGAATACGCATCTGTTGGAAAATCTCAGGCAGGGTTTGAGCCATTACCCGGCGGTTAGAAATCACATAAGAAACTCCCGATGGCACCCGCACATTGTCTTCGAGCACTCGCCAATCCCCGGCCTCGTCTCTAACCAGATCGATTCCACTAACCTGAATGCGCACCCCATTGGCTGGGTCTATGCCGTGGGCGGCCCGGTGATAGTGAGCTGAAGAGGCAACCAGAGCAGCAGGAATTACGCCATCACGAATCGCATTTTGCGGTCCATAGACATCGGCCAAGAATGCTTCTAGTACTTTTACCCGCTGTTTGACACCGGCCTCCAGTGTCTTCCACTCGCTCTTCTCGATTACTCGAGGCACGGCGTCTAAAGGAAAAGGCCGCTCTTCGCCGGCAAAGTCGAAGGTCACGCCTTGCGCTAGATATGAATCTGCCAGGGCCTCGGTGCGCCCACGTAACTCCTGCTGGGTCATGCTGGCCAGAGTCTCGTGAATCTTTTTGTAACTTGGCCGGACTTTTCCTTCAGCCGCAAACATCTCGTCGAACGCAGGCATTGGCCCCCTGCGTCCATCCCCCAATTGAGTCTGCACCGCAACCGGATACTTCTCGAATAGATCTCCCATGTTCAAAAATTAGCCAGCGCATGTTGCGCGGTTGTTTCGGTTAGGGGTCATTCGTGAAACACTTGCTTTGGTAGCCGGCTCACAGACTAGGTTCAGGAAACACCCAGACTCCTAGTCCAGATTAGGAACATGCAATCAGAACTACAGCTGGTCAAGCCAACCGGGAAAGTCCGTTTGGGTGACCGAAAGCACCTTCGCCTAAAGCGGGCTCAAGACATTATTGAGGCCATCGCTTGGGCAACTGTGGTGGCAGTTGTAGTTATGTTTCTGGCTGCCGGTGGGCTCAAAGACATCACCGATGTTCCTTCGGCATTAAAGGCTCTTAGCCGACTAACCTCGTTGATTGGTACTGACCTTCTTCTTATTCACATGTTGCTGGTTGCTCGTGTGCCTTGGATTGACAAGTTCTATGGCCACGACAAGGCAACCTTGGCCCACAAAAAATTGGGCAAGCCGGTTTTGTATTTCATCGTTGCTCATTTCTTGGCATCTCTGATTGCAACAGCCATCACCGACGGTCGTGACATTTGGAACCAACTGGTTTATCTAGTCACCGACGTGGCTGACATGCTGACCGCAACCTTGGCCCTAGCCCTGATGATTTTGGTTGTGGTGACTTCACTGAATATTGCTCGCCGCAAGATGAGCTACGAGTTCTGGTACATCGTGCACGTAATGTCTTATGCGGCAGTGCTGCTGGCAATTCCACACATGTTCAACGCCGGCACCGACATTGCTGGCAAGCCGGTGCAAACCATCTTCTGGGTGACTCTGTACCTGTTTGTTGCTGTGAACCTTATTTGGTTCCGCGTTTTGGCCCCTCTAATTCGCGGATTGCGCTTGAACCTAAAGATTCAGGCAGCCATTGCAGAATCTAGCGATGCAACCTCTTTGTACATCACGGGCAAGAATATTGAGAGCCTTGGTGGGCAGGCTGGCCAGTTCTACATGCTCAGAATTTTGACCGCCAAGCAGTGGTGGCGCCCTCACCCATTCTCGATCTCGGCTGCCCCAAACACTGACTTCATGCGGTTCACAATTGGTAATCGCGGCGACGACACCGCAGCGTTGCAAAACATCAAACCTGGCACCCGCGTGTTGGTTGAAGGGCCTTACGGTGTCTTCACCGAGGAGCGCCGTGTTCGCGAAAAAGTGGTTTTGATTGCCTCAGGCATTGGCATTCCACCCGTTCGTGCACTTGCCGAGTCAATGGCTGCGCGCCCAGGTGACATCACCATTATTTACCGCGTCAGAAACGAGCAGGATGCGCCGCTCCTAGATGAGGTTCGCGAGATTGCTCGCCGCCGAGGCTTTCAGCTGCACGTACTTGCTGGCAATCGCGGTAACGGTGGATCATGGATGAACCACGACGGGTCTGGCATGCCAGATCAAGCCAGACTAACCATCATGGCTCCATGGATTTCTGACTCAGACGTTTATGTCTGTGGGCCAGAGGCATGGACCAAACTGGTAACAAAGTCAGCCCTTAGAGCTGGCACACCCGAAGAACGAATTCACGCAGAGGAGTACAGCTGGTGAGAAGTTCAACCAAAACCACACTTGGCTTGGTAACCCTTGGCTTGTTTGCCAGCAGCTACCAAATGGGGCTGTCAGCTCAGACCGGCTTTACTCTCTCAACAGCTGCCGCCACTGACTCAACCAGCAACACCGAAGCAGTTACCACGGCCGAACCATCAACTCCTGCAACCCCATCGGCAACGGAGGGTTCGGCAGCAACCGGATCATCTGAGAGTTCGCAAAACGCGGCCTCCAGTGAATCTGGCACAACAGCTTCAACCCCGCTCCCAAGCAAAGTTCCTCTGGCACCACCTCTGGAACGGCCTCTGGTACAACCACTACTGCCAGTGTCAGCCAGACCAGTGCAGTGATCGACACTGGCAAAGGCTATGGCTTTGTGCAGGTCGAGGTGGTCAAG
>JBEEOK010000038.1:0-4067 GCA_041191645.1 Actinomycetota bacterium | reverse complement strand
TGGTGATTGCCATTCGCAGCCTCACCGCCACTGCCCTGCTGGCTGCCCTTGGTTTGGCCTCGTTCATTCCGTTGGCACTAATTGGCCACGCGGCTGGCAACGAAAACCACGGAATGGCCGTGAACTCAATTGGTGTGCACCTAGTGGCTGTGACCATTTGGGTTGGTGGGCTTTTTACGCTCTTCTTGCTGAGGGGCCGTGATGCCGCCGAGGCATCGGTGCTGGCAAAGCGCTACTCAAGCTTGGCGCTAGTGGCCTTTGTTTTGGTTGCGGTTTCGGGCATTGGCTCGGCATCGACGCGAATTCCAGATCTGGCCAGCTTGAACAGCGACTACGGCTTGCTCCTAATCTTCAAAGTGATTTTGCTTGCAGTCTTAGGCGCCGCCGGCGCTTTTTACCGCAGCAAACTGATTGCCCGTTTGGCACAGGGGGCTGACCGCGCCAAGGCATTTTGGTCATTGGTGTTGGTGGAATTTGCCATCATGGGTGCCGCTATTGGTTTAGCAACGGCACTGGCCCGCACTGCCTCGCCAACTGACGGCCAGCCGATCGGCGATGTCACGCCGGCTCAACTACTAACCGGGTCACCGCTACCGCCAGAGCTAACGCCCATCAGGTTTTTGACCGAGTGGAAGCCAGACCTGATTTGGCTAATCGTTGCCGTGGGCGCAATCGTCATGTACCTAGCTGGTGTTAGGCGCCTGGCCAAGCGCGGCGACAAGTGGCCGATTGGCCGAACCGTTTCTTGGATTACCGGCATGCTGGTTTTGATTTACACCACCAGCGGTGCCCTCAACGCCTACCAAGAGTACCTATTCAGCATTCACATGATTGGCCACATGATTTTAGCCATGGGCATTCCTGTGCTGTTGGTGCCGGGTGCCCCGGTCACGCTATTGATGCGCGCCGCCGAGAAGCGCCAAGATGAATCGCGTGGCGTGCGCGAGTGGGTGCTTTGGGCAGTGCACACCAAGTACGCCCGATTTGTTGCCAACCCGCTGGTTGCGGCCGTGCTGTTTGCTAGCTCGCTGGTGACCTTCTACTACACTCCCCTTTTTGCTTGGGCTACTAGAGAACACATTGGCCACGAGTGGATGGTGGCTCACTTTTTGATCACCGGTTACCTGTTTGCGCAAGCGCTGATTGGGGTTGACCCTGGACCGGTGCGCCTGGCTTACCCGCTACGACTCTTGATGCTGATTGGCACCATGGCTTTCCACGCGTTCTTTGGGCTTTCACTTATGGACGGCTCTGGGTTGCTGCTGGCCGAGTGGTACGGTGCCATGGGCCGAACCTGGGGCGAGGCACCGCTGGATGACCAGCACACCGGAGGCGCGATTGCCTGGGGTATTGGCGAGTTGCCCACCGCAGCGTTGACCATCATTGTGTCTATTCAGTGGTTTAAGGCCGATGGCCGAGAAGCCAAACGCCTTGACCGCGCGAGCGACCGCAACGGAAACCAAGACATTGATGCCTACAACGAGATGCTGGCCAAGCTAGCCGCCAGAAAGGACCAGCGCTAATGGAGCAGGTAGTTCTTTCAGCCGAGCAGCGCCACCTTTTTGATTACATCGAAGAGTCTGAGAACAACATATTTGTGACCGGCCGAGCTGGCACCGGCAAGTCGACTCTGCTCAGCTACCTTATTGAAAACACCAAGAAGAAGGTTGCTGTTTGCGCACCCACCGGTGTCGCTGCCCTGAATGTTGGTGGAGTTACCATTCACTCGCTATTTGGGTTTCCGTTTGGCATTCTTGGCACAGAAGACATTGGCCGACACCTCAGCCGCCGAACCCGCGAGGTTTTGGCCGCCATTGACATGTTGGTCATCGATGAGGTGTCTATGGTCAATGCCGATCTAATGGACACCATGAGCCGGGCCATGGGCATTGCTCGCGGCCGCCGCAAGCTGCCGTTTGGTGGAGCCCAGGTTGTTATGTTTGGCGACCCTTACCAATTGGCACCAGTGCCACCGAGTGACCCTCAAGACCGCGCCTACATGGCCGAGAATTACCAGAGCGGTTGGTTCTTTGACGCCCACGTGTGGCGCGAAGACAGTCTTGAGCGCTACGAGTTGAGTGAGATCTTCCGCCAGCACGACGAACACTTCAAAGAGATCTTGAATGCCATTCGCGATGGTTCTTGCACGCAAGAAATGCTGGACTACATAAATCAGTGCGGAAATCGTTTTCCGCCGCACGATGACGTCATACGTTTGGCAACGATCAATGCATCGGTGAACTCGGTGAACAGCACTCGCATGGCTCGTATTGATGCGCCGGCAAAACGATTTGATGCCGTGTTCAGTGCTGCCGACGAAAAGGCCTTTGGTCGCACGCTTCCGGCTGACCCAATTCTGGAGCTCAAGGTTGGCGCCCAGGTGATGTTTATTAAGAATGATGACTCGAGCACTAAGAAGGGCCCAACCGGACCAATCAAGCGCTGGGTTAACGGAACCATTGGGCACGTGGTTGAGTTGCCGAGTTCTGGCGGAGTGATTGTTGAGGTGGATGGCGAACGCCTTGAGGTGGGCCGGTCAACCTGGGAGAAAGTTCGCTATGAGATTGACGAACAGTTTGACGAGGAGTCTGGCCGCGTCAAAGAGGTTCTAATAGCCGTGCCACTGGCCGAGTTCCAGCAGATTCCATTGCGTCTGGCCTGGGCGGTCACCGTGCACAAATCGCAGGGGCAAACCTACGACGAGGTTGTTATTGACATGGGTCGCGGCGCATTCAGCCCCGGCCAAACTTACGTTGCTCTTAGCCGTGTGCGCTCACTTGACGGGCTCTACCTAACTCGCGCAATTCGCATGACAGATGTCATGGTTGATCAAGACGTGCTCAGGTTTATGAACGGTGTTCGCCAAGCGCCGATTGAAAAACTCTTTTAGCTGTTGAGCCAGGCATTGATTGGTAAGTGAACTCTTGCCTGCCAATAGGACTCATTGTGACCAGTGCCCGGAAAACGCATAGCCATAAAGTGCTGATCGCGAACCCAACCACGGTTCTCTAACTGCTCAACCGCTGCGTAGTGGTGCGGAGCGTACATTTCGTCTAGGTCAAGATCTCCACCGTCGGTCCAAATGAAGTGCTGACCAGGTTCGGGCAAGGCATCGACCAATTCGGGAACGGTAAAGTCACCTGCAAACGGCCAGTGAGTAGACAGGCCAAGCGCGGCACCCCAAACCTTTGGGTAGCTGGCGATTCCCTGAATAGATGCCAGACCGGCCATGCTTGCCCCCATCTGTGCGGTGGTTTCTGGATTTAGAACCACACCAAACTTCTGGCTCAACAACGGTAACAATTTGTTAGCCAGAAGGTCCTGATAGGCATTGCCCCTTGGTGTTGGGTCAGTTGGCTTCCATTCGTCTGGGTAGTAGTCCCACATGTCGGGGTGATTTTCAATAATGTGTTGGGGGCCAAGCTCGGGCAATCGGGTGGCGTCACTCAAGCCCCAAACCGCAGCAATTAGGGGTGGGTTCTCTGACCTAATGCGCCCCTGGGCCAGGGCCTCGAGAACACCCCAGGTTGCACCGGTTGTTGCGGTGGCTGGGTCGAAAACATTCTTGCCATCGTGAATCACAAGAACTGGCGAGTTGGCTACCAATTGGTCAGGAACAAATACCTCGATCTTGTGTTCGTCTATTTCAAAGTATTCAATGCGGCCACCAGCTTGCTTGGCCAAGTCGGTCACCTGCAACGCTTTACGAACACGCTTTAGTTTCAGCTCGCGCATTCCCAAAAATAGGGGAACCGTAAATGCAGCAGCAGTGACGAACGCAAGGGCGATGTAAACCCAAAGGTTTTTCATTTTTAGACGTCTGCCCTCGATGATGATGAAGGCCATTGCGGCAAAGCCAACAATCAATAGATCTAGCGACAGCACCCAGTCGACATTGCTGGTGAACCCCTCCGCAAGGTAATCCTCGCGATTGAACACGGCCAGCGCATTGAAGTACCAAGCCGTAATTAGGCCGATACCTGAAAGAATGAAGAAATAGATAGCCGCTGAACCTCGTTGGTTAGTCATAGAGCAATCATCCATCAGAATCGAGTTTTCATTGAAAC
>JBEEOK010000037.1:0-5580 GCA_041191645.1 Actinomycetota bacterium | reverse complement strand
CGTCGACCAGACTCTTGCTACTAACCCAGACGCAATCCTTGCAATCTCGTACGACGAGTTTAAGAAGCTTGCTCCTGCGCTAGAGAAGAAGGGTTTCGACGGCTCGAAGCTATACCTAGTTGACGGTAACCTAGCGAACTACTCAGAAGAGTCATGGGCTGGCTACCTAGAGGGCGCCAAGGGTACCCTTCCTGGTGGCAAGCTAGACGACGCTTTCAAGCAGCGCCTAATGGACATCTACAAAGAGAAGACCGGCGAAGAGCTAACTGAGTTCGCTTACGGCGCCGAGACCTACGATGCAGTTATCTTGCTAGCACTTGCTGCTCAGCAGGCTGGCGACGACTCAGGTGAAGCAATCGCTGCAAACATGCAGTCGGTTTCATCGGGCGGCACCAAGGTATCTTCTTACGCTGATGGTCTAGCCGCTCTAGAGGCTGGCGAAGACATCGACTACGAGGGTTACTCAGGTCCAATTGAGTTCGACGAGTACGGTGACCCAACCGGTGCATCAATCGGTATCTACCAGTACGGTAAAGAGGGAACCAGCGACCTAATCAACGTGGTTGCAGGTAACTCAGTTCAGTAATCATTCTGAATAAGACAAAACCCCCGAGGAAACTCGGGGGTTTTGCTTTATCTGTGACCAGAGAGAGAGGTCACAGACTTTTCTTCAATCTGGTGGGGTGTTCAAGGGAAAGCCGCTGGAATTTTGACAGTATCGTCGCTGCTTTGATGCGCTTGGGCCACCGAATTCATCCAGCCGATCTCATGAGCGAGGCTTGACCGAATTTAGAGCTCGGCTAGATTACCTAGGTAAAGCTCGACCATCTTAGGGTCATTTAGCAATTCACGACCGGTGCCGGTGTGTGCATCTTTACCCTGGTCTAGAACGTAGGCGCGGTCACAAATCTGCAAACAGCGACGAGCGTTCTGCTCCACCATGATGACGGTAACGCCGGCAGCGTTTACCTCGCGAACACGCAGGAAGGCCTCGTCCTGACGGACTGGCGATAGACCGGCCGAAGGCTCGTCGAGTAGCAGCACCGAAGGGTCGATCATCAACGCACGACCCATGGCCACCATCTGACGCTCACCACCGGATAGCGAGCCAGCCTTCTGGGCACGTCGCTTGCCCAGATCTGGGAAGATGCTGGTGACAAACTCAAACCGCTCGTCAAAGCGCTTAGGAGTCTGGAATACACCCATCTGTAGGTTTTCTTCAATGGTCAGGCTTGGGAAGACGTTGTTGGTCTGCGGAACAAAGGCCACGCCCTTGGAGACCAACTTGTTGGCCTTCAGTCCGGTGATGTCTTCACCGTTGAGCCAAATCTTGCCTGAGCGCACATTTACCTGTCCGAAGATTGACTTCAACAGGGTTGATTTACCAGCACCGTTTGGGCCAATAATACCGATGAGCTCGCCCTGATTGGCGGTCAACGAGCAACCGTTGAGGATGTTAATTCCGGGCAGGTATCCAGCGTGCAGATTTTCTGCATAAACCACAGGAGTAGCTGACATTATTTGCCTGCTTTCAAAATGTTGATTGGTACGGTGCCAAGGTCGGTGTCGGCATGGGCGCCAAGGTAGGCATCGATTACAGCCTGGTCCTTCATAACCTGTGCCGGCGGGCCTTCGGCCACAACCTTGCCTTCGGCCATAACGATGACCCAGTCGCTAATGTGGCGAACCATGTGCATGTCGTGCTCAACGAACAAAACCGTAGTGCCGTTTTCTTTGAGTCCCTTGATGTGCTCGAGCAAGCTCTGGGTAAGCGCCGGGTTTACACCCGCCATTGGCTCATCGAGCATAATCAACTTCGGATCACTCATCAGTGCGCGAGCCATTTCAAGCAACTTGCGCTGACCACCAGAAAGTGAAGCAGCGTAGTCTTCGCGCTTGGCGTCAAGCTTGAATCGCTTGAGCAATTCATCACCCTTCTCGGTGATTCGATTCTCATAGCCGATCCAGAGTGGACGAATCAGCGAACGCCAGAAGCTTTCACCGGGCTGGTCTTTTGCACCGAGGCGCATGTTCTCAATTACAGTCAGCAGGCTTAGAGCCTTGGTCAACTGGAATGTGCGAACCATGCCCAGACGAGCCACTTTGTGAGGTGGGACGTTGGCTAGTTTTTTACCCTCGAAGGTCCAGTCTCCGGTGTTTGGTTTGTCGAAACCGGTCAACAGGTTGAAGAAGGTGGTCTTACCAGCACCGTTTGGGCCGATTAGCGCGGTGATTTTGCCTCGTGGGATTTCTACGTGGGCAACATTTACCGCGGTAAGGCCACCAAACTGGCGGGTGACATTATCTGCCACCAAAATTGGATCAACCTTTTTACAGCCCGGCGCAGCTGGGCCAATTGAAATTTCGTTAGCCATTGAACTGCAGCTCCTTCTTGTTTCCGAAGATGCCCTGAGGTCGGAAGATGACCAAAAGCATTAGAACTAGACCGATTAGCAAGAAACGGATCTGGCCAACCTGTGGTGGGGTTAGGAATGGCAGCCAGCCGATGTCGACCAAACCACCGATGATGCTCTGAGTAAGCATTAGCAACACAAAGAAGATCATGCTTCCAACGATTGGACCCATGATTGTTGCTGCCCCACCAAGTAGCAGCACTGTCCATATCATGAACGTGAAAGTGGTACCCCAAGACTGCGGCTGAACGTTGGCCAAGCTGAATGAGAACAGCATGCCGCCTAGACCGGCTAGAACACCACCGATAATCAGAGCTTGCAACTTGTAGGAGAAAACGTTCTTGCCTAGGCTACGAACTGCATCCTCGTCTTCACGAATGCCCTTGAGCACGCGGCCCCAGGGTGAGCGCATGAGCAGCCATAGGAATACTGCAGCCACTGCGACCAGTGACCAGCCGACAACGCGAACCCACAGCTGTTCTTCGCGATATTCGAATGGGCCAAAGCCGTAGATACCGTCTGGGAAAGGGTTCAACGATTCAAATTCTTTGTTGAATGCACTGAGACCAGTAGAGCCTCCAGTGACATCAGAGAAGCCGATGGTGGTCATGAAGTAGCGGAAAACTTCGGATGCCGCAATGGTCACAATCGCCAGATAGTCGGCGCGAAGGCGCAGGGTTGGAATACCCAAAATCAGCGCGAAGACCACAGTTGCCAGAATTCCCACCAGAATTGCGCCAAACAACGGCAACTTGAAAGTGAGAATCGAAATAGCCATTCCGTACGCGCCCACGGCTGCGAAGGCGGCCTGTCCAAAGTTGAGCAATCCGGTGAAGCCAAAATGCACTGCAAGCCCTAGAGCTGCCAGAACGTATACGGCGGTGAGTGGGTTGAGTAACTCGCCCAGCGCAAGATTAATAATGCTTAGCCAATCCATGATTACCCCTAGCCGATTCTCTGCTTTTTACCAAGTACGCCTTGAGGGCGAACCATAAGCACAACGATCAAAATCAGCAGTGACGCTGCATATTTGAGGTCTGCTGGAAGAACCAGTGTTGAGAGTTCGACCACCATACCGATGATTAGCGCACCCACCGTTGCACCCAGTGCGGTACCTAAACCACCTAGGGTGACGGCCGCGAATAGCAATAGCAAGATTTGGAAACCGGTGAGCCAGTTTGCCTGGAACTGCAAACCGTAAAGGATACCGGCTAGAGCAGTGAGTGCTCCGGCCATGATCCAGACGATGCGAATGATGTTTTCGACATCGATACCGGTTGATGCCGCCAAAGATGAGTTGTCGCTTACGGCACGCGTTGCCTTACCCAAGCGAGTTCGCGTTAGGAAGATAGCCACTGCAGCCAGTGCAACTGCTGCGACTGCCATTGAGGTTAGCGAAGTTGCCGTGGTCTTGATCGGGCCGATCTCAATGATGTTGTTATCGGTACCAATTCCCTTGGTGTCACCATCAAAGAAAAGCAGCAAAATGTAGCGTGCCACAATTGCGAAACCGATAGAGACAATCATCATTTGGTTTAGGCCCAGGCGACGCTTACGCAGTGGACGCCAGATGGCAGCATTCTGACCCCAGCCAACGAATGCCCCGATAAGGATTGTCACCGCGGCCGAGACCAGTAGTGGCCAGCCCAGCACCGTGTAAAACAACCAGGTGAAAAGAGCACCAACGGTGACCATTTCACCGTGGGCAAAGTTGTTCAGACCGGTAGTACCAAAAATTAGCGAAATACCGATAGCGGCGATTGCAAGTAGCAAGCCCAGGTTCAAGCCAGCAAAAAGACGGATGGCAAGTTGATCGCCGAATGCCTGCTCGACACGGGTGTCAACGCCTAACGGAAACAATACCGAGGCAGACTCAACCATGCTCAAGTCGGCCTGACGAACGGTTGTTTCTGGGTCACGCAGTCCGACACCTTCAGGGAGTGAATCGAGTTGAATTTCAACGTCGTAAATTCCCTTGGTGGGCACCGATAGAGTCCAGTTACCCTCGGCGTCTGTGGACGCTTCACCGGAGAAACCGTTACCTGAAACTTTCAGGATGATTCCTTCGACGCCAACACCTTCGTTTTTGACTTTTCCTTTGATTACCAACGAACTCGTTGGTTCATCTGTCGGTGCAGGAGTTTCATCGGCCACCGCAGCCATAGGGCTGAGCAAGAGGCCAACGAGTACTGAAAGAGCGCCCAGTACCAGGGCTATATGGCGCCTTACGCCAATATTGAGCTGGATCAAACCAACCTCCGTCTATAGGATGACGCAAAGCAGCGCCATCGCACTTTCGCCTACTGACAATACACTCATTCAGCCCATATCAGTACCAACTGAAAGCAAGGTTATCGGCGGATTGTTACAGCCTTATAAACAAGTGTCCATACAAGTAGAATTAGGGCACTGTTCTTACCTATTTATAAGGCTTCTCAATGACGCAAAATGATCCTTTTAGCTTTGTCGGCCTCACCTACGATGACGTACTTCTGCTGCCCGGTGAATCTAATGTTGTGCCATCAGGGGTTGTAACCAAGACTCGACTAACCAAGCGCATCGAAATTAATGTGCCACTGCTTTCTTCAGCAATGGACACCGTCACCGAGGCGCGAATGGCTATAGCTATGGCTCGTCAGGGCGGCATCGGCGTGTTGCATCGCAACCTCTCGCTCGAGCGTCAAGCGGCTGAGGTTGACATGGTTAAGCGTTCGGAAGCCGGCATGATCACTCATCCGGTGACCACAACTCCGTTGGCCACCATCCAAGAGGTTGATGATCTTTGCGGCCGCTACCGCGTATCGGGCCTACCCGTTGTTGACGAGGATGGCCACCTAGTTGGCATCGTTACCAATCGCGACATGCGCTTTGTTTTAGATGTTCAGCGCACCACGACCTTGGTAAAAGATGTGATGACCCCGATGCCGCTGATCACGGCACCGGTCGGTGTGAAACCAGAAGAGGCAATTGCCATTTTTGCTCAGCACCGCATTGAGAAACTTCCTCTGGTTGACGGCTCGGGCAAATTGCGCGGTCTTATTACCGTAAAAGATTTCGACAAGAGCGAGAAGTACCCGCTAGCCAGCAAAGATGCCAGCGGTCGACTGCTAGTTGCCGCCGCGGTCGGTGTTGTAGCCGACGCCTGGGAGCGCTCGATGGCACTAAT
>JBEEOK010000036.1:0-7216 GCA_041191645.1 Actinomycetota bacterium | reverse complement strand
TGACCAGGTGGTTTTGCGTGCTCTGGCTAAAGACCGCGAAGAGCGTTTTCAGACTGCCGAAGAGTTCCGCGAGCATTTGCTTGCCGCAGCCAACGGCACCCCGGCAACGGTCGCAGCACCGCTTATTGCTGCACCGGTCGAGCCTGCAGCAGCCCAAGAAGCTACCCCTGCTGCAGAACCAGAGCTGTCAGGCCTAGATGCCCTAACTGAGGTTTTTGCGCAGACCCCAAGTGCCGAAGAGGCATCGGTGCTTGAGAACGCCTATGCCGAAGACGACTTTGAGTCACTTCTAGGCAACTTTGCTTCAGACAAGACATCTGTCATGCCGGTTGCACCAGAGGCAAAGCAGCCAGTGGCCGCAGCCCCGGTTGCCGCCAGCAGTGCCAGCAGCCCAAGCGGCTCATCAACTGGACCGTCAACCAACCCGTTTGACACCCTAGGTGTGACAATTCCGACCAATACCGGTTCTACACCGGCGCCAATTTTTGCTGGTGTCAAGCGCCCAAGCAACGGAATGCTTTGGGGCATCAGCTCAGGTGTGGGTGTGGTTCTAATTGGTCTGCTGATTTGGTTGTTCTCAATCAGCTCAAACCCAGTGCCAATTCCTACCGATGTAGGCACCAAGGTTGCTGATGTAAGCAACCTCAGCTACGACGTGGGCTACGCAACTTTGGTCGACCAGGGCTTGGTGGTGACCAAGATGTCAGAGACCAGCGACACCGTGCCGGTTGACGCAATTATTCGCACCGATCCACCGGCTGGCACCAATGTTCCTGCCAACACTGTGATCACGGTCTACGTTTCAACCGGGAAAAACACCGTCAAGGTTCCGGCTCTTGCAACCATGACAGAAGCTGAGGCCACGGCCGCACTTGCCGCGCTCAAACTTGAGCTGGGTTCAATTACCCAGGCTCACAGCGCAACCGTTCCAGCAGGCATTGTTATTGAATCCGACCCAGCTCTCAACAGCCAGGTTCCTGAGGGCACAATCGTGAATCTGATTGTTTCTGACGGCAAAGTTATGGTTCCAGATGTCTCTGGTTTGGGCATCGCCGAAGCGCGAGCTGCCATGTCGGCTTCAGATGTTGGTTTGCCTTCAACAATCTCGACCATGGAGCCATGCACTGGCACCAAGGGAACAGTTGTGATTGGTCAGTCGATTCCTGCCGGTGTAGCTCCGCAGGGTTCAGCGATTGTGCTCTACGTGGAGTGCACGGTTGCCGAACCTGTCGGCTAAAAAAGTTAGTTAGTTAGAAAGTAACCATAGGGCTCAGCGACTTTGCCTTTTCAGCTGCGCCCTTAAGCCCAATGGACTCCAACCAGTTGCCCAGCATTTGATACCCGCCCTGGGTCAGTACTGATTCTGGGTGAAATTGCACGCCGTAAATTGGCAGTGTCTTGTGCTGCAGCCCCATGATCACACCGCCCTTTGAGTTTTCACCCTTCTCGGTACGGCTAGTCACAATCAAGTCTTCAGGAACGGTTGAATCAACTACTGCCAGTGAGTGATACCTGGTGGCAGTGAAGGTGTTCGGAACATCGCGGTAAATCAAAGAGTTGTCATGGGCGACCTGTGAGGTCTTGCCGTGCATTAGCTCTTCGGCGCTGGTCACAGTGGCGCCCATAGCCTCGGCGATGGATTGGTGCCCGAGACAAACTCCGAACACTGGCTGGCCAGTCTTCAATGCCAACTTGACCACAGGAATGCTCAAACCGGCCTCAGCCGGAGTTCCAGGACCTGGGCTCAACAGGACTGCGTCATACTTAGCCAAAAGGTTTGGCAGCTCAGCCTCAGGCACAATGTCGTTGCGCAAAACCTCGGTCTCTGCACCAAGTTGCTGCAGATAACCGTTCAGCGTGTAAACAAAGCTGTCGTAGTTGTCTAAAACCAAAATCTTGACCATGTTGACTTAAGCCTACTTTGCAACAGCATCGATTGGCTGTGTCCCGATAGAATTGGTGTATGTCTGAAAAGAAAATCAAGGCCCCTAAGGTACAGGCCACCAACTCTGAAGATCAGCCAAACCCAGCTTGGTTCAAGCCGGTCATGTTTGGTTTCATGCTGCTTGGTCTAATCTGGATCATCACTTACTACGTGACCAGCGCGCAGTTCCCACTTGGTGCCGGCACCCCGTGGAACCTTGAGAACTGGAACATTCTGATCGGCTTTGGCATTGCCATGGTTGGTTTCATGATGTCTACCCGCTGGAAGTAGCACCCAGAGAATTCAAAAATCCCTCGAGTTAGTTCTCGAGGGATTTTTCTTTAACCTGCGCCAGCGGCTAGCCCAAAAGCATGGTTTGCATGCGGTAGTAAGTCAGGGCAACAAACACCAGTGCCACCGCAATTGCTCCAATTAGCTGCGATGTACGCTTGCCACGACCGCGGTTGTTGGCATAAACGGCTGTAATTGCGCCCCCGGCAAGTAACCCACCAAGGTGGGCCTGCCAACTGACACCCGGCATGATGAAACCAAATACTAGGTTGATTCCAATAAGTCCAAGCAGCCCTTGCGAACGTTCGCCGATGGCGCGCAAAACCACAAAGTAGGCGGCCATTAGGCCAAATACGCCACCCGATGCTCCCAAAACCCAGGTGTCTGGTGTGTTGAGGTACATTACGGCAACCGATGAGCCAAAGAGTGAGATCAACCAAAGGCCCAAGAATCTGGCTCGGCCGAGCATTGGCTCAAGAATCGAACCGAATACATAAAGCGAGTACATGTTCAAAAGCACGTGGAGTGGATTTGATTCACTGTGGGCAAAACCAGCCGTAATCATGCGCCAAGGTTCGGTGTAAACCGAAAGCGGAACAAAGGCTAGTTGGCTAGTCAAGTTTGAGCCTGGCAAAATCTGCAAGACCCAGATAACCAAGTTAAGCAAAACCAGCCCGAGGGTTACTCGGGCCGGTGATCGCTTAAATATGTTTAGCAAAAAGGACTAAACCTTCTCGATGGTGATTGACTCGATGATGACATCAACCAGCGGCTTGTCGCGGCCGTCGGTCTCAACGCCCTCGATCTTGTCAACAACCTTCTTTGATACTTCGTCAGCAACTTCACCAAATACGGTGTGCTTGCCGAACAACCAGGTGGTTGGCACGGTGGTGATGAAGAACTGTGAGCCGTTGGTGCCAGGGCCTGCGTTTGCCATTGCCAACTTATAAGGCTCGTTGAAGTTCAACTCGGCGTTGATTTCGTCACCAAACTGGTAGCCAGGGCCACCCATTCCAGTGCCGGTTGGGTCTCCACCCTGAAGCATGAACTGAGAAATAATGCGGTGAAAAATTACACCGTTGTATAGCGGCTTACCGGTCTGAACCGCACCGGTGCGTGGGTCGCGCCACTCGATTGAACCAGTTGCTAGGCCCTCGAAGTTCTCGACGGTCTTAGGGGCGTGGTTGCCGAAAAGGTTGATTTTGATTGCGCCATGGTTAGTGTGAATGGTCGCTACTGAAGTGTGTGCAGTCATGCTTCTATTGTGGCACGGCCGCAGGCCCCGGCCCCAAACTTTAGCCGCCAGCGAACTCTCTGGCAGACTAGTCAAATGGCAAAAAGACGCTCGGTAGGCCAAATGTTGGTTTCAGCCCAACACGGCAGAGTCGTGCAAATTGATGTCGAAAAAGTCTCACGTGGCAGCTTTTTTACCACCGATGACCGCTGGCTGAATCAGCCGGTTAAGGAATTCTTGTCATTCGCGTTTTTGTCGCAAACGTCAGCCGGCAAGGCGGCATCGGTGTTGGACCCATTTGCCGGTGACGGCCACCTGCTTGAAGTTGTGGCCGAGGGGTATGGTGCCCAAATTCACGGCTACGACATTGCCGGAGGCGCCTGGCCGGTCAACGACTCGCTCAAGAAAGTGCCAAACCCGGATGGCGCTGTGATTGTGACCAACCCGCCCTACTTGGCCAACCATTCGGCTAAGCGTAAAGGCGTTAATTCAATAGTCGCCGGGTATTTCAAGCAAGGCTTTGACAACCTATGGAAGCTTGCCCTGCACCGTTGTCTTGAGGCCGCTGATTACGTGGTCGCAATTCTGCCGGAGACCTTCTTACTTTCAACTTTTCCAAAAGAGCGGCTGGCTTTGATCTCAGTGATTGAAGGGCAGCTGTTCGACGACACCGATGCCCCAGCGCTGGTGGCCTGTTTTGGGCCTGCTGAGGTTCGCGGCAGCGGATCGGTGTTTATTAACGAGCGGTTGTTGGGCACCCTCGACGAAATCATGGAGTGCCGTGGTCGTGGCGGTCGCAAAGGCAAGCCCGCGCACTTCAACATTCCAGATGGGCGCATTGGTTTGCGTGCAGTTGATGGTGCCGACGGCAATACCCCAATCGAGTTTCTTTTGGCTGAGAACTTCGACTACCCCCGCGACCGAGTGAAGGTAAGTTCCAGACTCATGACTTATCTAGAACTACCCACTTTGTCTGATGCGGAGCTGCCGGGTTTTGTAATTCGCGCCAACCAACTGCTCAACAACATTCGCGAAGATTCTCACGACCTGGTGCTAGCACCCTTCAAAGGGAACATGAAAAATGGTCGCCGACGCAGGCGCCTTGACTACGAGCTTGCCCGAGAGATCATTGCCCGCTCACTGTAGTTTGTCCTGACAAAGAGGCATAAACTCTAACCATGAATTTGCCTGCGCCAAACATCATTGACCCCAATTCAGTAACCAGCTTGCGCTGGGGAATCTTGGGGGCAGCCGGAATTGCCGAGGCCTTTGTAACCGGGCTTCAAAAGCACACCGCCCAGCAGGTGATAGCCGTGGCGTCAAGAACCACCGGCAAGGCAGAGGCGTTTGCCCAGCAGTTTGGCCTTGAGTCGCACAATAATTACGAAGATCTTCTGGCTCGCGAAGACATCGACGTGGTTTACATTCCTACCTTGCCAACCCAACACCGTGAGCACGCCCTAATGGCTATTGCTGCCGGCAAGCACGTTTTGATTGAGAAACCAATCACGATGGATTCTGCTGAGGCGGCCGAAGTTTTTGCCGCTGCCAAAGCTGCTGGTGTTTTGGCGATGGAGGCCATGTGGACTAGGTATTTGCCGCAGTACGACATCATTCGTCAGTTGCTTGCTGATGGCACTCTGGGCGACATTGAAATGGTCAATGTCAGCATGTGCCAGGCGAATCTTGAGGTACCACGTCTTTGGAAGAAGGGGCATGGTAACCCATTCTTTGACATGGGCATTTATCCGATTAGTTTTGCCCAAAGCTTCTTGGGTAACCCTGTCTCCGTTACCGCGCAGGCTGTGCTGAACGCTGACGGCATTGATGAGGAGGTCTCTGTGCAACTGCGTTATGCAAGTGGGGCTCGAGCTTACATCTTGCTTTCGGCACGTGCCGCGATTTCGGGTATTGGTCAGGTCGCTGGCACCCGTGCCAAGCTGAACGTGGGCCCAGAGTTCTTTGTTCCATCATCGGTGTCAATTTCAGACCTTGATGTTTATGGCGAGACCCACACTTGGACCGACCCAAAGCCAATTAGGCACGAGGGGCTGGCCTACCAGGCCACGGCAATGGCCAGTTTTATTGATCAGGGGCTGCTCGAATCACCGTTCGAATCACATGAAGATTCGATCGCCAACCTAAAGGTTTGCGAAGAGGTTATCCGTTTGATTGGCGCCGAGGTTTTTTAAGCGCAATCAGTAATGCCACAAGGCCGAGCCCGGTTGGAAACATTCCCAGTGGGTCGATTTCGAACCAGATATAGGCGCCGGCCAACAAGGTTGAAATGGCCAGGATCACTGACCAAAGTCGGCTGCCGGTTGCCATTAGAGTAACGAGGCTCAAAATCACGGCCCCAAACCCCAAACTCGTAAAACTGATCACCGTAAACAGTGCCATGTATGGGTCTGGTTGCATAAGCCGATTATCGCCTACTTAAGCAAGCCCTGCATGTATTCAATTTCGGCTGTCTGCGAGGTAATAATTGCCTCGGCTAGCGCCTTGGCTTCAGCGTTGGTTGAATTCTGAATCATGCTGGTCATCTGAATTGCACCGCGGTGGTGCTCGATCATGCCCTCAAGGTACAAGCGGTCAAACTCCTCGTCTTTTGCTGCAATTAGTGCCTGCATCTGTTCATCAGTAAGCATTCCGCCCATGCCCATGTCATGTCCCATGTCCATCGACGCATTTTGCGATTCAATCCAGCCCTGCATCTGCTCAATCTCGGGGGCCTGGGCAGCTTTAATCTGACCTGCCAATTCAAGGATTACCGTATTCGAGGTGTTGGTTTCAGCAAGCGCAGACATGTCAACGGCTTGTTGGTGATGCGGAATCATCATTTGCGCGAACATGATGTCCATGCCGCTGAAGTCGGTGGTCTCACTTTGCGATGGAACCTGCGGCGCATTTATGTTCACCGTGCATCCGGCAACGGCAACCATGGTCAGTGCAGAGGCGGCAACGACGCCTAATAATCTTCTCGAAACCTTCATGGCTTTAGTCCAGCACAAATTTCTGTGAAGTTGCTGTCCATTTGAGTTGTAGGGCAATCGATAGACTGCTCAGATGAGCGTTGCAGTGACTGGGTTTTTCACCGGGTTGTCATTAATCATGGCTATCGGGGCACAGAACGCATACGTTCTTCGACAAGGTCTTGCTCGCAATCACGTGCTCATGGTAGTGCTAATTTGCGCTTTGTCAGACGCTGCTCTAATTGCGCTAGGAATCGGTGGTTTTGGTGCCGTAGTTCGCAGTCTTCCATTGCTCTTGGTGATCCTGAAGTGGGTCGGCGTTGCCTACCTGCTGTGGTTTGCCATCAAGTCTTTTATTCAGGCCACTAAAGCCGAGGTTCTGTTGCCATCGCAAGAGGAACCAAAGACAGCTCTGGCGGTTGCCGGGGCGGTTCTTGGCTTTACCTTTCTAAACCCACACGTCTACCTAGATACCGTTTTATTTCTAGGCACCATCGGTAGCCAATTCGGTGAGTCCCGCTGGTTATTTGCTGCCGGTGCTGCGACGGCAAGTTTGGTTTGGTTCTCAGCCATTGGCTTTGGTGCACGTGCTGCTTCAAAACTTATGTCACGCCCTGTCTTCTGGCGGGTGCTTGATGTGATTATCGGTGTGGTGATGGTCACTATTGCCCTAACTTTGGCTTTCACCGACTTTAGCTAACCCATAAACCATTCAACTGATAGGTATAGGCTGTTGCCATGACTTTTGCAACCGACATTTCAGCGAAGGCCACTAGAGCCTGGCACATCACCATC
>JBEEOK010000035.1:0-3647 GCA_041191645.1 Actinomycetota bacterium | reverse complement strand
AGTCATAGAGGTTCTACGGGCCTATAGCTCAGGTGGTTAGAGCGCTTCACTGATAATGAAGAGGTCGGAGGTTCAAGTCCTCCTAGGCCCACCAGGAAGCTTCTTCACCAAAAGAAGGTTCCGGACCGCAGAAACAAAGCAACACAAGCAATAAGACCCGGGGATTTAGCTCAGTTGGTAGAGCACCTGCTTTGCAAGCAGGGGGTCAGGGGTTCGACCCCCCTAATCTCCACCAAAATCAAAACCCGCCAGAAATGGCGGGTTTTTTGCTTAAGCAATTCGACGGGTAGCTACTTGTTGGAGTTCAATTCAATTGCCAATTGCACCATTCGCTTAAGGGCATCAGAGTCGAATTCACTGGACTCGAAATAGTCAATGGCACGAGCCACCTTGCTATCCATGCGGGAATTGAAAAACCCCTCGCTGTCGTTGAGACCCGCGCCCTTTGGAAAAGTGAGGCGTACAGAACTCTTGAGGTAATCGGCGACGCATACTATTCCGTTGCTTTCCCAAGTCGCTGAGCCTAGTGGCTTGGAGGGCATCTTCCATTTCACGGTTTCAACAATGCTGGGCGAGGCCTCGAGGATGGTCTCGCGCAGTTGTCTCAATAGATCTCCACGCCAGTCGTTTTGGCTCGCGATGATGAGATCAATCTCTGCAGAAAAAGCGTTCATGCCTAAACCCTATTTGCTTGCATCGATGCACACCCAAGAATCACCCCAAAAATGGCGCATACTTGAGCCATGGAATCTCTTGCTCTAATAGTGGTCAATATCTTCTTGGGTTTGATCGGTGTTTCGCTAACCACGCTGGTCTTCAGCATCGTCAATCGCCGCTCGGGCAAACTTCGCAAGACATCAATCGCAATTTTCATTGTGCAGTGCGTCGTGGCAATCTGGGCTACATCAATCCTGATTTCGCTGGGATACATTCCGGTAGTTGGCGCCGTACTTTCAGGGCTGATTCTGTTTTTGCCTAAGCGCAAATCCAAGTAGTTATTGGTGAGTACGCTCGATTACATGAGTGATGTCGTCAAGATTGATGTTTGGTCAGATGTGGCCTGCCCGTGGTGTTACATTGGCAAACGCAAACTAGAAGCAGCTATTGAAAGCTTTGAGTCGGCTGGCGGAAAAGTGAACGTTGAGTATCACAGCTACCTCTTGAACCCAGAAATGCCGGAGGATTTCGAGGGCGGTCAGCGCGACTACCTTGCAAAGCACAAGGGGCTGGATCTTGGTCTGGTTGACAACATGTCTTTGCGAATCAAGGGCATAGCCGAGAGCCTGGGGCTTCACTACGATTTTGACAACCAGATTATGACCAACACCGTATTGGCCCATCAGTTAATTCACTTTGCCAAGACCAGGGGGCTTCAGGCTGAAATGAAAGAGCGGCTATTGAAAGCCCACTTTGTCGAGGCTCTGCACGTTGGAAAACTAGACACTTTGGTGGAATTGGCCACGCAGGTGGGCCTGAACCCCGATGAAGTTCGCCAAGCACTCACCGAGGGTGAGTTTGCGACTGCTGTGCAGGAGGACATTGATCAGGCAAGGGCTTATGGAATTACCGGAGTGCCGTTTTTTGTAATTCAAAATAAATACGGAATCTCTGGGGCACAAGATTCCGCGGTTCTGTTGAGCGCTATGCAACAAGCCAACAGCGAAAACTAAAACTAAACTTGCAACATGACTAACACTTTCGCAGGTAAGCACGCATTCGTTTCAGGCTCTTCACGAGGCATTGGCGCACAGGTTGCCCAAATGCTGGCAGCGCAAGGCGCCACCGTGGCCATTAACTACCGCGACAAGGTGGTTCGTGCCGAGAAGATTGCAAACCAGATTATTGAAGCCGGTGGTAAGGCCATTGTGGTTGGTGCCGATCTAACCGATTACGCCAGCATCGATGCCCTTGCGGCAACGCTAAAGGCCGAGTTTGGTGGCCTAGACCTGTTGGTTCTAAACGCATCTGGCGGCATGGAAACCGGCAAGGGCGAGGACTACGCCATGAAGTTGAACCGCGATGCACAGGTGAACCTAGTTAAGACAGCGCTTCCGCTAATGAATGCCGGATCACGCATTGTGTTTGTGACCAGCCACCAGGCGCACTTCATTCGTGAAACTCCAACCATGCCTGAGTATGTTCCAGTGGCACTTAGCAAGCGTGCCGGCGAGGAGGCCCTACGCGACATGATTCCCGAACTCACCGAAAAGGGCATTGAGTTTGTGGTTGTTTCTGGCGACATGATTGAGGGCACCGTAACTGCAACATTGCTAGACCGCCTTAACCCAGGCGCCATCGATGCCCGCAAAGAGGCAGTAGGAAAGCTTTATAACGTTGAAGAATTTGCCGAAGAAATCGTCAAGGCGGCTAGCGCGCCGGTTCCGGCAGACAACACCGTTTTGATTGGTGACACTGAGTACTTCACCAAGAAGTAAAGGCTTTAGTGGCCTGAGCCCGCACCTTTGGTGTTGCCCGCACCGGTTGCAAAGATTAAAGTCACAACCAAAGCACCAACAATCACGAAGAACATGTTGGTTACACCCCAGGCGTGACCCAAGAAACCAAGTAGCGGCGGGCCTACCAAGAAGGCAAGGTAACCGGCACTGGCGACAAAGGCTACCTTGCGTGCCGGGTTCTCACCCTCGCCAGCAGCTGAAAGGTAAAGCGGAAAGCCCAAGGCCACACCGCAACCCCAAAGCAAGGCACCAAGCCAAGCCAAGTAGAGGTTCTGACCAAAAATGATCAGAAGCAAGCCGATGACTCCGCCGGAGGCAAGAAACTGAAGTGTGCGAGCCTTGCCAAAACGGTCGGCCAGGTTTCCACCAAAGAATCGGGTCAGTGTCATGGCTCCAAGCAGCACCGCATAGGCAATACCGGCGTTAGTCTCTGACTCTTGGTAGTCATCAACCAAGGCAATGGTTAGCCAGTCGTTAGAGGCGCCCTCGGCAAGGGTGATTCCCAAAATACCAATAGCCAAGAAGATAATTCGGCGGTCTTTCCAAATAGCTGAACGCGGTTCACGGGCTAGGCCATCCTCTGCATCGTGGTGCTCGGCGCGCTCTTCAATTCCGTTGCCGGCTGGCAAAAGCTTGGCGGTGGTCAACGGCACCAAAATCGTGATGATGCTCAAAATTACAATCTGCCAGAACAAATCAAAGTTGGCCTGGGTAGCCAAAATGCCAATTCCCGCGCCAATCAGCGAGCCAATCGAGAAAGCCGCGTGCATCTTAGGCAGAGCGGTTTTGCCAGTTGCTTTCTCAATCGCGGCACCATCTACGTTGATTCCCACATCGGCAACACCCATGCCCAAACCGGCAACTAGGGCAAAGATTGCATAACCAATGGCACTGCCGTTAGCTATGAATGAAACCTGCCCAACAAAACCTGCGGTCACAATGGTTACACCGGTAAGAATTGCCACTTTGGTGCCAAACCTGGCAATAAAGCGCCCGGCCAAGGTCACCGAAGTAATCGAACCAATCGAACCAAAGAACAGAATCAAACCCAGCTCGGCTGTTGTCACGTCGACTAGTTCACGAACCAGCGGTAAGCGCACCATTAGTGACGAAAACGTCAAACCGAAAATGGTGAAGTAAACCAAGATGGTGATGTGCCAGGCTCTAGTGGCCTTCGCTGAAATGTCGGTT
>JBEEOK010000034.1:0-21147 GCA_041191645.1 Actinomycetota bacterium | reverse complement strand
CCCAGAAGCTAAGACCTCCAGCGCCGATGGTACTGCAAGGGTGACCTTGTGGGAGAGTAGGACACCGCCGGACTTAATTTAAGAAAATGGCCACCTTTCGAGGTGGCCATTTTCGTTTAACATGCATATATCAATACTGAGGAGAGTCACATGAGCGATCGCGAGTTCGGAAAACGGTCTGAAGAGGGCCGTCCGCGTCGTATTGGCCAATCTGGAGAGCGCAGCGCAGGCACTGGTAAGGGCCGCGGCGGTTATGACAAGAGGCAGGATGCACCGTCTGGTCGTGCGTCGCGTAGTGATGGAACCGCTGAATCCCGCCCGGAGTGGCAAAAGCGTGTGGCTCGCCCATTTAACCCAGAGAAGCCGAAGTCACCCGCCATTCCTGATGAGATCACCGAGAAGGAACTTGAGCTCGGGCTTCGTGTTCAGTTAAAGACCCTCACTCCTGAAAATGCTGAGAAGGTCGCTAGGCACCTTGCCATGGTTGGTTTACTTATTGACCAGGACCCAGACCTTGCACATCAACATGCTCTAGCCGCTGCTGAACGAGCTGGGCGTATTGCAATGGTTCGTGAGGTTGTAGGTGTAACTGCCTACACAGTCGGCGACTTTGCATTGGGGCTTCGCGAGCTTCTGACTCACCGCAGAATTTCTGGTTCCAACGATCAGCTGCCGCTGATTGTCGATTGTGAACGCGGCCTAGGGCGCCCTGACCGTGCCCTGGAGGTTGGTCGTTCGGTAGATCGCACGTCATTGCCAGTCAGCGTGCGCGTCAATCTTGCAATTGCAATGTCTGGTGCCCGGCTAGATCGGGGCGAGAACGACCTTGCACTGGCTGAACTTCAGATTCCTGAGCTCAATCCAAGCAGTGTTTTTGACTACTCGCCTGCGTTATTTAGGGCCTACGCGGACACTCTTGAGGTATTGGGGAAGGCCGATGAGGCAAAGCGTTGGTTCGACCTGGCCGAACGAGCGGATACCGCATTGGCTGGTAACCCTGGTCCGGAAGACGAGGTTTTTCAGGTCTTAGAGGAAATCGAGATTCCTGTCTTCGCCGAGCGTAAGTCTTGGGAGGGGGCTGAGGGTCGTGATCAGGGAGAGCGACCTAGGAACTTCGAACCACGTTCACCTCGTCGTGATGCGGACCGAGCCCCTCGGTCATTCGGTGGTGACGGAGACCGTCAATCACGCTCTCCAAAGAGTGATTCAGAGCGTCAGCCGCGCAGTTTTGCGCGCGATTCAGATCGCCAGCCGCGCAGCTTTGGTGGCCGCGCTGGTGGTGGTACTGCTGGTCGAGGCGATACTCGTGGCAAGGGTGGTTTTGGTGGCGGGCGCCCAGGAGGCGCGCGTGGCCGCTAGGGTTTGGGGTCAGTACGACGTAGTTCTTTCTGACCTTGATGGCGTGGTATTCGAGGGAACCCATCCAATCGCTGGTGCTGCGGAAACACTGAATAGTTTTTCTGCTGCCGGAATTCCGGTGGGCTACGTTACAAATAATTCATCAAGGCGGCCTGAAGCTATTGCCGAACAGTTGGCGGGATTTGGGGTCCACTGTGCGCCCGAGGATATCATCGGCTCTGGCAAGACTGCTGTTGAATTGTTGTCTACACTTATTGCACCGGGTTCCAAGGTTTTGGTCGTTGGCGGTGATGGTCTGCGTGCCCGAGTTATTGAGGGTGGTTTTGAGTTAGCCGTCTCCTCGGATGATCTGCCGGCAGCTGTGGTGCAGGGTTTTGCGCCAGATGTTGCCTGGAGAAACTTAGCGGAGGCCGCCTATTCGATTCAGCAGGGTGCCAAGTGGGTTGCCACAAATTCCGACTGGACACTTCCTCAAGAAAAGGGTCTTGCTCCGGGCAATGGAACTTTAGTTTCTGCCGTTCACACAGCTGTTGGCCAGTTGCCGTTGGTTGCGGGAAAACCTGAACCAGCGATTTATCAAACCGCCGTTAATCATTTTTCGGCCAAAGACGCGCTATTTATCGGTGACCGGATTGACACCGACATTGTTGGTGCCAACCGAGCAGGTTTGGACTCTGTATTGGTGCTAACCGGAGTTAGTACGCGCAGGGAAGTGCTTGGTATAAACGCCGCGGGGCGGCCAACCTTCATCGTGGCGAACCTTCAAGAACTATTGAAGCCCTACGATGCCCCCAAAAAGACCAAGCGAGGCTACGCGTGTAAAGATGCAGAAGTCGAGTTGCTTGGAAATAAGGTTTTGGTCACCCACGGTGATCCAAAGTCTTTGGGTGCGTTGAGAGCCGCTTGCGCTGTCATCTATAACTCTGCGGTGCCAATTCACGGCCTGGATGTTGAAGCTGCTCTCTACGAATAGGCTTAGAACATGTCTGATGATCTCGTTTTGAACGTTACCGATGCTGTCGCGAACATCAATGAATTGGCGCTTGAAGAGCAACCAGCCGCGTTTAGCAAGCTTCGCGACTTTCTTGAAGCTGAGCTAGATGGCTCTAATTCAACTTCAGCGGAATCTCGGTGAGAGTTGACGTTGCGCTAGTTGAGCGCGGTTTAGCTAGGTCACGCAATCAGGCGGCTGTATTAGTTGATGCGGATCGAGTGCTTATCAATGGCAAAGCTGCCAGGAAGGCCTCTCAGTCGATTCTTGATACTGACAAGATTCGAATTCTTGATGCTGTTGATTACGTAAGTCGCGCTGGGCACAAGTTAGCTAATGCATTGGATTCCTTTGCTGCCCTCGATTTGGTGGGTAAGACTGCCTTGGATGTCGGCGCCTCGACAGGTGGATTTACTGATGTTCTATTGAGGCGAGGCGTTAGTCGAGTTTTTGCAATTGATGTTGGGCATGAGCAAATGGTGCCCGAGCTCCTGGAAAACCCTAGGGTAATCAGCATCGAGGGTTTTAACGCTCGGGAGTTGTCGAAATCCGAACTTTCTGCGCGTTCAGGAGTCAAAGAATCTGAGATTTCGATTGATGTCGTTGTAGGTGACCTCTCCTTCATTTCTCTAACCCTGGTGCTAAAGCAGATAAGTGAAACCGCAGCGAATGCCGACATGGTCTTGCTCATCAAGCCTCAGTTTGAAGTGGGTAAGCAGTCATTAAGCGCTCACGGTTTAGTTACCGACCACCGGCTTAGAGCAGGTGCTATCAAGCAGGTCGTCGATGAAGCTCACTCCTTGGGACTCGGCATCAAGGGGCTAGAAAAATCCGAATTGCCCGGCACGCATGGAAATATTGAGTACCTTCTGTGGATTAGTTCAAACGAGCCGGTAAATCGGTCAAAATGGACTGAGCGGATTGAAAGTTTGGCTAAGGAGAGTAAATGATGGAACAGCGGTTTGTGCTGGTTGTGTCACACACTCGACGCGACGAGGCGATCTCGGCCGCCCAACAGGCTGTAAAACAATTGCTTGCTGCTGGCATTACGCCCGTTATGACTCAGGCTGAACGTGCAGACTTTGAAAAGCATCCAGATGCTGCAGCGCTAACTAGCCAAGTGCTCACACTGGGCAACCAGGTTGAGCTGAGTTCTCTGGAACTAGTGATGGTTTTGGGTGGCGATGGCACAATTTTGAAGGCCGCCGAGATTGTTCGTGAAAGTGCCGTTCCGCTAATGGGAATTAACCTTGGGCATGTGGGGTTCCTCGCTGAAAGTGAACGAGATGGCCTTTCGGATGCAGTGGACCGTGTAGCCAAGCGAGATTATTTAATCAAAGAGCGCCTGACCCTTGATGTGTCCGTGATTGTCGGCGGTAACGAGGTCTTTCGCACCTGGGCCTTGAATGAAGCCACAATCGAAAAATCGGCACGCGAACGAATGCTTGAAGTTGTTGTCGAGGTCGAGCAGCACCCACTCTCGAGTTTTGGCTGCGATGGAATTGTGGTTTCTACACCTACCGGTTCTACCGCATATGCATTCTCTGCTGGTGGCCCAATCGTTTGGCCCTCGGTAGAGGCATTGCTGGTGGTTCCCCTGAGTGCACATGCTTTATTTGCCAGACCTCTTGTAGTGAAACCGGATGCATTGGTTGCTGTTGAAGTGCTACAAAGAAGCGCAGGTCATGGTGTGCTTTGGTGCGATGGTCGCCGAACCTGGGAGCTGCCGCCTGGCGCTCGAGTAGAAGTAGTGAGGTCTGATGTTCCGGTTAGATTGGCTCGTCTTCACCAGAGCAGTTTCACTGATCGATTGGTAAATAAGTTCTCGTTGCCCGTTGCCGGGTGGCGCGGCCCAGATGAGACTCAGACCCAGAAGAGCAGCTAGTGATTGAGGAAATCTACATCCGGGATTTGGGTGTAATTGAAGAGGCCCGCCTAGAGTTTGGTCGGGGCCTCACCGTACTTACTGGTGAAACAGGCGCGGGTAAGACCATGGTTCTTACGGCCCTGGGGCTGTTGCTGGGGGAGCGGTCAGATAGCTCCGCAGTTAGGCAAGGGGAGCAGCAGGCGCTAGTTGAAGGTCGCTGGTACCTTCGCGATGCGGCCGCCATTGCAGAACGACTCGAAGCTGCTGGAATCGAACTGGAATCCGGTGAGCTTATTTTGAATCGCTCGGTTTCTGCTGAGGGCAGGGGGCGTGCAGCAGCGGCAGGTCGTGCTGCACCGGTAAGTTTGCTCAATGAAATTGGTCAGCAGTTAGTTGTGGTTCACGGGCAATCGGATCAGATTCGACTCAAGTCTTCGACCGCACAGCGTGAAGCGCTGGACCAGTTTGCTGGCGGCGAGTTTGCAAACATCTTGGCTCAATACAGTAGAGAATTCGCACGCTGGCGTGAGTTAGTCAAAGAACTTGAATCGGCAAACCTAGCGCTCGAAACTCGAGACCAAGAAATAATGCAGCTCCGCGAATTGCTCGCAGACCTAGAGCAGGCAGAACTGCAACCCGGAGAAGAGGTTGCACTCAGCGAGCAGGCGGCCAAGCTTACCCACAGCGAAGAATTGAGAATTGCCGCAACAGCGGCGCATGAAGCACTGTCTACCGAGAGTTTTCAGGGCGAATCAGATGCCATCGGTCTGTTGGGGCAGGCGCGCAAGGCTCTAGAATCAGTTTCCCATCACGACCCTAGCCTTCAGGCGCTCGCCGAGAAGGCCAAAGACCTCGGTTACCTGCTCAATGACCTAGCGGCAGATGTGTCTAGTTATCTGGCTGATATCGAGGCAGAGGGTGAGCAAACGCTAGAACAAGTCCAGCAGAGGCGCTCTCAAATAACCTCGTTGACCAAAAAGTACAACTGCACTTTCGATGAGTTGTTAGAACTCGAAAAATCAGCTGCCACCAAATTGCTCTTGCTAGATTCGGGAGCTGCATCAATTGACGCGCTCACCGCAGAGATTGAATCTGTTTTTGAATCAGTTAGAACCCTTGCAGCTCAACTAACAAAGCTTCGCACTGACGCGGCCAGAGCATTAGCTGAGCAGGTCAACATTGAATTAAAGTCCTTGGCTATGCCAGGTGCCTCGCTGGTAGTAGAGGTTAGCCCTGCTGAATATGGTGTTTTGGGCGCCGATTCGGTATCGATTCAGCTCAGTTCCTATGCAGGCGCAGAACCTCGACCTCTGGGCAAAGGCGCCAGCGGCGGCGAGTTATCGAGAATCATGTTGGCTATTGAGGTTGTGCTGGCAAAAACTGAACAAGCACCGACTTTTATCTTCGATGAGGTTGATGCGGGAGTTGGCGGCGCGGCAGCTATTGAAGTTGGCCGTCGACTATCGATGCTGTCAAAACAGGCTCAAGTAATTGTGGTGACTCACCTGGCGCAGGTAGCCGCATTCGCAGATCGGCACCTTAAGGTCTCCAAGACCAGTACTGAGAGTTTCACTGCTAGCGATGTCGCTAGCTTGACTGGGCAAGCCAGAGAGATCGAGCTGGCACGCATGCTATCTGGTCTAACTGAGTCTGAAACCGCACTTTTACACGCTCGCGAACTACTTGAATTGGCCAACAAAAGTTAATTAACTTTCGGCTGAGGCGCTTCGGGGGGTCTTTTTGAAGCCTCAATTTGGTAGGCTGGTATTCCATGGTAGAAGCTATGGATTCCGGTATTACACGTCACATTTTCGTCACCGGAGGTGTTGCATCATCTCTTGGTAAGGGCCTGACTGCTTCGAGTTTGGGAAACCTGCTTCGAGCTCGCGGCCTCAAAGTTGTGATGCAAAAGCTGGATCCGTATCTGAACGTAGACCCAGGCACCATGAACCCTTTCCAGCACGGCGAAGTATTCGTGACTGATGACGGTGCAGAAACCGACCTAGATATTGGCCACTATGAGCGATTCTTGGACATTAACCTTGGTCAATCAGCCAACGTAACTACCGGCCAGATTTATTCGACAGTAATCGCGCGTGAACGACGCGGCGAGTACCTGGGTGACACCGTGCAGGTGATTCCACATATCACCGATGAAATCAAGCGTCGCATGCGTTTGCAGGCGCACGATGCCCCGGCACCGGACGTGATTATTACTGAAATTGGCGGCACCGTGGGTGACATCGAGTCGCACCCGTTTATCGAGGCTGCCCGTCAGATTCGTCACGATGTAGGCCGCGACAACGTTTTCTACGTTCACGTGTCTTTGGTTCCTTATCTTGCTGCCTCAGGAGAGCTCAAGACCAAGCCAACACAGCACTCGGTTGCAACCTTGCGCTCAATTGGAATTCAGCCAGACGCAGTGGTTTGCCGTTCTGATCGCCCACTGCCTGCATCGATCAAGAACAAGATTGCTTTGATGTGCGACATCGATGTTGAAGCCGTGGTTAACGCTGCCGATGCCTCAAGCATCTACGACGTTCCGACTGTGATCAACGACGAAGGTCTGGACAGCTACATCATTAACCGCCTTGGTTTGCAGAACAAGGCTGGCGAGGTGGACTGGAGCCGTTGGCAGGGAGTTCTTGACGCCGTGCACCACCCACAGCACGAGGTGAACATTGGTCTAGTGGGCAAGTACATCGACTTGCCAGATGCTTATCTGTCGGTCACAGAGGCACTTCGCGCCGGTGGTTTTGCAAACATGGCAAAGGTAAACATCAAGTGGATTGCCTCGGACAGTTGTGAGACCGAGGAAGGGGCAAAGACCGCGCTTTCTAATCTCGATGCAATTTGTGTACCTGGTGGATTTGGTGTCCGAGGAATCGAAGGCAAGCTAGGCGCACTCAAGTTCGCTCGTGAGAACCAGATTCCTACCTTGGGTCTATGTCTTGGTCTGCAGTGCATGGTGATTGAGTATGCACGCAACGTGGTTGGACTTGAAGGTGCATCATCCACTGAGTTCGACCCTGAAGCCAAGTACCCGGTTATTGCAACCATGGCCGAACAAGTGGATATTTTGGCGTCAGGTGATTTGGGTGGCACCATGCGTCTTGGGCTCTACACAGCCAAGCTGAAGCCTGGCTCGATTGTCGCAGAGGTTTACGAGTCAGAGTCGGTTGAGGAGCGCCACCGCCACCGCTACGAGGTAAACAATCACTATCGCCCGCAAATCGCTGAGTCTGGATTGGTGTTCTCTGGCACATCCCCGGATGATCACTTGGTGGAGTTCGTTGAGCTACCTCGTGAGGTTCACCCTTACTACGTGGCTACGCAGGCTCACCCAGAATTTAGGTCAAGACCGACCAAAGCCCACCCGCTTTTCAAGGGACTAGTTTTGGCTGCAATTGCTCGAAAAGAAGCAAACCAACTCTTCGAAGTTAAAGATGCCTAAAGACCAACCAGTCGATTTTGGGGTTTCCAAAAGCGAGTTGGTTTTCGAAGGCCGCATTTGGGATGTGCTTCGCGAGACATTTGACTACCTTGGCGAGCCATTGGTGCGCGAGTTTGTTTCGCACCCAGGAGCAGTTGCGATCTTGGCGCTAAATGAAGATCAAGAAGTTTTGCTGATCCGTCAGTACCGGCACCCAGTTCGCTCTTACCTTTGGGAGATTCCGGCTGGTCTTCTGGACATGGCTGGCGAGAGCACAATTGAAGCTGCCAAACGCGAACTACTTGAAGAAACTGGATTTATTGCTGTGCAGTGGGAGGAACTTACTCAGTTTCACACCACTCCGGGTGGAAACAATGAAACCATCACCATCTTCTTAGCGACCAAACTTCGCCATCAGGGCCATGACTTCAACCTAGAAGGTGAAGAGCAGGATATGGTCGCCGAATGGGTGCCGCTTAGGCAGGCGCTTTTCGATGTTTTATCGGCCAACATCAAGAACCCAAGCGCAGTGGTGGGCATTATGGCTTTGGCTCACAAACTAGGTGTTTCGGCAAGTGCCTAATCTGCAATCGAGTTTCGATGCCTTCTTGAGGCATCTTTCGATTGAACGTGGCGTTGCTGCCAACACGCTTAATGCATACACCGGTGACCTTCGCCGTTACCTCGACTTTCTTCAAAACCAAGGCTTAGTCGAAATTTCCGAGATTAGTGAACAGCACATAAGTGCCTTTAGCCGCTCGCTAGTTATCGAAGCAAAATTGTCATCACGCACTGTTGCCAGAGTTCTCGCAGCAGTGCGCGGCGCCCACAAATTTTGGCTTCAAGAGGGATTGATTCGACAGGATCACGCGCACAGCGTCAAGCCACCAAAAAGCCTTCGGAGTATCCCTAAAGCAATTGCCTTGGAGCAGGTTGAGGCTCTGCTAGCGGCTGCAGGACCTGACCCAATGCAGGACAGTCAAGAGGCGCATGACCCGGTTCGAATTAGGAACCGCGCCATTCTCGAGCTTCTCTATGCCACCGGCGCACGAGTAAGCGAAGTTACCGCTATTGACCTTGACGACATTCTCGACCCCACTCTAATTCGGTTATTTGGGAAGGGGTCTAAAGAGCGAATTGTTCCGGTCGGAAGCTACGCGCAAAAGGCAGTTTCTCAGTACTTAGTTAGGGTCAGGCCGACACTCGCAACTGCTGGCAGAGGCACCCCAGCTTTATTTCTGAATCAACGTGGTTCAAGATTGAGCAGGCAGAGTGTCTGGCAAATAATCAATGATGCGGCCCAGGTGGCTGGTTTTAGCACCGAAATTTCACCCCACACACTTCGGCATTCTTTTGCCACTCATTTGCTTGAGGGTGGAGCTGATGTGCGAGTTGTCCAAGAGCTGCTGGGGCATGCATCTGTTGCCACAACACAGATTTATACATTGGTCACAGTTGATCGGTTGCGTGAGATTTACGCGACCAGTCACCCACGTGCCCAAAAATAGTCACAGTGCACCGGTAGGCTATTGCTAGCACCTAAAAGCGGAATTTCGGGAGGAAATCATGGCTACTGCAAAGAAGGATCCAACGGATACTCGTTTTGCTGTACCAAAGCCGCTCAGTTCTCATGGCCCAGCTCGCATTATTGCCATGTGTAACCAAAAGGGTGGTGTGGGTAAAACCACAACATCAATCAACATGTCTGCAGCGCTCGCTGAATATGGCCGCAAGGTGTTGCTAATCGACTTTGACCCGCAGGGTGCCCTGTCAGCTGGCTTGGGTGTAAACGCCCACGATGCCACCACCATTTATGACTTAATGCTTGATCGCTCCTTGGATCCAAAGTCTGCAATCCAGCACACAGCAGTAGCAAACCTTGACGTAATCCCGGCAAATATTGAACTCTCTGCTGCCGAAATGAAGCTGGTCAATGAAATTGCTCGAGAGCAGATTCTCGCCAAGATTTTGAAGCAGGTTTCTGACGATTATGACCTAATCATCGTCGACTGCCAACCTTCCTTGGGTTTGCTAACTGTCAACGCACTTACTGCCGCACATGGCGTGATCATTCCGTTGGCAACCGAGTTTTTCGCACTTCGTGGCGTTGCAATTCTTGAGGACATCATCAGCAAGGTTAAAGAGGGTTTGAACCCGGCGTTGCAGTTGGATGGAATTTTGGCAACTATGTTTGATCCTCGCACCCTGCACTCGCGCGAGGTGCTTGAGCGCCTGCACGAGGCATTCGGCGAAAAGGTCTTCCGCAGCGTAATCAACCGCACGGTGAAGTTTCCCGATGCAACTGTTGCCCAGGCCCCAATCACATCGTTCGCGCCTGAATCAGAGGCAGCAAGTTCTTATCGAACCGTAGCTAGAGAGCTTGTTTCTCGTGGCTGCGCCCCATAACCAAGAAGCGATCGAAGCTGTCGAAAAAGGCTCTGGTTTTGCTGTCACACTAGGCAATTTCGAGGGTCCGTTTGACCTGCTTCTCTCGCTCATTTCGAAACACGAGATGGACATTACTGAAGTCTCGCTGAGTAAGGTGACTGACGAATTCATCTCTTACCTAAAGAGCCTGGATGACAATGAGGAACTTGAGCAGGCATCCGAATTTTTGGTCATTGCCGCCACTCTTCTAGATCTCAAAATTGCTGGGCTATTGCCTAAGGGTGAGGTCGTCGATGCTGAAGATGTGGCACTGCTTGAAGCTCGAGACTTGCTTTTCGCTAGATTGCTGCAGTACCGGGCTTTCAAAGAAATCAGTAGTTGGTTTAGCACTGCATTAGGGATTGAGGCTCAGCGAGTGCCTCGCGATGTGCGCATCGAAGAGCGGTTCCGCAAACAAAAGCCCGAATTGGTCTGGACCCTAACCCTTGCCGAATTTGCTACTTTGGCACAAGAAACACTCACGCCTCGTGAGGTTCCATCTGTGGGCCTGACCCACTTGCATGCTCCTCGAGTCAGCATTCGCGAGCAGGCTACCGAAGTCATCGCCATGCTGCGTAAAGGCTCAAATGTGACCTTCCGAGACTTAATTGGCTCGGTCAAGGACCGTGCTGTTGTTGTAGCTAGGTTTCTTGCCGTACTGGAGCTTTATCGCCTGGCCGCCATCAGTTTTGAGCAGGATTCGCCACTCGGCGATCTGAAATTGGCTTGGCGAGCTGAAAACTTTGACGACGAACAACTAGCCACCCTTGGAGCTGACTATGACTCTTGATGCAACCACAAATTCATCGGCAGAAATGCCTGGAGATGACCTACGGGGTGCCGTCGAAGCAATTCTGATGGTGACCGATGTTCCGCTAACAGTTGTAGCTTTGGCCACCGCACTTGAAAGCCCAGTTAATGAGGTTCGTGAAGTTGTTGCTCAGCTAAAGCTAGATTATGACGGCCTAGGCAACGGGCAGCGTAGAGGCTTTGAACTTCGTGAAGTCGGCGGCGGTTGGCGCATTTTTGTGCGTTCTGACTACGACTGGGCTGTGAAGATGTTCATAGCCAACGAGAACCCAACAAAATTGAGCCAAGCAGCCCTTGAAACGCTAGCTGTCATTGCCTATAAACAGCCAATCTCACGCGGCCAGATTGCTTCAATCCGTGCCGTGAATGTGGACTCCGTAGTTCGCACACTTTTGAGCCGCGGGCTGATTACAGAGTTGTATACCGACTCTGAATCAGGCGCGATTCACTACGGCACTACAGAGCTTCTCCTCGAAGCCCTGGGTATCAATTCCCTTGATGAGATGCCGCTTATCAGCCCATACCTACCAGATGCGAATAGTGATTTCGATGACAAACATTAGTAATGAGCCAGAGGGCGTACGCCTTCAAAAAGTTATGGCTGCCGCCGGCGTGGCTTCAAGACGAGTCTGCGAGGACTACATCGTTCAGGGGCGAGTGAAGGTGAACGGCAAGGTTGTTACCGAGCTCGGCACCCGAATCAATCCTGAGGTTGACAAGGTGACTGTCGGAGGTAATCCAGTTCAGCTGGATAACTCTCGCGTTTACTTGGCCTTGAACAAACCTAAGGGTGTCGTGAGTACGATGGCCGATGAAAATGACCGCCCGGATCTTTCTCAATTTGTGGTCGGTTACGACCGTGTTTTCAACGTGGGTCGGTTGGACTCTGAAACCACTGGACTAATCATCATGACTAATGATGGAGACCTAGCTCACAAACTTGCTCACCCTAAATTTGGAGTCACTAAAACCTATGTGGCCCGGGTTGAGGGCGTGGTAACCCCAGCTATCATTCACAAATTACTCAGTGGTTTTGATCTTGAAGATGGCTTCATCAAGGCAGATAAGGCCCACATCGTGGATGTTCAGCCTGGTGAAAGCTTGGTCGAGGTCGTGCTGCACTCCGGCCGCAACCGCATTGTTCGTCGAATGTTTGATTTTGTCGGTCACCCGGTCGTGGGTTTGGTTCGCCGTCAGTTTGGACCAATCCAACTAGGTCCGCTCAAAGAGGGTCGAGTTCGCGAACTAAGTAAAATAGAGGTTGGCGCTTTGTTGAAGGCGGCCGAAGGAAAGCCAGAACGCGCTCCTCGACCACCAAAAGGGCAAAAACCTGTGGCCAAGCAGAAGAGGCGGTAGTTATGGCAATCCGAGCCATTCGTGGAGCAATTCAACTAGACGTTGATGAACGCGAGCACCTGCTGAAGTCGACAGCCGAGCTCTTGACCAAGACTTTGCACGCAAACAACATCGAAAATGGACAATTAGTATCAATTCTTTTTACGGCTAGTCCAGATGTGACAAGTGAATTCCCTGCCCTCGCAGCTAGGCAAATTGGGCTAACCGATGTTCCATTGATGTGCTTTGCGGAAATGGACGTCAAGCATGCGTTGCCGCGAACCATCCGAATTATGATCACGGCCGACATCGACAAGAGTCGCACCGAGATTCAGCATGTCTACCTGCGCGGTGCGACCGCACTCAGATCGGACATTGCTCAGTGACAAAACTAGCCGGCACTGTTCGCGTAGTTGGCGCAGGCCTGCTCGGGACCAGTCTTGGCCTTGCTCTAAGCAAGCAGGGCATAGATGTTGTTATTGCCTCCCAGTCTCAAAAGAGCGTTGATTTGGCCGTTGGGTACGGTGCGGGGCGTCTACCTCAAGACTCGGATAACCCTCAACTTATCGTTGTCTGTGTTCCACCTTCAATCACCGCAGCGGTGGTCGACCAAGAATTACGGGCTTTTCCTGAAGCCGTCGTAACCGACGTGGCCAGCGTTAAAGGCAGAATCATCCATGATTTGCGTGCGTTGAATGCCCCCATCGAACGTTATGTCGGCTCGCACCCGATGGCTGGGCGTGAACGTGGGGGAGCCATTGCTGGGCGTTCCGATCTCTTTGTTGGTCGACCATGGGTGATTACAGCCAACGAGAGCGTGCCAGATTCTGCAGTGGAATTAGTCGCAGACCTAGCTGCACGAGTTGATGCGGCGGTAATTAAAACTTCAAGTGACGATCACGACCGCGCCGTTGCCTTGGTCTCTCACGTTCCGCAGGTCATTTCGAGCCTTTTGGCGGCCAGATTAGTTGGCGCCGAAGAAGCTGATGTTGCTCTAGCGGGGCAAGGTCTTCGCGACACCACGCGTATTGCAGCAAGTGATCCAGCTCTTTGGGTTCAGATTTTTCAGGCCAACTTGCCTGCTGTTTTGCCAGTATTGAAGAGCTTCCAACAAGATCTGAGCTCCCTGATTAGCGATATCGAGTCCGGCGAATCTTCAAGAGCGTTCGAGTCAGTGATGCAAGCTGGCAATGCTGGGGTGAATCGCATTCCAGGAAAACACGGTGGTAAGCACACGAATTACTCTCAGGTAGTGGTCATGGTGGCTGATAAACCTGGAGAGATTGGTCGTTTGCTTACTGAGGTTGGCCAAATAGGCGTAAACCTAGAAGAGTTCCAACTAGAACACTCGCCGAGCGCACCAATCGGTTTGGCTGAAATATTTGTTCTGCCAGAAGTAGCCGAGTATTTAACCGAAAAGTTGATAGAACGCGGCTGGAGAATTGCCTGATGGGAATCTTTGTAATTGCCATTGACGGACCAGCCGGCTCTGGTAAGTCGAGTGTTAGCAAAGAAGTAGCCAGGCGCCTGGGCTTTGGTTATCTGGACACTGGCGCTGCCTACCGCGCATTAGCCTGGGCATCTATCAACCTTGCCGGTTTCCAGCTTGAAAATTTGTCAACTTTAGATTTGGCTCAAGAGTTTGACTATGCAATTTCACTTGACCCAGACAACTACTGGGTAAAAGTGGGCGGTGTCTCGGTGACCGAGCAAATTCGCGAAGCCGAAGTAGCCGAATCAGTTTCTGCTGTGGCAAAAGTAACGGCGGTCCGCCAATACATGAATAAACTCACCCACGAGCTAGTGGCAAAATCAGGAAAACCTGGCGTGGTGGTCGAAGGTCGGGACATCACAACTGTAGTTATGCCCGAGGCTGAATTAAGAATTCTCATGACGGCCAGCGAAGAGGTTAGACTTAACAGAAGAGCAGCCGAACTTTCAGAGGTTTCGGCTGCAAGCCTCAAGCGTCAAGTATCCGAACGTGACGCCAGCGACTCAAGCGTCGTTGACTTTATGACTCCAGCTCCTGGAGTCCAATTAGTGGATTCAACTGATCTCAATTTCAATCAGACGGTTTCAGCCGTTCTGACATTGGTGGAACAGGTGAAGCCTAAGGAAACCAATGAGTGAAAAAGAATTTAACGCAGAACCTGTGACGCCCGAGTTTGTTGAGCGCCTCAGGAATATGAGTACCACTGAGGAAGAAACACGCGTCCGTGCTCTAAGAACCGGTCTTGACGAGTACGACCTTGATGAAGACGACCTAGAGGTCATCGAGCACGACGAAGACTATGAAGATGGTCCACGTTACTTGCCTGCTCTGCCTGTTTTGGCAATTGTTGGGCGCCCAAACGTTGGTAAATCTGCTTTGGTCAACCGAATCCTTGGTAGGCGAGAAGCAGTTGTCGAAGACAAACCGGGCGTGACTCGCGACCGCGTTTCGTATAAAGCCGAATGGAACGAACGCAAGTTCACCTTGGTTGACACCGGCGGCTGGGAGCCAGATGCCAAAGGCATTGACCGTTCGGTAGCCTTGCAGGCCGAAATTGCAGTTGAACTTGCCGATGCAGTGCTGTTTGTAGTCGATGCCATGGTTGGTGCCACCAGCACCGACGAGCGTGTGGTGAAGATGCTTCGTGCATCCGGCAAGCCTGTGATTTTGATTGCCAACAAGATTGATGATGTTCGTCAAGAACCAGAGGCTGCCGGTCTCTGGAGCCTTGGGCTAGGTGAGCCTCACCCGGTTTCGGCTCTTCACGGCCGAGGCGTTGCCGACATGTTGGACGCAGCCATGGCGATTTTGCCAAAGGTATCTGCGGTTGCCAAGGAGGAATTCGGTGGCCCTCGCCGCGTTGCGCTCATCGGGCGCCCAAATGTGGGTAAGTCATCGCTGCTAAACAAAGCAGTGGGATCTGAGCGTGCCGTTGTCAATGACCTTGCCGGCACAACTCGGGACCCTATTGACGAGCAAGTAGAGCTTGGTGGCAAGATTTGGCGCTTTGTAGATACCGCTGGTATTCGCCGCCGCGTGCACCTGACTCAAGGTGCAGACTTCTACGCCTCCCTTCGCACAGCCGCTGCACTAGAGCGCGCCGAGGTCGCAGTAGTGCTATTCGACGTGACTCAGCCGATCAGTGAAGCAGATATTCGCATCGTTGACATGGCGCTGCAGAGCGGGCGAGCCCTAGTTCTTGCCTTTAACAAGTGGGATGAACTTGATGACGAGCGCCGCCGCTACCTTGAACGTGAAATCGAACAGGATTTGGCTCACGTTGACTGGGCTCCGCGAGTGAACATCTCGGCAAAGACTGGCCGTCACCTAGAGAAGTTGGTCCCAGCTCTAGAAGTTGCTCTGGATTCATGGGATCAGCGAATTGCCACTGGAAAACTTAACGCCTTTGTTCAAGAGTTGGCTATGGAGACTCCGCACCCAGTTCGTGGCGGTAAACAGCCTCGAATCTTGTTTGCAACTCAAGCCAGCAGCCGTCCTCCAAAGTTTGTTCTCTTCACAACCGGATTCTTGGACCCGGGTTACCGCCGCTTTATTCAGCGTAGATTGCGCGAAACCTATGGTTTCGAGGGAACTCCGATTGAGGTTGGCATGCGTGTGCGCGAAAAGCGTAAGCGTTCGTAGAAATACACTTTGACTATGGCAGAGCAGCAACAACTTAGTCTTAGGCAGCAGTTTTTGACGCTGCCTAACTTGCTGAGCATGCTCCGTCTGGCCTTAGTGCCAGTCTTTCTATTGCTGCTAATCAACCGCCATTTTCACAGTGCCATTTTGGTATTGGCTCTGGCAAGCTTGACCGATTATCTTGATGGCTACTTTGCTCGCAAATGGAACCAAGTTACTAGGCTTGGTCAACTGTTGGATCCAGCGGCCGATCGCCTCTACATTTTTTCGACCTTGGTGGGGTTAGCTGTTGCCGGAATCATTCCTTACTGGTTGATGGCGGTCATTATTGGGCGAGATGCCGTACTCAGCGTGGCGTATGTAGTATTGGCCAACCATGGCTACGGGCCACTTCCCGTGCACTATTTGGGTAAGGTTGCGACATTCTCTCTGCTTTACGCCTTTCCTCTCCTCCTGATGGCTGAAATTTGGCCCTTGGTGGCGTGGCTACTACCTCTTGCGTGGGCATTCGCTTTATGGGGAGTGGGCTTGTACTGGTGGGCTGGATATGTCTACCTTCGCCAGGTGCGCTACGTGGTGAAAAATGACCCTATCGATGTCAAGTAGGCTAAACACCTAAGGAGTTTGGGGATCATGAATTTTTCAGAGTTGAGTTTTGGGGGCTCTTCCGACGAAGTTGAATCAACCATGCGATTCAACGATGGTCTATTGGCGCAGTCTGGGCCTGCACTGTCAAATGAGGAAGACGCGGCAATCAGTGCTCTTCCTTCAGGTTCGGCGCTATTGATTGTTCAGCGCGGCCCAAATGAGGGTTCAAGGTTTCTGTTGGATCAGGACGTAACCACAATTGGCCGACACCCAAATGCTGACATTTTTCTAGATGATGTGACCGTATCTCGGCGCCATGCAGAATTCCACCGTACTGGTGCAAATTTTGAAGTTAAGGATTTGGGTTCACTGAACGGCACCTACTTTGAGGGTGAGCGAATTGATGCAGCACGCTTAGTGGACGGCTGCGAGGTCCAGATTGGCAAATTCCGCATGACTTTCTATGCTTCAAAACTCGATGGTGGTGCAAGCGCATAGTGGCCGAATTAGCACCAGCCAGTATTTTTTCTGCACGCCAGGTCAAACTTTTCAACATCGGCCAAGTGCTTGCGGTTCTAAGTCCTGATTTTCCAGACCTAACCCCGTCCAAGCTGCGCTTCCTTGAGGAACAGGGGCTGGTTTCCCCTCAGAGAACCAATTCGGGGTATCGCAAATTTACCGAAATTGATATCGAGCGCATTCAAATTGTGCTGGAACTGCAGCGCGATCAGTACTTGCCGCTCAAGGTGATTCGCGCTTATTTGGCTGACTTAGATGCAGGAAAGCAGCCAAGTCTTCCGGGCAGTTCCGCTCCGGCACCTCAGCTCAGTGGCGCGCGAAACAAGCGGTTCACCACACTAGAGCTGACTACCGAGACCGGAATTACGGACGCTCTTATTGCAGAGTCACAGGATGTCTCGTTAATTGGTCAAGAGCCATTCGATGTTTCGGATGTTGAAATTGCCCGTTCGATTGTTCACCTTCAGAGATTCGGTATTGCCCCTCGTCACCTACGTGGCTTGAAGGCTTCCGCAGATCGCGAAATTGGAATCATCGAGGGAGTAGTCGCGCCGGTTTTGTCTAAAAAGGACACCGGTAGTCGCTCGCGTGCAGCCCACTATGCCGCCGAGATCGAAAGTCAATTTTCGGCGATTCGATCGGAGCTGATTCGCTCGGTCATCGACAAAATCGATGGCTAATTTAGCTCGAGAAATACGCGACACGCCGAGGGTTTAAATTAACAGAGCATAACGCCTGCCACCGACAACAATTAAACCTGTACTTGAACGTTAACCGGAGAGGAGCCTAAATGTCTGTAAACGAATCTGACAACCAGATCGACTACTCGCAGAACATGCTCTTCACCGACGGTTTGCCTTCAAGTGACCCAAAAGTTGGTTACCGCGGAACCTCAGCTGCTGCTGCCTGTGGCATCAGTTACCGTCAGCTTGACTACTGGGACCGCACCGGCTTGGTTCAGCCAAGCGTTCGCGGTGCAGCAGGATCTGGCTCGCAACGACTTTATGCCTTCCGCGACATCTTGGTTCTCAAGCTGGTCAAGCGCTTGCTAGACACCGGAGTATCTCTGCAGCAGATTCGTGTCGCAGTCGATCAATTGCACGCTGCGGGAATTCGAGACCTTGCTGAAATCACACTTATGTCCGATGGTTCCCGCGTCTACCTCTGCACCACTCAGGACGAAGTTCTCGACCTTCTTGGTCGTGGTCAGGGTGTGTTTGGTATTGCCGTGGGTCGTGTGCTTCGCGAAGTAGAGGCGAGCCTCAGCAACATCAAAGAGAACCACATCGATGACCTTGACGAGCTTTCGGCTCGCCGTCAAAATCGCAAAGCGGTCTAGTTTTCTTCGCTGAGTTGCTCTAGCTCTTCTGCAATTGGGCCTTCTAGTTTTTGCCCACGCATCATTTTTCGGAACCGCGCAAACTTCACAGCCTTTGCTCGTGTGCGCTTGATGTCCTTTTCAATAAAAGATTCTTGAATGACATCCAAGATTTCATCAAACTTCTGGGCAATCGCTGCTGCGCCTTCACCAGGCCAGGTGTGGATTGGGCGTGCGGCACCTTGTGCCTGTTGAACAGTGGACTTCTCTTCGAGTTGAACCGTAAGGACTGAGCTACCTAGTAGCTCATGCAGCTCCTGAATGCGAAACTCGTGTTCACGCGAGAGTGGCCGGTGTCGATTAATCAGCACGCCCACCGAATTGAGGCGGGGGGAAAGGTCTCGGCGCAGGGCCTCGATGGACCGGATGGCTCGTTCAGCAGCAACCACCGAGAAGATTGACGGCTCTGAAACTACTAAGACGCGGTCACTAGCCATCCATGCTGTGCGAGTAAGCCCATTCATGGATGGGGGAGTGTCAATCAGCACCAAATCGTAGTCATTTTCTACGCGAGTTAGCGCTTCTTCAAGCTTCCAAACGTCTTTGACCGTTGGAGTTGGTACATCAAATTCGAGAGCCTTTGGGCTGCCAATCATTACATCTATGTGACCAGACTGAACTTTGCCCCAAGTACTAGGTACGATTGACTGAAGCACGACGTTGTGCCGGGGTTTTTTCAGGACATCTGCAACGGTTTCTGGGAAATCTCCAATGGCGCCTAAACCAGTCGAAGCATCACACTGTGGGTCAAGGTCTACTACTAAGGTACGTAGGCCGCGAGCGAACGCAGCAGAGGCCAGACCAAGGGTAACTGTGGTCTTGCCGACGCCTCCCTTGAGGGAGCTGACGCTTAGAACATGCACAGAAATAGGCTACCTTTTTATTTAGAGCGCCATGCACCCATGTTCGCCAATACGACGCTTGAGGAACCAATGTTCAAGAAGATTCTGGTCGCCAACCGAGGCGAAATCGCCGTTCGCGCTTTTCGTGCTGCATATGAGCTAGGCGCAAAAACTGTTGCCGTGTACCCATACGAAGACCGCAACTCAACTCACCGCCTAAAGGCCGATGAGGCATACCAGATTGGGTCAGCTGGCCACCCAGTGCGCGCCTACCTCGACGTTTCTGAAATTATCCGTGTGGCGCTTGAATCAGGTGCAGACGCAATCTACCCGGGCTACGGATTTCTTTCGGAGAACCCAGAGCTGGCCGAGGCTGCCAAAGCCAACGGCATCACCTTTATTGGCCCATCTTCAAACGTTTTGGAAATGGCCGGAAACAAAGTAACCGCCAAAGAAGCAGCCATCCGCGCCGGTGTTCCAGTTCTAAAGTCTTCTCCTTCCTCGGCAAATGTCGATGAACTCCTTTCTGCAGCTGCAGAGATTGGTTTCCCGATCTTTGTTAAGGCTGTGGCTGGCGGCGGTGGCCGCGGTATGCGCCGTGTAGCTGAAGAGAAGGACTTGCGTGCTGCTTTGGTTGAGGCCTCTCGCGAAGCAGAGAGTGCGTTTGGTGACCCTCGAGTGTTCCTCGAGCAGGCCGTCTTGCGCCCACGCCACATTGAGGTACAGATTCTTGCAGACACCCACGGCAACGTAGTCCACCTTTTTGAGCGCGACTGCTCGATTCAGCGCCGTAACCAGAAGGTTGTCGAAATTGCACCGGCACCGCTAATAGATGAAGAACTTAGAGCCACCCTCTACCGCGACGCCGTTTCGTTTGCCTCGCAAATTGGATACCAAAACGCAGGTACAGTCGAGTTCTTGATTGATACCGTTGGCGCCAACGCTGGTAAGCACGTCTTCATTGAAATGAATCCACGTATTCAGGTGGAGCACACCGTCACCGAAGAAATCACCGACGTTGACTTGGTGCAGAGCCAGATGCGCATTGCCTCTGGTGAATCTCTGATTGACCTTGGTCTAACCCAAGACAAAATCAAGATGCACGGTTTTGCCGTTCAATGCCGTATTACTACGGAGGACCCTTCTCAGGGGTTCCGCCCAGACACCGGAAAGATCACAACCTATCGTTCCCCAGGTGGTGCCGGTATTCGTCTAGACGGCGGAACCGTTTCAACCGGTGCTGAAGTCAGCCCATACTTCGATTCCATGCTGGTCAAGCTGATTGCCACTGGGCGTGACTTCAAAGCAGCAGTTACCCGCGCTAAGCGTGCGCTCGCCGAATTCCGTATTCGTGGTGTGTCGACCAACATCGCATTCATGCAGGCCGTTCTTGCAGACCCAATTTTTGAGACCGGTGACCTAAGCACCTCGTTTATTGATGAGCACCCTGAGCTATTCACCGCAAAGCCATCGCAGGACCGCGGTACCAAGATTCTGTCTTGGTTGGCCGATGTCACTGTGAACCAGCCAAACGGTCCGCGAGGTGGCCACGTTAGCCCAACGCTCAAGCTGCCAAAGGTTGACCTTTCGGTTCCAGCCCCGGCCGGCTCTCGTCAGCGCCTGCTTGAGCTTGGTCCTGAAGGTTTTGCTAAGGCACTTCGGTCCCAAGCAAATGTTGCAATCACCGACACCACTTTCCGTGATGCACACCAGTCGCTCCTTGCCACTCGTGTGCGTGGTCGTGATTTGGTTCAGGTTGCTCCGTATGTGGCACGTCTGACCCCTCAATTGCTCTCGGTAGAGGCTTGGGGTGGCGCAACCTATGACGTAGCGCTCCGATTCCTCGGAGAAGACCCATGGGAGCGTCTAGCCGCCCTTCGTGCCGCAATGCCGAACCTTTGCATTCAGATGCTGCTACGTGGTCGCAACACCGTGGGTTACACCCCGTATCCAACTGAGGTAAC
>JBEEOK010000033.1:0-4755 GCA_041191645.1 Actinomycetota bacterium | reverse complement strand
GCAAATGAACCAAAAGCCACGAGTCCGGTTCCCGGCAGCTTCAAGGCGTCGGTGATGTCAGCTTTGCGCACCAACTCTTGCCACCTTGCCGAAAGATCTGCAAAGCGTTTCTTGCCGGCGCCTGAGGCCAGGCGGGCGCTTTGGCCAAAGCCAATTAGGCCACCGTTTTCGCGAATGAAAGTCAGCGGGTTGGGTGGCAAAACATCAAGTAGAGAGGCCGGGGCATTGGCTAGCTCAACCGTAGAAACCGTGAGTTTCATGCCGACCTTTCTAGGCTGAGCGTTGTCTGTGAACATGCTGCTAGCTATGGAACGGCATCTTGCCGCTGGGTATCTTTGAGGTACAGGTACCAGAAAAATCCTAAGCCCGTTAAGGAGGGTCAGAATGCGTAAGCCTAAGTTGCTTGCATTGCTGCTCTCTGGGTTTCTCATCATGGCCGGGCTGTTGTTGCCGCAGGCTGCAATCGCTGAACCGCAGCCAGCCCCTAGCCCGGCTGGTTCTTTCACCGCTGCCTCTGACGAAGACGATGAGTCTGAAGATGACGAAGGCGACGAGGTTGACGAAGATGACTCTTTTGTCCCGACCAAGCCGCTAAAGCCAAAGCACTCACAATACGAAGACGATGAAGATGACGAAAGCGATGATGAGTTCGAGAGCGAATCTGGATTCGCCACTGCAGAAATCAACGAACTAAGAAGTCGTTACGGAACCAGCGGCTCAATGGAGGTTCCAACATTAATCGTGAAGCCAAGGCCTTACGACGGTGTTGATGCCGAAACCGGATTGGGTGTATCCGGGGACGAGCCAGAACAAGGCAAAAGCATCGACCTAAAAGAGGTCACCCGCATCCGTGAATCACCGGCAGTTGAGTTTATTGAAAAGGCTCAGGTTGGCCTGGTAGCTATGGGCGCCGGAGCCTTGGCTTTGGGTGCTGTGGCCACTAATCGAGCGCTGCGTGCAAGAAGAAGCAAAACTGAGGACTATTTCTACGGCGAATCTGATTAGCCCTGAAGTGCTGCCTGCCGACCGGCAATAATTGGCACCATTTACCGTGGGTAGGATTGACCTGTGAGCAAAGCAGATTTGGCCAAAAAGCCTGCCGAAGTGGCCGCCATGTTTGACGAAGTGGCCCAAACCTACGACCTAACCAATGCGTTGTTGTCGTTTGGTCAAGATCGTCGCTGGCGCTCAATTGTGCGCGACTCTGTTTTTCCGCAGAGCGGTCAAAGAATTCTCGATCTTGCTGCTGGCACCGGCGCTTCATCGGCGGCCTTTTTGGGTGATGGCATTCAGGTGGTGGCCGGAGATTTCTCTGAGGGCATGCTCGCAGTTGGTCGAAAGCGCCACCCAGAAATTGAATTTGTCTTTGCCGATGCAACCAAGCTGCCTTTCAAAGATGCAGAGTTCGATGCAGTCACGATCTCATTTGGTCTTCGAAACGTTGTTGATGTTGAAAAGGCATTGTCTGAGATGTTCCGCGTCACTAAGCCAGGCGGCCGAATCGTAATCTGTGAATTCTCGCAGGTGCCGAATCCGGTTCTTCGCCCACTTTACGAGTTTTATCTAAAGCGCGTTTTGCCACTATTTTCGGCGGTATCAACCAAGGCTCCAGAAGCCTACACATATCTTTCAGAGTCAATTTTGGCTTGGCCAAACCAGCACGAACTTGGTCTCAAGGTTTCGGCAGCTGGCTTTGAAAATGTTGCCTACCGCAACCTGACTTTTGGAATTGTCGCCGTGCACCGCGGCTTCAAGCCAGCCGCAGATAAAGCAGTGACTAAAAAGGTTGCGCCCAAAAAGGCATCGACTAAGCCAGCAACTAAGTCGCCAGCAAAGAAGGCTGCAAAGTGAGCCGCATTTCGCTGCCAAAGCAGCTTCGCAAGGTTGCCGATCGCGCTCTGCTCAAATCACTTGAAAACGGTCTTGAGCTAGTTGAAGACGGCCTCCTCGAGGCCACTTCTCACGCCGACAAAATTGCCGGAGCATCGGCCCGTCACCTGGTTGAAGCCGGTGGCAAGCGGGTTCGCCCAACGCTGGTTTTGCTGGCCGCTCAGCTTGGCGACCCATCCCGTCAAGACGTTTTAGATGCAGCCGTGGTAGTTGAGCTCACTCACCTGGCAACTTTGTACCACGATGACGTTATGGACGACGCTCCAACCCGCAGAGGGGTTCCGACCGCGCAGATGGTGTGGGGCAATTCGGTGGCAATTCTCACCGGAGACCTTCTCTTTGCACGCGCGTCGCAGGTGGGTTCTCATCTAGGTCAGGCATCGCTAACCCTGCAGGCTGACACTTTTGAGCGTCTCTGCCTTGGGCAGTTGCACGAGACCATTGGCCCGTCAGAAGACGAAGACGCGACTGCGCACTACATTCAGGTCATGGCCGACAAAACTGGCTCGTTGATTTCGGCTGCGGCAAGACTGGGCATCATGCTTTCGGGAGCACCGGCAGAGTTCGAAGAGCCAATGCGCGTATTCGGCGAAAAAATCGGTGTGGCATTTCAGCTGATCGATGACGTGATTGATATTTCTGAGGCAGGGCCATCAGGCAAAACCCCGGGCACCGATCTTCGTGCGGGTGTGCCAACTTTGCCAATGCTTTTGTTGCGCAAGGCTGCTGCCGCTGGTGATGCCGAGGCTGCCGAACTAGTTGCCTTTGTTGATGCCGGTCTTGAAGAAGATGCCAAGCTGAATGAGGCCCTGGCAAGACTGCGCAACCATCAAGTTGCCGAAGATTCTTATCTAGAGGCAAAACGTTGGGCTGATGAGGCTATTGAGGCGCTAGGGCCTCTTCCTGAAGGCTCAGTAAAAAATGCCCTCGAGCAATTTGCTCAGGCCGTAGTGGAGCGCAATAACTAACATGGGTCTTTCTCACGCCCGTGGCAAAATTGCTCAAAATGCCACGAACGCGACTTTCTTTATTCAGGGTGTAATTAGCACCACCCAGATTCCCCGCATTCCCGAACTTATTGAAAACCTAAATGTGACCTTCACCGTGTGGGGTCTAATCATTGGTTTGGCTGGTCTGGGTTCACTTGCCGGCCTCACCGTGGCCAACAGTTTTATTGTTCGTTACGGTGCGCGCCGCATGGTGTTGGTCGGTAGCCTTGCCGTTTCAGCGTTCATGATGACGCTGCCTTGGATCACAAACCCATGGCTGTTCTTTGCGGTTCAAGTGGTTAGCGGTTTCTGCGGAAGCGTGATGGGTATTGCCCTAAACGCCCAATCCGTGGTTCTGCAAAAGCTGATCAACAAAGTTGTCATCGGGCGTTTTCACGCATCTTGGAGCATTGGTGCCACCAGCTCTGCAGCGCTAGCTGGGCTATTTGCCGGGTTCATGCCGCTGTGGCTTCACCTAACCATTGTTCCTGCGCTTTCAGGTTTGGCATTCTTTTGGACAACCCGACAGATGCTCACTACAGAGGAAATCGGTCACGCTAACGAACGTAAGTCCGAAAAGCGCATTCCATTCTTTAAGTCACCGCCACAGGTTTGGTTGCTGACTGCAGGTCTGTTTACCGGTGTCTTTCCAGAGCTTTGCATGATGGACTGGAGTGCTATTTTCGGTCAGCGGGCCATGGGCCTAAACGCCGCCCTCGGCGCAATTCCGTACACCGTCTTCTCTGGTGCCATGATTGTTGGCCGCCTATCGATTGGCCGCCTAACCAAGCGGTTCCACATCAGCGAGCTTTCCAAGTGGGGTGGCATCTTCGGCAGCGTCACCTTGGGCCTTGGCGTAATTCTTGGCCCAATGTTGGCCTCGGTCGACAAGATCTTGGCCCTTGTGGTGCTCTCAATTCTTTGGGGAATCACCGGCCTAGGGTTGGCGCCAATGGTGCCGTCATTCTTTACCGGTGCCGGAATGGTCAAGGGTCTGACTACTGCTCAGGCCATGGCTCGCATGAGTCTTGTGAACTCCATCATCATTATGGGTGCCAAGGTTCTAATGGGTGCGCTCGCTCAGAACGTGAGTATCGTCGCCGCGTTCGCTTTCCCAACCGCCATGATGGTCATTGCCGGTTACATTGCCCACCTAGTTGCCAAGCGTGCAAAGCGCGCCGATGCCGTTGCCATGGCGTTTCCGCCAACTGGTCCAATCTCAATCGTCGAATAAAAAAAGACCTCGGCAGCCCGAGGTCTTTTTTGGTTGCAAAACTCCTAACGGAAGTTTTGCCGTACCTATGGTTTCAAAACTTATCTAAAGTTCTGAAACTGCACATCAATATCTAGGTCTTTGCCTTTGAGGAGGGCCATGGTGGCCTGAAGGTCATCGCGGCTCTTCGACTGCACGCGAAGTTCGTCACCCTGAATCTGTGACTTCACGCTTTTTGGGCCTTCTTCGCGAATGATCTTTGAAATCTTCTTAGCCTGCTCTTGGTCAATGCCGTTCTTTAGCTCGCCCTCGATGCGGTATTCCTTGCCCGATGGGTAAGGCTTGCCATCAACAAAGCTCTTTAGCGAGATTCCGCGCTTAACCAGCTTTGACTGGAAGACATCTAGAACAGCCTTCACGCGCTCCTCGCTCGATGCCTTCATCAGGATCTTCTCGCCGCTCCAGTCAATTTCAGCACCTACGCCCTTAAAGTCGTAGCGCGATTCAATCTCTTTTTGCGCCTGCATCAAAGCGTTGTTCGCTTCTTGCTTGTCTACTTTGCTTACGATGTCGAATGTTGAGTCAGCCATAGCCCTAGTTTACCGAGGGGCGGGCAGTGCTCGACCTAACCAAAAGCGAAATCGGCCACTCCACAGTTTCAGA
>JBEEOK010000032.1:0-17709 GCA_041191645.1 Actinomycetota bacterium | reverse complement strand
AGGAAGGTACGGTTTGATCGGTCAAGCAGAACTGAGAAGTAAAACTCCTGTGCGATTGAGGCACCCTGTGCAACCATCACGCGCTTGACGATGTGGTCCTTGATATTCAATCCAAAGATGTTCTTTGAAAGCTCTTTGGCTTCTTCAGGTGACTTAGCCACCTTTACTCCGCCAGCCTTGCCACGGCCACCAGCTTTAACCTGGGCCTTGACGACTACTACGCCGCCAATCTTGGCAGCAGCTGCCTCTACTTCTTCAGGGGTGTCTGCAATTAGACCCTGCAGAACTGGAACGCCATAGGCCTCGAACATGTCGCGAGCCTGGTACTCGAATAAATCCACTGTGATTTCCGTTCAGAATTTGTTGGGCAACCCTATAAGTTTAGCGGTCTTGCCCAGGCGCTAGGCGCCCCACACGGCAGGCTACGCGTCTAGTTTTTCGATTGGTGCAACCTTGACCAAAAGGCGCTTAACACCGATGCTGCCAAAGTGAATCTCGGCAGTCTGACGGTTGCCCTCACCGGCAGTTGCAATTACCTTGCCCTTGCCGAAGTCGGCGTGCATCACAAATTCACCTGGAGCCAGCTGCAACCCCTCGTTATTGCGTACCGAGCTAATTGCGCCCTTCCACTCAGTCTTTGGTTTGGTTGACGGCGTGCCGCCATAGCCACCTGAAGAACTTTGGCTTGAGCCATAGCCCTGGTCGTCGGCGATTGAACTGCGGTAGCGGGTGCTTGGCATCGCGCGGGTAGAAACCGCGCCAGACTCACGCCACTCAATTAGAGAATCTGGAATCTCTTGCAGGTAGCGGCTAGGGGTCGATGCTTCTGAATCACCAAAAGTGGTGCGCATCATGGCCAAGCTAATGTGCAACTTTTTGCGAGCACGCGTGATGCCCACGTAAAAGAGTCGACGCTCTTCTGCCATTCCGCCAGGGGTCAGGAACGACATGCGGTGCGGCAGAAGACCTTCTTCGATTCCAGTTAGGAACACGGCGTCGTATTCCAAGCCCTTAGCGGTGTGCAGAGTCATTAGCGAGACGGTACCCGACTCATCGTCGATCTCATCAGCGGCCGCAACCAGGGCAACCTCGTTCAAGAAATCAGGCAGGCGCCCCTCAGGGTTATTGCGCTGGAATTCTCGGGTTACCGAAACAAGTTCTTCAAGGTTCTCAACGCGGGCCTCATCTTGAGGGTCGCGGCTCGCTCGCAGCGATTCTAGGTAGCCGGTGCGTTCGAGCACCGATCGCAGGATTACGTCCACCGGCGTGGTCTCGATCGAGGCCTCTAGCTCGTTCAGCAAGTCGGCCAACTGGTTAATAGCACCGGTGATTTTTGGCCCAAAACCAAGCTCGTTTACGTGCCCCAAAACTTGGCGCACAGATAAGTCATTGCGGGCAGCAAAATTGGCAATTTGAGTTTCGCTGGCATCGCCAATGCCACGTTTTGGAACATTCAGAATTCGGCGGGTGGCCAGGTCATCGCGGTTATTGCTAATGGCAACCAGGTAGGCCATGGCGTCTTTAATTTCTTGACGCTCATAGAACTTGGTGCCGCCAACTACGCGGTAAGGCAGCGCTGAACGAATAAAGATATCTTCGAGTGCACGGGTCTGAGAGTTGGTGCGATACATGACGGCAATGTCGCGATAGTTCATGCCACCGCGGTGCAGGGTGCTAATTTCATCGGCAATAAACTGCGCCTCATCGTGAGCCGAGTAGCCGGTGTAACCAACAATCTTGTCGCCGTCGCCAGAGGCGGTCCACAAGTTTTTGGCAGGGCGGTCAAAGTTGTTTGAGATAACCGCATTGGCTGCCGAAAGAATGTTTTGGGTTGAACGGTAGTTCTGTTCCAAGAGAATTGTCTTGGCACCCGGAAAGTCTTTTTCAAACTCAGTGATGTTGCGAATGTCGGCACCACGGAAAGCATAGATGGACTGGTCAGAGTCACCCACAACAGTCAGCGATGCTTTGGCTGCAAGCTCACGAATCAGCGCGTATTGGGCGTGGTTGGTGTCTTGGTACTCATCAACCAAAATGTGCTTGAACTTTTCTTGGTACCTAGCCAACACATCTGGGAAGGCGCGGAACAGGTGCACGGTCTCGCCGATTAGGTCGTCAAAATCGAAGGCGTTATTGCGGCGCAGCTCGGCCTGGTACCTAGTGAAAATCTCTGAAATCACACGCGCAACCGGGTCATTCATGTCCGCGTTACGCGCAAAAGACTCGGCGTCGGCCAACTCATTTTTAGCGTTTGAAATGACCGCTGCCACACCCGCTGGAGTGAGTTTATGAATGTCGGCCGCGGTGTCTTTGATCAACCTTTTGAGAATGGCGCGGCTATCGCCAGAGTCGTAAATGGTGAAGTTTGAATCGTGTCCTAGGCGCTCGGCCTCTCGGCGCAGAATCAGTACACACGCTGAGTGGAAGGTCTTGAGCCACATGCCGTCGGCTGCCTCACCGAGCAAATCCTTAACGCGCTCGCGCATCTCGGCGGCGGCTTTATTAGTGAAGGTGATTGCCAGAATCTGTGAAGGCCAGGCCTCACGGTTAGCCAACAGGTGAGCAATGCGGTGGGTAAGCACGCGCGTCTTTCCAGAGCCGGCACCGGCAACAATCAAAAGTGCCGGGCCACGGAATTCAACCGCCGCCTTCTGCTGTGGGTTTAGGCCTTCAACGAGGCGTTCACTTGCGCCAAAGGCACCAGAAAAAAGATCAAGCTCAGACATAACTACGCAAGTTTAGGCTAGGCCGGCGACAACATCGACCAAGAGGTCCGGTTGGTCAGCAAAGATTCCGTCAACGCCCAAAGAAATGAAGTGCGCAAAGTACTCCTCGATGCTGTACTCGGCTTCTTCAGCTCGGGCGGTCCAGGTAAATGCCAACATTCCGCGGTCGTGAATCATGCCAACTAAGGCGTTGGGAGCACCAAACTGAGCATTCTGATTGGCCGCGGTTTTCTCTTGAAACAAGAGCTTGGCCTCCATGCTGACACCGTCAAAACGGTCGGCAAGGTCATCGAGCCACGCAGCCCAACCTGCATCTCCGTCGGCTGGCATGCCCCAAGATTCAACCAGAAAAACGTATTTGGCAATATCGCCGCAGACCCGTTTTAGCTGGTCCAAAACTTTGCCATCAAATGACTCAATGGTCAGCGTGATGCCGCGCTCTTGCCAATTTGAGTTGGCCAAATCTTTAGCCAGGATTGCTGCCACCGGGTAACCCAGCTTGGCAAAGTGAGCACCGTGTTTGACTTCAAGAATTAGATGCTTGCCACTGACAAACGGCGCGCTAAGCAGATCTTCAAGAGTTGGAATCTTGAACTGGCCATCAAACTTGGCACTACCCGGCCTGAGTTCAGGCAGACGCTCGGTGGCCCTGAGTGTCTGCACCTCAGCCAAAGTGAAGTCTTCGATAAACCAATCCATTTTGGTTTGTTGCCAACCCACCGTGCCCTCGCGCTTGCGATCGGCAAACTCTGGGCGCGAAGCGACGTCGGTGGTGCCAGAAAGCCAGTTCTCATGGCGAATAACCAGCACGCCGTCTTTGGTTGGAACCAGGTCACACTCAACGGCAGTAACACCCTGATTAAACGCCAACTCAAAAGATTCGAGCGTGTTTTCAGGCCGGTAGCCGCAAGCGCCCCGGTGACCGAAGACTTCGATTACTCCCACTCGATGGTGCCTGGTGGCTTTGAGGTTACGTCAAGCACCACTCGGTTGACGCCGTCAACCTCGTTGGTGATGCGGTTCGAAATCTTTGCCAGAACGTCGTAAGGAACTCGGGTCCAGTCTGCAGTCATGGCATCTTCAGAAGAAACTGGGCGCAACACGATTGGGTGGCCATAGGTGCGACCATCTCCCTGCACACCTACTGAGCGAACATCGGCAAGCAATACAACCGGGCACTGCCAAATCTCAGAGTCCAGGCCGGCCGCGGTAAGTTCGGCACGCACAATGGCATCAGCTTTGCGAAGCAGGTCAAGACGGTCCTTGGTAATTTCACCAACAATTCGAATTCCAAGCCCTGGGCCTGGGAATGGCTGCCTCTGCACGATTTCAGCAGGAAGGCCAAGCTCGGCACCGATCGCACGAACCTCATCCTTGAACAGTGTGCGCAGTGGCTCGACCAATTCAAACTCAATGTCGTCAGGCAAACCGCCCACGTTGTGGTGGCTCTTGATGCCGGCCGTTGCGCCGCCGCCAGATTCAACTACGTCTGGGTAAAGGGTGCCCTGAACCAAGAACTTGATTGGGCGGTTGTCTGCCTTTGACTCTTCATAAAGGGCCGCTTGAGCCTCTTCGAAGGTGCGAATGAACTCGCGCCCAATAATCTTGCGCTTAGTCTCAGGGTCACTCACACCAGCAAGGGCGTTCAAGAACTTGTCTTCAACGTTCACGGTAACCAGGCGAATACCGGTCGCAGCAACGTAGTCGCGCTCGACCTGCTCGGCCTCATCTTGGCGCAGCAATCCGTGGTTCACGAATACGCAGACCAGCTGGTCACCAACGGCCTTGTGCACGAGGGCTGCAGCCACAGCCGAGTCAACACCACCAGACAGACCACAGATCACTCGAGCGTCACCCACCTGAGCGCGAATCTTTTCGACCTGCTCGGCAATTACGTTGCCAGAGTTCCAGTCAGCTGGAATGCCAGCTGCCTTGTGCAAGAAATTGACCAACACATCTTGGCCGAACTGCGAGTGCTTGACCTCTGGGTGCCACTGCACGCCGTAAATCTTCTTTTCGTGGTTGGCAAACGCGGCCACCGGTGTGATTTCGGTGGAGGCCAAAACCTCAAAGCCCTCAGGTGCCTTGGTCACCTGGTCACCGTGGCTCATCCAACAAATCTGTGATTCTGGCTGACCCTCAAGAATCTGACCGCCGGCCTTGACTGAAAGCTCGGTAGCTCCGTACTCGCGAATTCCGGTTGGCTCAACTGTGCCACCAAGGGTGTTGGCCAGAGTCTGGAAACCGTAGCAGATACCCAAAACCGGAACGCCCAGCTCAAGGATTGCTGGGTCAAGCTTTGGTGAGCCCTCTTCGTAAACAGAAGCCGGGCCTCCAGAAAGAATGATGGCCAATGGGTTTTTAGCTGCAACCTCAGCGGCAGTCACGTTGTGGTGCACGATCTCTGAATACACCGATGCCTCGCGGACTCGACGGGCAATCAGCTGAGCGTACTGCGCACCAAAGTCAACGACTAGGACTGGACGGTTAGCGGTCATTAGGCCACCTTCTTTAGATCGGCTTCGGCCACCTTCGAGTAGTGGCGCTCGGTGAAGAATGAAAGGAACGGAACCACGCCACCAAGGGCGATGATCAAGAAACGCATGAAGTTCCAGCGCAATAGCGTCCAGAGTCGGAAGTCACCAAACAGATAGGCCACATAAAGCCAACCGTGAACGATCAGCGAAACCGTAGTGAAGTCATTTGGAATCTGCGGGCCAGGCAGGCCTACTTTTTCACCCGTTGATGGGTCCACAGAGAATTGGGCCAACGCAATAAATCCGTCTGGTCCACCAATCCAAACATCGGCACTCCAAATCAAGCGGATTGCCCACAGCACCATGATCAAAATCAGAAAGACACCGGTGATGTATGAGGTGACCTTGAAATATTTGATGGCCGACCTAATCGTTGGCACTTGAGCGGGATTTGGGGAGGTCATTGGTCTAGTTTACCGGTTCGCTTTGAAGTCGAATCAGTTCGTCTTTGACTAGACGCCACCACAAAAAGACCGCAAAACCTGCAAACAGCAACCATTCCAAAAAGTAGAAGGCACTGAGCCAGTTGATGTTTTGCCCCTGCTGATAAGCAACCTCAATCGCCTGCAGCGGTGGCCAAGCCGAAGCCTGGCTCTGGCCGGTTAGAGCCAGAACCATTGGGTTGGACTCAAGCGCGGAATCGGGCGAATAGAAGTTAATCAGTTGAGCCAGAGACAGGGATTCAAAGACGTAAGGTTCACTGGCACTCTGACGCTGCGGTGCCTCAGTCGGAATCATCACGCCCTCGAATTTGACCAACTGTTGGGCCAGCATCGAGCTCATGATTTGAGCACGCTCATCCTCTAGTTCTTGCAAATCTGAAGACCAGCCCAAAGCCAGGGTTTGGCTGCGCCCGGCCTCATCGGTGGAGTTGGCAATTAGCCAGTAGCCCAGCTCACCTTGGTGCAGGCGGTTAGCCACAATGTAGACGTTTTTAGTGTCAATAGTCACCTCAACCTGCTCAAGGTTTGCGGCAGTAACCACCGGGGCATCTTTGGTGAAGGTGCGGTCTAGTTGCCACTGACCGAGCGCTGCAAAGATTGCCGCGACTGCCAATGAAAGCAACAGAGCGCCAATCCACTTTGGCTGTCTTGCAACAGAAAAGAAGCTTGGCGCCCGGTTTGGCATGGCTTGATTACGCGTGGTACGGAGCCACAACCACGTCAACGCGCTGGAACTCCTTGACGTCGCTGTAGCCGGTGGTTGCCATTGAGCGGCGAAGTGCGCCCATTAGGTTTGTGGTGCCATCTGCCTTAGAAGATGGGCCGACCAAGATCTGCTCAAGGGTGCCTGCAGTGCCAACTTCAACCTTGTGACCGCGAGGCAGGTCTTGGTTGAAGGCCTCTTGGCCCCAGTGCCAACCCTGACCCGGCGCCTCTTCGGCGCGAGCCAAAACTGATCCGAGCATTACGGCGTCAGCGCCAACGGCAATAGCTTTCACGATGTCACCAGAAGTACCCAAACCACCGTCGGCAATCACGTGCACGTAGCGGCCGCCAGACTCATCCATGTAGTCACGGCGAGCACCGGCAACATCAGCAACAGCGGTTGCCATCGGAGCGTGAATGCCGAGCACGCGACGGGTGGTCGAAGCAGCACCGCCACCAAAGCCAACCAAGACACCGGCAGCACCGGTGCGCATTAGGTGCAATGCCGAGGTGTAGGTAGCTGCGCCACCAACGATTACCGGAACATCAAGCTTGTAGATGAACTCTTTGAGGTTCAATGGCTCGTGATTCTTTGACACGTGCTCTGCCGAGACGGTTGTGCCTCTAATGACAAACATGTCTACACCGGCCTTGATCACGGTGTCGCTGAATTCAGCAGCACGCTGTGGTGAAAGTGCACCGGCAACGGTGACTCCCGCGGCACGAATCTGGGCAATGCGGTCGCGAATCAGTTCTGCCTTGATTGGCTCGGCATAGATCTCTTGCATGCGCTTAGTTGCAGACTCTGCCGGAAGACTGGCAATCTCTTGCAGGTGCTTGGTTGGGTCTTCATAGCGGGTCCAAAGACCTTCAAGGTCTAGAACACCAAGTCCACCAAGGTTTCCAATGGCAATTGCAGTTTCAGGTGAGACCACAGAGTCCATTGGGGCACCAAGTACCGGCAACTGAAAATCGTAGGCGTCAATCTTCCAAGCGGTCGAGACATCGCGTGGGTCGCGGGTGCGGCGCGAAGGAACAATTGCAATGTCATCGAATGCCCAAGCACGCTGACCGCGCTTGCCGCGACCGATTTCCATTTCACTCATAAGTAATTTCCTAAACCGGGCGCCGCTTAGCGGGTTCCGTAGTTTGGTGCTTCGACGGTCATCTGAATGTCGTGTGGGTGAGACTCTTTTAGTCCGGCCGCAGTGATGCGCACAAACTTGCCCTTTTCCTGAAGCTCAGGAATGGTTTCTGAACCCACGTAACCCATTGAGGCGCGAAGGCCGCCAACGAGCTGGTGAACCACGGTAGCAACTGAACCACGGTAGGCAACACGGCCTTCGATACCCTCAGGAACTAGCTTGTCTTCGCGAAGAACGTCGTCTTGGAAGTAGCGGTCCTTTGAGTATGACTTAGCCTGGCCGCGTGACTGCATGGCTCCCAATGAGCCCATGCCGCGGTAGGTCTTGTACTGCTTGCCACCAACGAATGTGATATCGCCAGGAGCCTCGTCTGTACCAGCTAGCAACGAGCCAATCATCACGGCGTTAGCGCCGGCCACGATTGCCTTTGGAATGTCACCCGAGTACTGCAAACCACCGTCGGCGATCACCGGAACACCGGCTGGTCTAGCGGCTAGTGACGCCTGATAAACCGCAGTCACCTGAGGAACACCAACACCGGCAACAACGCGAGTGGTGCAAATTGAGCCTGGGCCAACACCAACCTTTACAGCGTCAGCGCCAGCGTCTACCAATGCCTGAGCACCCTCACGGGTGGCAACGTTTCCGCCCATGATGTCTACATTCTTGGCAAAAGGCTCTGCCTTGAGCTTCGAGATCATCTCGAGCACAGCGTTGTTGTGACCGTGTGCAGTGTCAACAATTAGAAGGTCAACGCCAGCTTCAACCAAAGCCATTGAGCGCTCCCAAGCATCTTGACCAACACCCACGGCAGCAGCTACCAGCAAACGGCCATTGGCATCCTTTGATGCAAGTGGGTACTTCTCAGACTTGTCGAAGTCTTTTACGGTGATTAGACCGCGCAGCTTGCCACTGCCATCGATCAGCGGAAGCTTCTCAATGCGGTGCTGAGCAAAAATCGCAATTGCGTCATCAGGGTTGATGTCGAAAGGCGCGGTGATCAGTGGCATTGGGGTCATGACGTCTTTGACCAAAGTCGTGGTGCGCTGAACATCAAGCACAAAGCGCATGTCGCGGTTGGTCACGATGCCAACCAGGCGGCCCTCTTCGTCAACCACAGGCAACCCAGAAACGCGGTAGCGGCCGCAAAGCTCGTCAACCTCTTGAATGGTAGCCAACGGAGTGGTGGTAACTGGGTGGGTAATCATGCCGGCTTCTGAGCGCTTGACTAGGTCAACTTCGCTGGCCTGGGCATCCAGTGAAAGGTTGCGGTGCAGCACACCGATTCCACCCTGTCGAGCCATGGCAATTGCCATGCGGGCCTCGGTCACGGTGTCCATAGCTGACGAAAGCAACGGAACATTAACCTCAAGACGCTTGGTAATACGGGTCTTGGTGTTCACGCCTGATGGAACGATGTTTGATTCACCAGGAAGAAGAAGGACGTCGTCGTATGTCAGGCCTACAAAGCCGAAAGGGTCATGAGAAGTCATTGGACAATTCTACCCGCCAGAGCGGGCCTATCTAAAAGGAGTTTGGGTAAAAAGAAGGACCCCGGCACGAGGCCAGGGTCCATCCAAGTTTTTGTGATTCTTAGCGAACTACAACCGCAAGAACATCGCGAGCTGAAAGCACTAGGAACTCTTCGCCAGCGAACTTAAGCTCGGTGCCGCCGTACTTTGAAAAGATAACCTTGTCGCCAACAGCAACGTCAACCGGAATACGGTTTCCGCGCTCGTCAACGCGACCTGGACCTACAGCAATAACCTCGGCCTCTTGTGGCTTCTCTTTTGCGGTGTCTGGGATTACCAGACCCGAAGCGGTTACCTGCTCAGCCTCAACTGGGCGAACAACAATGCGATCTTCAAGTGGCTTGATCTGAACCGACATTCTGACCTCTTCTTCTAAAACGGGATTGTGCTCTTATGTTAGCACTCTCTGCCATTGAGTGCTAAAGCCTGTTCGCTATTGGCAAATTGGTAGCCTTGCTCTATGGAACGCCAGGATTTTATTGAGCTGCTCTCACCGGAGGGGCAGGCATTGCTTGAGAAAGTGGGGCCGCTCGAGGCTAAATCTGACGTAGTCAAAATGGTTTCAAAGCTGCGGGGTGCCGGCCATTCACCAGCACTGGTTGCCGCCGTTCTCAGCCAAGCCAAGTTGCGCCGACAGGCTCAAGGCAAGTTCGGCCAGTTTGCCGATCGCATGCTTTTTACCGAGGCAGGTCTAGAGCAGGCATCGCGGCTAAACGTTGCCGCTTTGCACGCTGACAGGTTCAGAAAAGCCGGCATTACCAACGTGGCTGATTTGGGCTGTGGCATTGGCGCTGAGTCACTGGCTCTGGCCAGCCTTGACATTGAGGTGCACGCTTTTGACATCGATGAGGTGACAGCTGCGGTGGCCACCTACAACCTTGCGCCGTTTGAAAATGCCGTGGTCGAACAAGCCGATGTCACCACGTTGGACCTTTCCAAGTTTGGTGGGCTATTTTTAGACCCAGCGCGCCGAGAGCTTGGTGGGCCAGCCCGCGAGCGCGCCACCCGAAAGTTTGACCCAGCCGCGTTTTCGCCATCGTTTGATTTTGTTTTGGCTGCCGCCGAGCAAAAACCAACTGGAGTAAAGTTTGGCCCTGGTCACCCGCACGAAGGAATTCCAGACAATGCCGAGGCTCAGTGGGTTTCAGTAGCCGGAAGCTTGGTGGAGCTAACCCTGTGGTTTGGCTCGTTAGCTCGAAAAGGTGTCCGGCGCTCGGCCCTGTTGCTGACCAAAGATGGCAAGTATGAAATCACCAGCGATTCCACCGAGCGCTTGGATGCCCCTCTGGGTGAACTCGGTGAGTATGTTTACGAGCCTGACAATGCTGTGATTCGCTCGCACCTACTCGGCCAGTTGGCTCAGTCAATTGGGGCCCGCATCTTCAGCCCAGAAATTGCCTATCTAACAGCAGACCAAGAGATTTCCTCTCCGTGGCTAAAGGGCTACCGGGTGTTGGACAACCTGGCTTTCGATCGCAAGAAGCTGAAGGCATATTTGCGTGAGCGGAATATTGGCATTCTTGAAATCAAGAAACGCGGCTCAGACATTGTTCCGGAGGAGTTGCGCAAAGAATTGGCGCCAAAAGGAAAAAGCGCCGCCACCCTGGTGGTTACCAGAGTGGGCGACGCCCATCGAGTTCTTATCTGCGAGCCGCTGAAATAGGTCAGTAGCCTGCGAACTCCGGAGTAATCCTTAGTTGTTGCCCATCATGCCAGGGCCAAACTGACGGTAGTCGTCAAAGCCCATCATGCCGTAGCCACCAAAACCCTTTAGGGCAAGGCCCATCCAGAACAGGCTTGATAGCACCCAGAATGCAACGGTCGCGTAGCCAACTACTAGACCAGCGATTGCCAGGCCGCGGCCGGTGGCGCCTGACTTCTTAATCTGAGCCAAGGCAATGTGGCCGGTGATAATGGCAGCAACTGCACCAATGCTGGTGAGTGCGGTCGCGATTGAAACCACAGCCAAAGTGTTTAGCGAGGTAAAGTCAAACTTCTTTGACTCTGGGGCGGGTGACGGTGCCGCAGTTGCAGCGGCCTTGCTAGCTACCTTCTCGGCAGCCTCGGTCTTCTTAGTTGACTTTTCAGCCGCTTCAGTTTTTTCAGCCATTTGGCTTCTCCTTAGGTCTTTGAGTCTTTCGACTTGCTTTGATTCAAGCAACCAAGGCTGAGAGCAGGCTGTGAGATTACTGAAGTTACCTAGAGAGTTTGCACAGTGGTGACTGGAAGGGTTGAGTCAGAGCCAAAATTTAGGGATGACGGTTGGCGGCCGGCCATCATCAGCTGCGCACCAAGCGCCGCAATCATCGCGCCGTTATCGGTGCAAAGGCTGAAGGCCGGGATTCTCAACTCAATGCCGTTGGTCGCACAGCGCTCTGCAGCCAGTTCACGCAAACGGGCGTTGGCCACAACGCCGCCACCCAAAAGTAACCTTGGCACGCCGTGATCAATGCAAGCATTAACGGCTTTGGTAACCAAGACATCGGCCACGGCCTCCCTAAAGCTGGCAGCCACATCGGCAACGTTCAGTGGCTCGCCACGAGTTTCGGCTGACTCAACGTAACGGGCAACCGCAGTCTTAAGGCCAGAGAAAGAAAAGTTGTATCGGTTCTTTTCCATGTCTTTCGGCAGGCTCAAGCCACGCGGAAACCTGATGGCCTTAGGGTCGCCGCCGACAGCCGCTCGATCAATCTCTGGCCCACCCGGATACTTAAGCCCCAGGACACGCGCCACTTTGTCAAAGGCTTCGCCGGCCGCGTCATCGATGGTTTCGCCAAGCAGCTCAACGTCATCGAGCAGGTTGCGAACCAATAGCAGCGAGGTGTGCCCACCACTGACCAAAAGCGCAATGGTCGGGGTCTCTAGTTTGCCGCGTTCCAGGATGTCAACACCCACGTGACCAACTAGGTGATTCACCGCGTAAATCGGCTTTTCCAGCGCGATTGCCAAAGCTTTCGCAGCGCCAACACCCACCATCAGCGCACCGCCGAGACCTGGCCCATTGGTTACGGCCACGGCATCAATGTCTTTGAGGCTTAGCTTGGCCGTAGCCAGCGCCTGTTGCAAAGTTGGCTGGAGTGCCTCAAGGTGGGCGCGGGCGGCAATTTCGGGAACCACACCACCGAATCTCGCGTGCTCGTCCATCGATGAAGAAATTACGTTAGCCAGCAGGGTTGAACCGCGCACTATGCCCACGCCGGTTTCATCACATGAAGATTCAATGCCCAGGACCACCGGCTCGCGACCAATCGAGGTCTTGGCAAATTGAAGCCGCATGACCCACGCGTCAACGTTGTCAGGTTGGTAGTAGCGCTTGCGGGTATCAATGTGATCAAAACCCAAGGCCGAGTAAAGCCCCTGCGCCGCTAGGTTATCTGCACGCACTTCTAGGAAAATCTCGGCAGCGTGCTGGCGGCGGGCCTCAGCCAAAAGCTGGAGCATCAACGCTTTGCCCAGCCCCAGACCCCTTGCTTCTGGCGCGACAGCAATGGTTTGGATATCGCCCTGATCATTACCGGGAATCTTGCTCAGGCCAGCGAACGCGATGAGTTCGTTGTCGCGAGTGGCCACTAGGTAGTGAGTGTGGTGGGCAAGAATTTCGAAGTGCATGTTGTCGCGCGACCAGGCATCCGTTGGAAAACATGCCAACTCAAGGGCCATTATCGAGTCAAGGTCTGATTCCACAGCGGCGCGAATAGTCCAGGGGCTCATCCGGAAACCTTCTTTCCAGGCGTTGGTACCGCATCTGGTTCACGCAAGTAGAGCGCGGTTACGTCATGACTGGCCGAACCGTCAAGCAATTTTGATTCGAAGACCTGGCCCAAACGGGTAGCAAAAACCGGGGAGCTAACTTGAATGTGCTTTGAGCCTCGTTCGGCCATAAGTTCGGCGAGCGCCGCTGGCTTGATTACGCCCGGGCCTTCAATGCATACCGGCGCTCCCGACTTGGATAGCCCAGAGTAAAGAGCCCAATAAACCTCTTGGCGTCTGGCGTCGGCGGTTACCAACAGCGGGGTTTCAGCAGAAACTTGTTTCGTTAACTCTGGGTCAGACAGTGCGTCAAGCGCAATTGCATCGAGACTTACAACACCAAACAGTTTGGCGCCCGCACCTTGGGCAAACATTATTGCCGCGGCAATACCAACCCTGAGTCCAGTAAAAGGCGCCGGCCCCCTGCCAACCACTACACTCGTGACATCTTTTGGCCTGATGCCGGCCTCGGCTAGCACCTGCGAAATGGCCGCGCCAATCCCCTCGGCATGCCGCATGGTGCTTGGGTCGTTGAACTCGGCCAAGGCTTTATCTGCGCTCGTCAAAGCCACCGATGTTCCGGCCGAGGTGTCAATAATCAGGGTGTATGCCACTAAAAGCTCACCCCGTTCCAGCGGTCACCAAAACCGGTGATCAACAGTTGCCGAACATCGGATTCACCAGTGTGATCGCGCTCGATTTCAACTTCTAACCAATCGTTGGTGATGCCGTCGGTGAGGCCTTTGCCCCATTCAACAACCGTGATTGAGTTGGCAAAATCGATGTCCAGGTCGTCTAACTCGGCCGCGCTAGAAAGGCGATAGGCATCAACGTGGACCAAGGCCGGTTTGCCCTGACCGCAAGAGTGGGTGCGAGCTAGAACAAAGGTTGGGCTTGAAACGTTGCCCTGTGCACCAAGTGCCTCGCCGATGCCGCGGGTCAAAGTGGTCTTACCTGCACCAAGCGGGCCAGTTAGCAGAACCAGGTCACCAGCTTTCAACACACTTGCCAATTTCAACCCCAATTCGTGCATTTCTTCTGGGGTTTCGATAGTTAGTTTGGCCAACTGCTTGGCCATTTAGATCTCTTCACCTAGGTAGTGGCGTTTGAAGCGGCCGCCCATTCGCGTGACAATCTCATAGTTGATGGTGTCGCCGGCAGCAGCAAGGTCATCAGCAGATGGCACACCTGCTGCAGGGTCGCCGAAAATTGTCACGGTGTCACCGGCGGTGACTTGATCGTCACCGACATCGATCACAAACTGATCCATGGCGATGCGGCTATCCAGGTTGTAAATTTTGCCGTTGATAGAAACCTTGGCTTTGCCACTGGCGTCTCTTGGGAGGCCCTCTGCGTAACCCACCGGAACCAGGGCAAGTGTGCTCTCTGAATCGGTGCGGTGCAGGTAGCCATAGCTCACACCGTGCCCAGCTGGTACACGCTTAACCTGGGTGACCAATGCCGTAGCCGTCATTGCTGGCACTAGGCCAAAGTCAGAAGAGTGGTTCTCGGAAAAAGGTGATAACCCATAGAGCGAGATTCCCAGACGCACCATCTCGTAGTGGGCCTGTGGGTATCTCAAAGACCCGTCAGAGGCGGTTAGGTGGCGCAGTTCAAATTCAACGCCCGCCTCACGTGCCTGCACACAAGACGATTCAAAACGCTGAATCTGCTGCAGGTCGTCGGCCTCACTGGTGCAAGAAAGATGGCTGAAAATTGCCACCACCTGCAGGAAACCTTCGGCTACCAAACTGTGTGCGGTCTTCAAAACCTCAGGCCACTCTGCCTGACTGGCCCCGTTGCGACCAAGACCGGTATCAATTTTCAGGTGAACGCGGGCAATTCGGCCCACGTGCTCAGCGGCCTGGGCAACCCGATTCAGTTGTTCAACATTGGCCACGCCAAGTTCAATGCCCGCAGCCACAGCCCGAACAAAAGTCTCGCGTGGGTCGTGCAGCCAAGCAAGAATTGGCAGGTCAATGCCTGCATCGCGCAGAGCCAAGGCCTCTGAAATGTCGGCTACTCCCAAGTAGTCAACTCCAGCAGCTTCAAGCTTTCGGGCCACAGGAATCATGCCGTGGCCGTAGGCATCGGCCTTAACCACACCCATGACCATGGCCTTGCCAACCCGCCCACGCATAGTCTGCAGGTTAGTTGCAACTGCATCGAGGTCAATTAAAAGCTCACGCATCAAAGACCTCCTTCTGCAACCACAAACGCCACGGCGACATCTCCGTCATGGCTTATCGACAGGTGCAATTTTCTCACGCCTGCCCTTAGTGCCACACTAGCTGTTTCACCGTGCAGCCAAATCACCGGCTTACCGGTAGATTCTTTACCCACCTCAATGCCGTGCCACTCAATTCCCGGGGCCCCGCTCAAGGCTTTGATAACTGCCTCTTTGGCGGCAAAGCGCCCGGCAAGGGTTTTGATGCTGGCATCGATTGTTTCAATTTCCAAAAACAGACGATCTTTGAGTCGCGGGGTCTCGGTTAGTTTTGCCTCAAACCGGCTCAGTTGAACCGTGTCTACACCCACACCAATAATCATGAATTATTCAACCGTGACCGACTTAGCCAGATTGCGCGGCTGGTCAACGTCAAGCCCCTTGGCCGATGACAACTCAAGGGCAAAAATCTGCAGCGGAATCACGTTGAGAATTGCCGAAAACATGTTTTCGCAGGCCGGCACAAATGTCACGTGCTCGGCGTAGTTGCCAACCTCGGCGTCGCCCTCTTCAGCAATCGCAATAACCTCGGCCCCGCGAGCGCGAATCTCTTGAATGTTAGAAATCACCTTTGGGTGCAGGCTGTCAACATCATTAGGGCTCGGCACGATTACGAATACCGGCTGCCCCGCTTCAATCAGTGCAATAGGGCCATGCTTCAGCTCACCGGCGGCAAAGCCCTCGGCGTGAATGTAGGCCAACTCCTTGAGCTTTAGCGCACCCTCCATAGCAACCGGGAACCCAACGTTTCGGCCCAAGAACAACACCGATTTTGCCTGAGCCATCTTCTTGGCCAGCTCGCGAATTGGTTCAAGACGGTCTAGCACCTGAGTGACATTGGCTGGCATCTTCAAAAGCTCTTTACCAAGGCGCGATAGCTCGGCCTTTGGAGTTGCCCCGCGGTGTGCACCCAAGAAGAGCGCCAATAGGTAACCGGCGGTAATCTGGGCAACCAAAGCTTTGGTAGATGCCACTGCAACTTCTGGGCCTGCGTGGGTGTAAATAACCGCGTCTGATTCGCGAGCCAGAGTGGCACCCTGGGTGTTGCAAATTGCCAGCACCTTGGCACCGGCTTCTTTGGCATAGCGGGTCGCCATTAGCGTGTCCATGGTTTCGCCAGACTGGCTTACGGCCACAATCAAGGTGTTTGGGGTCACGATTGGGTCGCGGTATCTAAATTCGTGAGAAAGCTCAACCTGCACCGGAATTCGCGAGTACTTCTCGATTGCGTACTTGGCTACGTCACAGGCATAGGCGGCTGTTCCACAAGCCACCATGATGATTCGGTCGATAGCCAGAATGTCCTGCTCAGACAAACCGGCGATTTCAGAGAGCTGAACAAATCCATCGGAGTTCAAGCGGCCCATCAAGGTGTCAGCTACCGCCTGAGGTTGGTCGGCAATCTCTTTAGCCATAAAGCTTGACCAACCTCCCTTGCTCGCAGCAGAGGCATCCCAGTCCACGGTGAACTCCGTTGGCTCAACCGGGGTTCCGTCAAAGGTGCGCACCTCAACCGAGTCGGTACGCAAAATCACGATCTCGTCTTGGCCAACCGAAATTGCTCGCTTTGTGTATTCAACAAAAGCGGCTACGTCTGAACCCAGAAAGTTCTCGCCGTCACCCAGACCAATCACCAAAGGTGCGTTTCGGCGTGCGGCTAACACCACATCTGGCTGATCCTCGTGAATTACCAGAATTGTGAAAGCTCCGTGCAGACGGTTTACCACGTTGGCAAACGCAGTTGGCAGATCGCCGGTCTTTTCGAATTCACGAGCAATCAGGTGGGCAGCCACCTCAGAGTCAGTTTCGCTGGCAAATCGGGTGCCTTCGGCAAGCAGTTCGGCCTTTAGCGATGAAAAGTTCTCGATGATGCCGTTGTGAATAAGTGCGAGTTTGCTGGTTGGGCCGCCTAGGTGCGGGTGGGCATTGCCGTCAGTCGGGGCACCGTGAGTTGCCCAGCGGGTGTGACCAATACCGATGTTTGACGCAGCAATTGGGTGGTTGGTGATTTCAGAAACCAGGTTGTCCAGTTTGCCGGCTTTTTTGCGGGTCTCGAGGCTGCCACCATTGGTAACTACCGAGACTCCGGCTGAGTCGTAACCGCGGTATTCAAGTCTGCGAAGGCCACCAAGAAGCACATCAAGGGTTGATTTTGGGCCTACGTAACCGACGATTCCACACATGGGTACTAATTTACGGCAGAATGGCTCTTTGTGAGCGATGCGCTAAGCCCTTTCAATGAGATTTCTCGAGCCGACTGGGCAGAACTAGGAAGCACCACCGACCTCCCCCTGACTGAGGCCGAAATTCAGCAAATTCGGGGTCTGGGTGACTTTCTAGACATCAAAGAGGTCAAGGATGTCTACCTACCACTTAGCCGCCTGCTTAACCTGTATGTTGGCGAACATCAAAAGCTACACCAGGCCACATCAAGCTTTCTAGGCAGCGCGCAAAAACGAGTTCCGTTCATCATTGGCGTTGCCGGTTCGGTCGCCGTCGGAAAATCAACTGTGTCTCGATTGCTGAAAGAGCTGCTTAGCCGCTGGGACGGAACACCGCAGGTTGAATTAATCACCACCGATGGCTTTTTGTACCCAAACGAAGAGCTTGAAAAACGTGGAATCATGCACCGCAAAGGGTTCCC
>JBEEOK010000031.1:0-22850 GCA_041191645.1 Actinomycetota bacterium | reverse complement strand
GACTTTATTCACTCGCAAGGAGCCAAAAGCGCACTCCAACTTGCTCATGCTGGCCGCAAGGGTTCGACCTATCGAGAATGGTCTGGGCAGGGTTCGGTTCCCGCCTCAGATGGGGGTTGGCCAACGGTTGCACCAAGCCCAGAGGCTTTTGATGGATACGATGCTCCACGCCAGCTTGAGGCTCATGAAATCAGTGGCCTAGTCCAGGCCTTTGCAATTGGTGCCCGAAATGCCTTGGTTGCCGGCTTTGACGCGCTTGAAATCCACGCCGCTCACGGTTATCTAATTCACCAATTCCTGTCACCACTAACCAATAAGCGCACAGACGAGTTTGGTGGGTCGCTAGAAAACCGCGCACGCTTTTTGCTTGAGATCGTCAAGGCTGTGCGCAATGAGGTTGGCAGTGAAGTCCCGGTTTTGATTCGCTTCTCAGCTACCGACTACAAAGCCGGAGGGTGGGATGAAGCTCAGACGGCTCAAGTGGCACAGTGGTGCGCTGAATTGGGAGCAGACCTTTTTGACATTTCTACCGGAGGTCTTATCACCGGCGTTCAGATTCCAATTGGCCCTGGCTACCAGGTTCCGATGGCTGAATATGTTGCCGAACGCGTATCCGAGCCGGTCTCAGCTGTAGGGCAGATCACCTCAGGCATGCAGGCCGAGGCAATCTTGGAGGCCGGCGAAATCGAAGTGATTATGATTGGCCGAGCTAGCTTGCTTGATGCCGCTTGGCCAATTCGAGCAGCTCATGAACTTGGTGTTGAGCTCGATTACAAACCAAAGCAGTATCGCCGCGCTACTTGGTAGTGGCGTCTTGCACTTCGCCGACTAGCTCTTCAAGAATGTCTTCTAGAAAGAGCACGCCTAGAACATTGCCAGACTTGTCAAACGTTTTGGCCATGTGTGCGTGAACTCTGCGCATGCTGGCCAAGGCGTCTTCGAGCTCCATCGAAGCCGGCAACGAAATCAAACTGCGGATTCGCTTGGTTGGAAACGCATCGTCAATTTCGTCTTCTTCAAGGTCGATCACGTCTTTGAGGTGAAGGTACCCCATTAACTCCCCCGATGAATCGGTTAGCGGGTACCTTGAGAAGCCGTATTTTGCTACTGCCTGCTCAACCTCGCGAGGTGTGACGCTCGAAGAAAAAGCAATCAGATTCTCAACCGGAACTGCCACGTCAATGACCTGCTTTTCGGTAAATTCAAACGTGTTTGAGAGAGTGCCGCTGACATCAGATAGAGCACCCTCACGGGTTGAGTGCTCAACAATGTCTTCAACTTGATCCAGCGTGTACGAACTTGTGGCCTCGTCTTTTGGAGTGAATCCAAAAAGCCTCAAAATGCCGTTAGAAACTGAGTTCAACGCAGCAACCAATGGCTTGACACCCATAGCAAAGCCGTAGAGAACCGGAGTCAAGATAAGGGCTGAGCGCTCAGGCAAGGCCAGCGCCAAGTTCTTTGGCACCATCTCGCCAATCACCACGTGCAGATACGTGACCAACAGGAGAGTGATAGCAAACGAGACGCCACCGACCCATTCATCACTCAGGCCAATGCCATGCAGCGGGTATTCCAATAGGTGGTGAATACTTGGCTCGGCAATCAACAGAATCAACAACGACGAAATTGTGATTCCTAGCTGAGCAGTCGCCAACATGAGTGAGACATTTTCCATGGCCCGCAAGGTGATTTTTGCCGGCTTACTTCCGGCCTCGGCCCGTGGCTCAATTTGAGCTCGGCGAGCGCTGATTAGAGCAAATTCAGCACCCACAAAGAATGCGTTGCTCACTAGAAGAACAACGAACCAAACTAGGCCTTGCAAATCAGAAGTCATTACTCAGACACCTCCTGCACATTTGCCGGAGTAAATCTCACACGGTCAACACGGCGGCCTTCCATGCGTTCAACACGAAGCACGCCGTCCTCAATATCTACTTCGTCGCCGGTGGTCGGAATTCTGCCGAGCTCGCTCATCATGAATCCAGCAACCGTCTCGTAGGCGCCATCGGCAGGAACTTTAATCGCCATCTCACGCAGTTCATCCGGGCGAATCAGACCTGGGAACAAGACCGATGAATTTGCGCCACGGGTGATGCCTGCCTTGGCACGGTCATGCTCGTCGGCAAGTTCACCGACCAATTCTTCGACCAAGTCTTCGAGGGTCGCGAGGCCCGCGGTGCCGCCGTACTCATCTACAACTATGGCCAGTTGCAAACCTTTGGCGCGCAGTTCAACCATCAATGTCTCGAGACGCATGGTTTCTGGCACACGCAGCACCTGTGCCATAACAGCCGAAACCGGAACGTCGGCGCGCTTTTCACGGGGAACCGCAGCGGCCTGCTTTACATGGGCCACACCGATGATGTCGTCGGTGGTTCCGTCAGAGATTGGGAAACGCGAGTGCCCGGTCTTGATTGAGGCGTCAATCAAAGCCTGCAGGCTGGCATCTTTATCTAGCGAGTGCATGCGCGGCCGCGGCGTCATAACGTCAGCAGCTACCAGCTGGCTCAGTGCCAAGGTCTTGGTTAGCAACGTCGCGGTCTGCGCGTCTAGCAATCCGGTACTTGCCGAACGCCGCACTAGAGAAGACAACTCCTCAGCCGTTCGAGTTGAACTCAACTCTTCCTTGGGCTCAACACCAAAGAAGCGCACAATGCGGTTTCCAGTCAGATTGAGGAATCGAATCATGAAATTGAAAAGCCATGTGAAGGCCACCTGGAAACCAATGACAAACTTCAGTACCTTCAATGGACTCGAAAGCGCCATGTTCTTAGGCACCAGCTCGCCAATCAGGAAAGAAAACACAGTGGCCAGAGCCATGCCAGCTACGATGGAGACAACCCGCTGGGAGCTACCATCCAACCCCAGTCCCGCGAATACTGGCGAGAGCAAAGTGGTTAGCGCAGGTTCGGCAACAAAACCCGTGAGCAATGTTGTGATTGTGATGCCTAGCTGAGCACCTGAAAGATGGGTGCTGGTGGCCTTGAGCGCGGCAATTGGTACACTGAGTCCTTTTTCACCGCGGCTGGCTCTAGCCTCAAGATCGTTTCTTTCAACGTTAAGCATCGAGAATTCGCTGGCTACAAAAAAACCTGTGCCAACCGTTAGAAGCGCCCCCAGCGCAAGCATTAGCCATTCGTTCATCGTGAAATCACGCTCAAATGGCTATGGTCATAACCTGCTTTATCCATTGAAATAAGCATACTCAGGGATTACCTACCAAATAGGCCCGCTAATCGCAGTTAACGACCAAACAGCAAGCCGCGAGCCGGTAGGCTTAAGCCTGCACATTGAACGGATAATCATAAAGAGGTGGTTTCTCTGTCAGGCAACGCTGAGAACACAAATGGCGAAAACAATTTCGGAGCCAACGACTGGCTAGTAGACGAAATGTTCGCTCAGTATCAAGCGAACCCGGACTCGGTAGATAAGGCCTGGTGGCCAATCCTCGAGAACTACCGCCCAACCCAAACCCCGCATGCCTCAGGCAGCGCCAGCCAAATTCCGGCACAGCCGGCAGCGGCAGCACCAGCGCCTATTGCACCGGCACCCGTGGTTGCCGCAACCGCACCGATTACCCCTGCTGCCCCACCGGCAGTTCCTGCAGCACCTCTGGTTGCAAAAACTACCCGTGTTGAACCACGCCCGCAGCCAATTCCAGCTCAGGCACCGGTCACCGAGGCCATCTCACAGGTTGACGAGGTCGAAGAAGACCAAGACAAGCTCACTGTTTTGAAGGGCATGTCCAAGGCCCTGGCTACCAACATGGATGCCTCTCTACAGGTTCCAACTGCAACTTCAGTGCGCACCGTTCCAGCTAAATTGCTGATCGACAACCGCATTGTTATCAACAGCCACTTGGCACGCACCCGTGGCGGCAAGGTTTCGTTCACTCACATCATTGGGTACGCAATTATTCGCGCCCTCAAAGAGTTCCCGAGCCAGAACGTTTACTACGACATCATCGATGACAAGCCGACCGCCGTTACCCCGGCAAACATCAACTTTGGTCTGGCTATCGACATTCCAAAAGAAGACGGCACTCGTGCGCTTTTGGTGCCGAACATCAAGCGCGCTCAACGACTTAACTTTGCTGAGTACCTCAGCGCCTACGAAGATCTAGTAAAGAAGGCTCGCGAAAACAAGCTGACCGGTGCAGATTTTGCCGGCTCGACTGTTTCGTTGACCAATCCAGGCGGAATTGGAACCGTTCACTCGGTGCCTCGTTTGATGAAGGGCCAGGGTTGCATTGTCGGCGCTGGAGCCTTGGACTACCCTGCTGAATTCCAGGGCATGTCAGACGCTCAGCTTTCGAAGCTTGGCGTTAGCAAGACCATCACGCTGACCTCAACCTACGACCACCGGGTTATTCAGGGTGCCGGTTCAGGCGAGTTCCTGAAGAAGATTCACGAGCTGCTGCTTGGTGCTCGCGGCTTCTACGACGAGATCTTTGCAGATCTGCGTATTCCTTATGTGCCAGTTCGCTGGGTTACTGACTTTGAGCGTAATGAACACGATGACCGCACCAAAGAAACCCGCATCCAAGAGCTAATCAACGCCTACCGCGTTCGCGGACACCTGATGGCCGACGTTGACCCGCTGGAATACAAGCAGCGCTCACACGAGGACCTGGACATCTTGAACCACGGGCTAAGCCTTTGGGATCTTGACCGCACTTTCAAGACCGGCGGCTTCGGTGGCAAGCCAAAGGCTGAATTCCGCGAGATCTACAAGATTTTGCGTGACAGCTATTGCCGCACCGTTGGTGTTGAATACATGCACATTCAGGACCCGGCTCAGCGCAAGTGGTTCCAGTCAAAACTCGAGCGCGCCTATGCAAAGCCAACGCGCGATGAGCAGTTGCGAATTCTTGAGAAGCTAAACGAGGCCGAGGCATTCGAAACCTTCCTGCAGACCAAGTTTGTTGGGCAAAAGCGTTTCAGCCTTGAAGGTGGCGAGTCGACTATTGCTGCGCTCGATGAGATTCTTCAAGAAGCAGCCGATGCTCAGCTAGAAGAAGTTGTAATCGGCATGGCCCACCGCGGCCGCCTAAACGTGCTGACCAACGTAGCTGGCAAGACCTATGGTCAGGTTTTCAAAGAATTTGAAGGTAACACTGACACCAAGACCGTGCAAGGTTCGGGAGACGTCAAGTACCACCTTGGCACCGAGGGTGTATTCACCAACATGGATGGCAAGCAGGTGCGAGTATCTCTAGCCGCTAACCCATCTCACCTTGAGGCTGTAAACCCAGTGGTTGAGGGAATCGTTCGCGCCAAGCTTGACCGCACCGATTCGGTAATCAACAACACCTTCCCGGTGCTGCCAGTGGTCATCCACGGTGACGCAGCTTTTGCTGGACAGGGTGTTGTTCCAGAGGTACTTAACATGTCACAGCTTCGTGGCTACAAGACCGGTGGAACCATCAACATCGTGATCAACAACCAGGTTGGTTTCACAACTCCTCCAGGTGAGTCACGTTCAACTGTTTACGCCACCGACGTTGCCAAGGGCATTCAGGCACCAATCTTCCACGTAAACGGAGACGACCCTGAGGCAGTAGTTCGAGTTGCGCGTCTGGCTTTTGAGTTCCGTCAGGAGTTCAAGAAAGACGTAGTAATCGACATCATTTGCTACCGCCGCCGTGGCCACAACGAGGGCGACGACCCATCGATGACTCAGCCACTGATGTACAACCTGATTGAAGCCAAGCGCTCTGTCAGAACCTTGTACCTAGAGTCGCTAGTAGGCCGTGGCGACATTACCCACGATGAGTTTGAGGCCGCCAACACCGGTTTCCAGTCACGTCTCGAGAACGCCTTTATTGAGGTTCACGAGGCCATGATTGCCGCACCAGCACTGCCATCACGACCAGTGGGCATTGGCACAACAGCCAGCGACGTAACTGGTGTGGCTCAGGCCACAGCTATTTCGCGCAGCATGGTTGAGCTAATTGGCGATGCCCACAACAACCAGCCTCCTGGCTTCAACGTTCACCCTAAGTTGCAGCAATTGCTGGCAAAGCGCGTCGAGATGAGCCGCGAGGGTGGCATTGACTGGGGCTTTGGTGAGCTATTGGCTCTAGGCTCATTGCTCCTCGAGGGCAAGACTGTTCGCATGGCTGGCCAAGACAGCCGCCGAGGCACCTTTGTTCAGCGCCACGCAGTGTTCCACGACCGCGAAAACGGTCAGGAGTGGATGCCTCTGCGCAACCTTTCTGCAGAACAAGCCAAGTTCTACATCTATGACTCACTACTCAGCGAATACGCTGCCATGGGTTATGAGTACGGCTACGCTGTCGAAAACAAGGATGCCCTTGTGCTCTGGGAGGCCCAGTTTGGTGACTTTGCCAACGGCGCTCAGACCATCATCGACGAATTCATTTCTTCGGCAGAGCAAAAGTGGAACCAACACTCGGGTGTAGTTCTTCTGTTGCCTCACGGTTACGAAGGCCAGGGCCCAGACCACTCATCTGCACGCATCGAGCGTTACCTGCAGTTGTGTGCTGAAAACAACATGACTGTGGCACAGCCGTCTACCCCGGCATCCCACTTCCACCTATTGCGCCGCCAGGCCTATTCAAGCCCTAAGCGCCCGCTGGTGGTCTTCACTCCAAAGTCAATGCTGCGCCTGAAAGCTGCATCGTCGTCGGTAGAAGAGTTCACCAATGGTACTTTCCAGCCGGTTATCAGCGACCAGCAGGGCCTAGACAACAACGCCGTCAAGCGCGTGCTGTTCTGCTCTGGCAAGGTCTACTGGGATCTACTTGCTGAGTCTCAGAAGCGCAACGACGGCACCACCGCGATCGTTCGCGTTGAGCAGTTGTACCCAACTCCGGTTGACGAAATCAAGGCCGCCTACGCTCAGTACCCAAACGCAGAGTTGGTCTGGGTGCAAGACGAGCCAGCTAACCAGGGCCCTTGGACCTACATTGGTTTGTTCTTGCCACGCTACATGGACGGCAAGGTTGCCAAGTTGGTCTCACGCCCAGCGAGCGCGTCACCGGCAACTGGTTCGGCGAAGCGTCATGCAGTTGAGCAGGCAGACCTAATTGCCAGAGCCTTCACTATCTAAAGATGTTGCACGAACCGCGTAAAGATATTCGAATCGTCATTCTTGGCGACTCGATTGTCTCTGCCGCGGGCGACCCTAAAGGCATGGGTTGGGTGGGTCGTGTGACCTCCAAGACCCCGTCAAACTCGCCTAGAGTCGACATCTTTGCTCTGCCGGCACCTGATGAAACCACCAGCATGTTGGCTGAGCGTTGGGCTCAAGAAATTCAGCGTAGGTTCAGTGACCAGACCGAAAACCGGCTAGTAATTGCACTAAACAACACCGATCCAGCTGCAGGAATCTCGATTTCACGCAGCCGCTTGAACATTGCAACCATCTTGGACGAAGCACGCCGAAGCGGTATCGAATCATTTTTGGTGGGACCAACCCCTCACCGCAACCCGCAACTGAACTCTGAGATCGAGCATTTGGCATCGGGGTTTGAAGACGTTGCGTCTCGCCGAGGAATTCCGTTCGTGGATTGCTTTAGGCCTCTAGTTGAGCATGAGAGCTGGGTTCAAGAAATCGCAAACTCTGAACACGGATTGCCTGGCCAGGTGGGCCATGGGCTTCTAGCTTGGCTGGTGTTGAACCGCGGCTGGTACGAGTGGCTAGGGTTGCCTGAGCCAGAGTAAAAACTAGTGGCTGGCGCCAGCTTGAATGTCGCGAATGCGACTCATGACGCGCTGAGCAAGCTCGGCAGGCGGAGCCTCGTCGCAAGCACCCTTGATTACGCCGTTAATCATGTTCTCAAGGTCGTAGTCAGTCTCACAGCTGTCGCAGTTGGCAAGGTGTGCGGTAATTTCTTCTACCTCGGCACCAGATAGCTCGTTGTGCAGGTATTCGTGAACGTGACGCTTGGTTTCTTGGCAGTCAATACTGTTATCCATTGGCGTTCTCCTCTTTGTTCGCGTCAGAGACGTCATAGCCCTCTTGCTCTGCATATTCGGCAAGTAGTTTGCGCAGCAGCTTCTTGCCTCGGTGCAGGCGGCTCATGACTGTTCCGACCGGAGTTTGCATAATTTCAGCGATTTCGGCGTATGGCAGGCCGTCAACTACCGCGTAGTAGACCACCATTCGAAACTCGTCTGGAATTGCATGTAAAGCCTTCTTGATGGTTTCAGAAGGAAGATTATCGATAGCTTCAAGCTCTGCCGACCTAGAGGCGTGCGCTGTGACTGACTCTGCCGAACCCAACTGCCAGTCTTCAAGCTCGTCAAGGCCACCCTTGGCCTGATCTTTTGCCCGCTTGTTATAAAGATTGATGTGGGTGTTGGTCATTATTCGGTACAGCCAGGCTTTTAGATTGGTACCCTGCTGGTACTGCCCCCATGCAACAAATGCTTTGGCTAGAGTCTCTTGAACTAGGTCCTCAGCGTCTGAAGGGTTGCGAGTCCAACGCAAGGCGGCACCGTAAAGCTGTGGCATTAGCGGCAACGCTTGCTGCTCAAATTCGTGAATCTGAGTCAATTTTTTGTCTGATTCTTGTGGCTTCATTGCCTTTGAGTTTACCCGCGAGCGCGAGAATCCCATTCCTGAGGCGGCAAAAGTAGACATGCTAAATTTAACTAATGACTTCTTCCCAGTATTCCCAGGCATGGCATGCCCCAGTGGCTGAACAGCCTCTTGATGCGCAGGTTGCGCTTCCTGGGTCAAAGTCACTCAACAACCGTGAGTTGGTTTTGTCAGCCTTGGCATCAGAACCAACGCTGTTGACAGACACCCTAAAATCTCGCGACAGCTCATTGATGATTGATGCCCTGCGCAAGCTAGGCACGGAAATCACCAAGAATTCTGACGGCTCTATTTTGGTCACACCAAAGCCGTTTGAAAATGCCGCGACCATCGATTGCGGCCTTGCCGGCACCGTAATGCGCTTTGTGCCACCTGCCGCGCTGCTCAGCAACCAAGATGTGGTATTCGACGGCGACGAAGCTGCCCGCAGACGCCCAATGAACACCACTATCGACAGCCTTCGGGCGCTCGGCGTCAGCGTTGACGACAATGGCTCCGGTTCACTGCCGTTTACCGTTCACGGAACCGGAGTTGTTTCAGGTGGTGAGGTGACCATTGACGCCTCGGCCTCAAGCCAATTTGTCTCTGGCCTACTTTTGGCGGCCGCACGTTTTGAAAACGGCCTTACTCTAAAGCATGTCGGCAAGCACCTGCCATCGATGCCTCACATTGAAATGACTCTGGACTGCTTGGCAAAGCGTGGCGTGAAGGTGTCATCGCCAGAGCAGGCAGTGTGGAGGGTTGCGCCAGGAAAGATTTCTGGCGGCCAGGTTGCAATTGAGCCAGACCTTTCAAACGCTGGTCCCTTCTTGGCTGCGGCCATGGTTGCGGGTGGCTCAGTTTTTATTCAGGGTTGGCCAGAACACACAACCCAGGTTGGCGACGAATTTGACGGAATCCTGCAGCAAATGGGTGCGTCAATTGTGCGCGAGAATGGTGGACTAAAAATCACCGGAACCGGCAAGATTCACGGAATCGACATTGACTTGTCTATTGGTGGCGAGCTAACCCCTGTGATTGCTGCCCTGGCGGCCCTAGCTGACAGCCCAACGGTTATTCGAGGCGTAGCACACCTTCGTGGCCACGAGACCGACAGATTGGCAGCACTGGCGGCCGAAATAAACCGGATTGGCGGCATTGCTCGCGAGACCCCCGATGGCCTCGAAATTGACCCAAGTGAAAACCTTCACGGTGCCCTTTGGCAGACCTACGAAGACCACCGCATGGCGACTGCTGGAGCAATTATTGGCCTCAGAGTGCCAGGCATTCAGATTGAAGACATCCACACCACGTCGAAGACCATGCCAAATTTTGCCAACATGTGGAGTTCAATGCTTGGTCAAGCAGACTGGCAAATCCAACTTGGAGAAGACGCTTGAGTTGGCTCTATGAGCCTGATCCGGGTCAAAACGACCTAGATGAAACCGACGTTCGCGTTCGACCAAACCCCAAAGGAAACAAGCCCCGCACCAAGAAACGCCCCGAGCACAAAGAAGCGCCAATTGGATTGGTGTTGGGTGTAGATGTTGGTCGATATCGGGTGCTTTTAGAACTTGAAGACCGCATTATCAACGCCACTCTTGGCAAAGAACTACGTAAGCAAGGCGCCGCCGTTGGAGATCGGGTAGCCCTTGCCGGAGACACTTCAACAACTCAGGGCGCTCTAGCCCGAATTGTTCGCGTGGAACCGCGAACATCACTGCTGCGCAGAAGTGCCGATGATTCTGACTTAGTTGAACGCGTGATTGTGGCAAACGCAACTCAAATGGCGATTGTCGTAGCTATTGCCAACCCTGAGCCACGCACCCGACTGATAGACCGATACCTGGCAGCAGCGTATGACGCCGGGCTTAAACCAATTCTGGTAATTACAAAAACTGACTTGGCCAATCCAGATGAGTTCTTGAAGAACTTCGAGGGGCTGAGCATTCCGGTGGTACTAAACCGATCCGACGCACCCGCATTACCAGCCCTGAGAGACCTCTTGACGGGCCAAACCACTGTATTTGTAGGCCACTCTGGCGTTGGAAAATCCACTTTGGTCAACGCTTTAGCGCCGCACGCCCTAAGAGCAACCGGTGGTGTAAACGTGGTTACCGGCCGCGGTCGCCACACGTCCTCTTCGGTCCGAGCCATTCGCCTCGAAGAGCAGTTTGGGGACGGCTGGATTATCGACACCCCTGGAGTGCGTTCTTTTGGACTTGGCCATGTCAAGCCAGAGAACCTCTTGCGCTCGTTCGAAGATCTGTGGGCAATTATTGAGACATGCCCTCGCGGTTGTGACCATACTGCAAATGCGCCTGACTGCGCTCTTGATGAGGCCATTACTGCGGGCAGATTGGGGTCTAGCGGTGCAGGCCGAGTTGATTCGCTTCGCCGCCTGATCACCTCACTTGCCAGCCATGGTGAAAAGCCCGGCGAATAGACTTACAACATGAACTTTCAAGCCGATCTTGAGCTGGCCCTAGAACTTGCCGATATTGCCGACAAGATTGCCCTGGAGCGCTTTCGCGCCCTAGACCTGAAAGTTGAGACCAAGCCAGACCGCAGCCCCGTCACCGATGCTGACAAGGCCGTTGAGCAGGCTCTCAAAGACCACCTGAAAGCAAACGCTCCGACCGATGCACTTATTGGTGAAGAGTATGGAACCACCGGTGGCAGCACCAATCGAACTTGGATTATTGACCCGATTGACGGAACCGCCAACTACATGCGCGGCGTACCAGTCTGGGCCTCACTCATTGCCTTGTCGGTTGATGGCAAACCAATCGTGAGCGTTGTATCCGCTCCGGCCATGGGTAGGCGCTGGTGGGCCGCTCCGGGCATAGGCTCATGGACTCGTGAGATTGATGGAACACAACGCCAAATAATGGTCTCAGGTATCGCTGATTTTGCTCACGCCTCGCTGAGCTACAACAACTTGCAACTTTGGGATCAATCAGGCCGTTTGCCTCAACTAATTGATTTGAGCCGAAAAATTTGGCGAACCCGAGCATATGGAGACTTCTGGAGCTACATGCTTCTGGCTGAAGGTGCGCTTGAGATTGTGGCAGAGCACGACCTCAAGATTTACGATATTGCCGCACTAGTTCCTATCGTGGAACAGGCTGGCGGTACATTTAGCGACCTCGATGGCGAGCTCGATTCGGCTTCGGCCAGTGTGCTGGCGACAAATTCGGTTTTACACGCCGCCACAGCGGCAGCGCTGAAAGCCTAGCCCTCGACTGCTGATAATGTGTTAACAACTTGTCAAAGTATGACGAGTGTCAATACCGCATCGAGGAAATAAATGAACCAGCAGGAGAACATCCTCCCTCTATCAGTTTTCATGGACCTTGATCGCTCGGGCCCGATTCCGCTGTACTTTCAAGTTGCTCAGAAAATAGAGCAGGCCATAATGAGTGGCCAGTTGGCTGCGGGTTCACGCCTCGAGAATGAAGTTTCCTTGGGTGAGCGCCTTGGCCTGAGCCGCCCTACCGTGCGCCGCGCAATTCAAGATTTGGTGGATAAGGGTCTGCTAGTCAGACGCCGAGGAATTGGAACCCAGGTGGTGCACGGTCAGGTAACTCGTGGCGTTGAATTGACCTCACTGTACGAGGACCTCAGCCGCAGCGGCCAAAAGCCATCGACCAAGATTCTGGAATACAAGCACACTAAGGCCGACAGCAAGATTGCTGAAAAACTAAACGTAAAAGTCGGCTCTCCAGTGCTCTATGTAAAGCGTCTGCGTTCTGCCGATAAGGTTGCGGTCTCAATTCTTGAGAACTGGCTACCGGAGGAGTTCACCGACATTTCAGAGGCAGAGCTCAATGAACACGGCCTATATCAAATCCTGAGACTCCGCGGTGTCACTATTCGCGTAGCCAAACAACGCATTGGAGCCAGAAAAGCCAATTCAGCTGAGGCAAGCGCCTTAGACATCGACAAGAGCTCAGCTCTGCTAACCATGGACCGCACGGCTTATGACAACTCGGGGCACGCGGTTGAGTTTGGCCACCACTGTTACCGACCTGATTTGTACTCATTCGAAGTGACCCTCGTTGAGAAATAGGCATGTGTCTTAAATAGAAATCGGGCTGATTGACATCAGCCCGATTTTTGCTTCTCAAGCAGCCTAAGCCGCTGGAACAGCAAGCTCCCCTGTTTGGTACTGCGCTACCCCAAACCCAAAAGACCAATCCTGCGGACCGTTCTCAACATAGCCAATAAAAACATCCTCACCAGCGACCTCAACATCGGCTAGCTTCTCGGCAATGCGGGCATACAAAGCTTGTTTGGTTTCTTCGCTCCGACCGCGCTGAGTGAAAATTTGAATCATCACCACTCCTGAACTTCTTTCAAAACCCAAACCGGCATCTTCGGCGACAATCAGGGTCGGCTGATTAATGATCTGGAATCGGTCTCGAACCGGAATCTCATAAACCTCGACGATTGCCTCGTGAATAGCGTCAGCAATGCTCTTGACCTTGTCGGCAGTGTAAACCGGGTTTAAATCAATTCGGACTAAAGGCATTGCTTTTCCCTTGGTGAAAATACTTTGTAAGGACATTCTTACATGTTTCTCCACTCGAGGCAATAGTTCACAGCAATTTGCAATTACTTACTGCGGGGTAAGCAACCTACGGAATTCATTAAGCGCATGCACAGAGTCACCGCTAGCCCACCCCTCTAGAGCGACTACCCCCTGATAGCCAAGGGCCTGAAGCTCATTCGCGATACGCGGGTAATAGACTTCACCTGTTCCCGGCTCTGCCCGACCAGGCACATCGGCCACCTGAATTTCACCAACGTATGGCAGCGCCGCCCGAACCAGTTCAACCAGATTACCCTCGCCGATTTGAGCATGATATAGGTCAAGGTTCATCTTCAGGAATGGACTACCGACTCTGCGCACCAACTCCATGGTGTCTGCCGCCTTAGCAAAAGGTGTTCCAGGGTGATCAACAGCAAGATTAAGGTTTTCGAGCGTGAAAACGCGACTATGCTGTTCCCCCAGCTCTGCAATTCTGCTTAGAGTATCGACAGCTTTTTCCCAATCCGCGTCGGAGACGTTGGTTCCCTGAATAATTGCCTGACCATTCCCATCAAGCCCGGTGCCGTGCAGATTGAGGCGAGGCGAGTCAATAATCTTTGCAGCTTCGAGCGAGAGCTTTGCTGTGCGCACCAGCTCATCGGCACCCTCGTCAGAGATCAAGCTGCCCTCTAGATAGCCCGTCATCGATGAAAATGTTGCACCGCTAGCCTCTAGAGCCTCTAAGTCTTTGTTTGCCCAATTCCAGATTTCAACCTGAAAACCAAGTTCGTGAATGCGCTTTACGCGCTCGACAAAAGGCAGGTCTAAGAAGAGCATTTCTGCCGAAGCGGCCAGTTGAAAAGACATGGTGTTTTGCTTTCTGTAAGGGCGTCGTTGCCGCTTTCCATTCTATTTTGGAACGGTCCATCTTTTCGCATTTATCCGCTCAAAAGAGCAGAAAACCCCCGGAAATAGTCAATTTCCGGAGGTTTTCTCTATCTAACTAGTTGTAGAAAGCTGGCTTAGCCGCGTAGGTTGCCTCAGCCCGGGCGCCACTGTGCAAAGCTTCTAGGCCAGCCTCGACCGCTGCAGCGGCTAGGTAGCCATCCCAGGCACTAGGACCATCAATCTTGCCCACCTTGGTTGCGTTTACCCAGCGTTGAATTTGAGTGTCATAGGCGGCCGCAAAGCGAGTCTTGAATGACATGTGCTCTGCGGTAGAAATTTGACCACCGACAAACAAGTTCATGCCAGAGGTGCGCCCAATTTCAGCAATTGCTTTCTGAAAAACGGCCTCAGTCTTTACCTGGTAACCAAACTGCACAGAAACATTCATTTCAACCGTTGCGAGAACGCCACTATCTGTCTCCAGAAGAGCCAGGATCGGTTCAGCCAACTTTTCTGGCGATAGCTGGTTGCGCTTCATGTGTTTGATTTCTACCGACTTAATTGGAGAGTCAGTCAAGAAGCGAACAATGTCGATTTCGTGGACGATTGAGTCATAAACCAACATGTCATTGTGGTAGCTATCTGGCACGGCTGGGTTGCGGTGAGCGCAGTGCAAACCAAGCAAATCACCCTGAGAGCCCGAAGAAATAAGGTCACGAAGCTCCATGTAGCCAGCGTCAAAGCGACGCATGAACCCTACCTGAATTAGTTGCTCTCCGCCGGCAACCTCAGCCTCAACCATGCGCAATGATGATGCCGCATCTGGAGTCAAAGGCTTCTCGCACAGAATTGGTAACCCAGCGGCCAGAGCTGGCAAGAGCACTGGTTCGTGAAACTGACCTGGGGTCGCAATCAAAACAGCATCAATGTTGCCGGCCGCGATTGCTGCCTCGATGTTTGGGTACCAGTTAGCGTGAGGCGCATCAGCCATTGCAGCCTTGGCACGTGACTCATCTGGTTCAACGATTGCAGAAACAGAGGCTCCAATGATGCGGTTTTCGATTCGGATAATGTGGTCGGCACCCATAAGGCCTGCGCCGACAACGGCAATTTTTAGATCTGACATTGTGTCTTTCTTAACTTAAATAAATCGAGCCGCGTGAGTGCATGAACCAATGTGTTCGCGAGTGCGCTTGGCAATAGGGAATGGGAAGTCAACATCGCATCCGTACATGTCCTGCTCGACAATCGCGAACATTTCAGGATTGATTTCAGCTGCTTTTTCAAGAATCGGCGCAAACTCCGGAACACCCTCAAAACCTGGCTCAGTCATAACTCCCTTGGCCACAGCGTCTACGAAAGGCAGATCGTTTTTCAACGCGTCGGCAAGAATGTCAGGGTGAACCTGCTTTAGGTGAAGATATCCGATTCTGTCTGGGTAAGCGTTCATCAACTTGACGTTGTCGCCCAGGTAGTAAGCGAAATGCCCAGTGTCCAAGCAGAGATTGGTGAATTCCGCACTAGTTTCCTGCAAGAATCTCTCAACCTCGGCATACGTTCCGATGTGACTGTCAGCGTGCGAGTGGAACTGCTGCTTTATGCCGTACTCTTCGAGCAATGCTTTGCCCAATTTGTCGTGGCCTGCGGCAAGTTTCTTCCACTGGTCATCATCCAAAGTGCGTGATTCCAGCACTTCTGCCGTTGCGTCTGAACGCCACAGGTCAGGAATCACAACTAGGTGTTCGACACCCAGCTTCGACACCAAGCCGGCCACATCCAATGCCTGGTCCCAGGCGCGCTTCCACTGATCATCACCCTTGTGAAAACCAGTGAACACTGTGCCAGCAGAAAGCTTTAGGTTGTGCTCCTCAAGAACGTCTGAAAGCTGGTTTGGGTCAGTTGGAAGGTAACCAAATGGACCAAGTTCAATCCAGTGGTATCCGGCCGCTTGCACCTCATCTAGGAAACGCTCCCAAGGAACTTGCTTTGGGTCATTTGGAAACCAAACACCCCATGAATCTGGAGCTGTTCCAACTCGAATTTGATTGGTCATGCCTAGTTACCCTTGCGACCTTCTCGGTATTGACGAATACCTTCAGCGCCACCAACTACAGCTGCAGTTAGTTCTTCGACGGTTGTGTCTTCACGACGCACATCTAGAATCTTGCGCCCGTGGTTCATGACAATGTGGCGGTCACAAACCTGGTAGGCGTGGTGAAGGTTGTGTGTGACAAGCACTGAACTGACACCCTCGGTTTTCAACTGACGCAGGTAGTCAAGCAGGGCCTCAGTCGCTCGCACAGCAAGCGCAGAGGTTGGCTCGTCAAGAATTAGAAGACTGCTCTTGAAGTGAACCGCGCGAGCAATTGCAACCGCCTGAGCCTGACCACCTGACAAAGATGCAACCAACTGCTTTGGCGACTTGATACCTTCGATGGCCACAACGCTGTCAAGAACTTCAGCGGCAATGGAATCCATCTGCTTTATTTTCATCAGACCAAATTTGTTGGTGATTTCGCGACCCATAAAGATGTTGCGAGTGATAGTCATCTGTGGCACTAGCGCTGAATCTTGGAAGATTGTTTCAACTCCCAAACGCTCGGTTTCTTCACGGTTAACGTTGTCGATCAACTTGCCATCCCAGTAGTAGTTACCAGAAGTGGCATCGACTACGCCAGACATGATCTTTACCAGGGTTGACTTACCGGCACCGTTATCGCCGAGCAGGCCTACAACCTCATTTTTTCCAATCTCAAATGAGACATCGTTTAGAACTGTGTTTGGGCCGTACTTCTTGGTAATGCCCTCGACTCTCAGAAGTGATTCGCTCATCGTGCTTTTCCTTCCATGAGCTTGTTGAATACAGATGCAATAACAATGGTGATTCCCACAAATAAAGTGATGTAGAAACCAGGAGCTTTACCAAGAATCAGACCGTTCTTGATTAGCTCGATTAGCGCAGCACCAAAGATGATGCCGATTACACTTCCACGGCCACCATTTAGAGAGGTTCCGCCAACAACCGCTGCGGCGATGGCAAACAGCGTGAAGTCCTCTGTGGCGGTTCCACCAGGCTGCATAGATGAGGTACGAACTGCGATAAGAATCGATGCAAATCCAACCAAGCCACCGTAGATTCCAAAAGCCATCATCTTTACGCGCTTCGGATTGATCGAAATAGCCTGAGCAGCTGCTGCATTGCCACCGACTGCATAGATGTGGTTACCAAGACGGTGACGGTGCATAAACAACCAAGCCAATGAGCCAACCAAAATCAACCAAACCAGCTGAGACCTGAACAGACCAAAGTCATGAGCGAACAGGAACTCCATGGCACCTTCGCGAGTCTCGGCAGAAATGATTGCCGGGGTTGTGCCATTCATCAAAATTGAGGCACCCGCCCAGAAGAAACTCATGCCTAGGGTTGCAATAAATGAGGGAATCTTCGTGATCACAACAATTGCACCGTTAACCATTGCAATTGCGATTCCGCTCAGGATGCCGGCAACTACAGCCGCCAGTAGGCCGAAGCTTTCAGCAACTTTGATGAACACTATGGCGTTGAATGTGATTGCAGGGCCGAGTGAAAGGTCAAACTCGCCGGCAATCATCAAGATTCCAGCTGCCAAACCGAGAATGGCCAGCACTGGAATTGCCTGTGAAATTACACCCGAAAGGTTACTTGGGTTCAAGAATGAGAAGCCCGATGGATTGATGCTGGCGGCGGTGATGTAGCCGATGAGAATTACTGCCAGAACCACACCGATCTCCAGTGCGCCACGCCCCCGCATGAATTGAAGATTGTACTTAAGGCCAGCTAGGCCAGTCTGTGGTTTTTGGTCGGATAGGCGCCGAACTTGGATTGCCTCGGTTGCCAGCGGGGCCTGAATAATCGGCCGCTTGCCGGAGTTATTTTGGTTTGACATGTTTTTGCTTTCTGGTTTCCGAGTCTTCATTGATCGGAGAAACTTATGGATTCAGCACGGGGTCAGAATGCCTTGCACTCTGACCCCGCACTGAACGAGGTATTGCTGCTTTAGAAGCGAACGCCCTGAAGGTCTTCTGCTTCGATGTTGCCAACGTTGTCCTTGGTGATTAGACCTAGACCACCCGAGTTGATGTTGGCTGCTGAGAAGCCAAAGTCAATGTTCAAGATTGTCTGCATCACTGACTGGAAACCCTGGATATAACCCTGCTGGTCAGCGGTGGCCAAGATTACGCCATCCTTTAGGCCCTGAACAATCTGCGGAGCAGTGTCAAAGCCAATTACCTTTGCAGTGGTGTTACCGGCTGCTGCAAGAGCGGCAGGTAGGTTGCGGTGAGGGGTTCCACCAACTGGAACGATTACCTTCACGTCTGGGTTTGCTACCAACCATGAAGTTAGTGCGTCAAGAGCACCAGCGTCGTCGCCGCCGGTACGTAGCCACTCAGCCTGAGGTAGTACACCGATTCCGGCTTCGCTAAGAACGTCGTAGACACCGCCACCACGCTGTAGCGCGTATGGCTGGTCTGGCTCTTCAGCGGTGATTAGAACCTTGTCGCCCTTAGCAACGGTGCCTGAAGCTAGCAGGTTCTTGGCAACGATGGTTCCAACTTCGTAGAAGTCCTGACCTACGAAACCTGATACGCAGTCACCAGCTGATTCTGGAGCTGGAACGTTGAAGGCGATAACTGGAATTCCAGCCTCGTGTGCCTGGCAGGCTACGTCAACCCAAGCTTCACCCTCGTTGAAAGGCATAACGATGGCTGCTGGGTCGGTTGCGATTGCGGTCTGAACCAAGTTCACCATGGCTGCTGAGTCACCCTCAGCGGTCTGGTGGGTGAACTCTAGGTTTCCTAGCGAGGCAGCGTCTTCGGCACCCTTGAGGATCTGAGCCCAGAAAGCGTCGCCGGCTGGGTTGTAGTAGGTGAAGAAGTAAACGTTGCGGTTCTCTGCGCGCTTGCCGAAACCTGAGGCTAGGCCAGTGGTCTCTTCGGTGGTCTCTGCAGCTGGTGCAGAACATCCAGCAAGAGCAACTGTCGCTGCACCAAGAATGGCTAGTGCTGCGATGCTTTTCTTTCTGATAGATAGCTTCACTTCATTGTGTCCTTTGTTAGTTGGATGTGGAGATTGATTTCTAGTAAGTAATCGAACCCAAGAAGAATTTAGCGTTAAGAGCGGGGCCATGTAAGGACATAATGACCAATTTAGATAACGAATTAGTAAAGGTTTACTTGCACGTGCTAGTAAATAATCCCAGTATTTATAGGGATATTGGGGTTAATTCGTTATAAAACTTGGTTGGCACGTGCTAGTGCGTACCACCAAGGTTGAACTGGTCAAGAAGGTTTCTGAAAGGTACTTGTCGCCTTTGATTCGGGCCGCAAGGTCCTCGACCGAGGCCTTCGCAAGCTCGTCTGGATCTTGTCTCACGGTGGTCAAGTCCAGGAAAGGCTGCTTGGCAATGGTGTCGTCATAGCCCACCACTGAAATGTCCTCTGGCACTCTGACTCCGGCTTTTTGTAAACGATGAATCAGGCCAAAAGCGCTTTGATCGTTGTTGCAAACCACTGCGGTAGGTAGGTGCTCCATGGCCAATAACTTCTCTGCAGCCATAGCACCGCCAGGCTCAGCAAAGTCACCGGTAATCGAAATAACGGCCTTCTTTAGGTGATGCTTATCCATGGCTGACTCATAGCCCTCGAGTCGGTACTCGATGTCGAGCATGTCTTTTGCGTTGACATAGGCAATTGATTTGTGACCAAGGTTGATGAGGTATTCGACTGCATCAAAGACGCCTGACTCTCCTCGCGAAGACACGACACCGCAACGGACCCCGGTCAGTCTTCTGCCCAAACTCACCATTGGAATCGTGCGGGCTAACTTCTGCAAACGAGTGAGGCTCAACGTCGAGGCAATCAGAATCACACCGTCGCAGCGATGACCAATAATCTCGTCAATTGCTTCGGCATCCGTGCGGTCGCTTGAGATGGCACTCAGCAGCACTTGAAAGCCCTGATCGGCGGCCTGTTTATAAATTGCCGGAATGATTTCATAGGTCGAAGATTCAGCGGCGTGAAACACAACTCCGATGTACTTTGAACCTTCACGACGAAGGGATTGGGCAGCAAGATTTGGTCGATAACCCAATTCCTTAGCGGCAGCACGAATCTTGGCCTCGGTCTCTGGGCCCACACCAGGGGCATCACGAAACACCAAACCGACTAGTTGCCTAGAAACGCCAACTCGCTCAGCTACATCGGCCATGGTTGGCGGACGCTGGTCGCTGCGATCTTTGCTGTCTTTTCTTGCCATGGTCTCATTCTAGAAATAGAACGACCCTCAGACTCTGGCCTAGGGCCTGCGTCTGAGGGTTTCGCTCAAAATTGCTGGATTACTTCAACGCAGCGATGCGCTTTTCCATCTCTTCTCGCTGGAAGATTGCCACTTCGCGTGCGTTCTCGTTTTCTGCGAAAACGCTCGAGCACATTACGCTCTTCGCGTTGTCTAGGAAACCAATGCTCTTGAGGCCGCTGAAGAACTCGTCAAAGTTAACATCGCCGTCACCCATCTTTAGGTGCTGGTGAACGCGAACGGCGTTACCAGGAGGGTTAGTAATGTAGCGCAAACCGTGTGAGGCGGTGTGGTCCATGGTGTCTGAAACGTGCACGATTCCAAGACGGTCGCCAGCTGCCTGCATGATTTCTAGCGGCTGGTTACCCATGTGATAGGTGTGCGAGGCTACGTAAACCATTCCAAAGTTCTTTGAATTAATCCCGCGAATCACGCGCCAGGCCGCCAGACCGTTTTCAACAAAGTCGTCTGGGTGCGGGTCAATGAATACGTTGATGCCCTCTTTTTCAATAATCGGCACGAGCTCTTCCATCGAGCGGTAGAAAGCACGCTCTGACTCTTCCGCGCGCTCTGGTCGGCCATTGAATTCGGTTCCCATAGTGTCAACGCCAAGGTCAGCAGTGATTCGAATGGCACGCTTCCAGTAGCGCACAGCCGCCTCGCGGGCGTCCTCATCTGGCCCGGACCAACGCAAAACTGGCAGTGTTGAGGCAATTTCAACACCTGCATCTTTGCAAGCCTTGCGCATTTTCTTGACTAGATCGTCATCAGCCTTTGGGTGGTTGAAAAACGGAATCATGTCGGCGTGCGGTGTCATCTGCAGGTACTTGTAGCCCAGGTCTGCGGCGAGCGCCGGAAACTCAAGCAACGAGTGCGTGCTGTGGAACGGGGTTGGGTCTAGTGCAATCTTGACCATTTACTTCTCCTTCGAAGCGGATTGAACCTAGTTGTTGCGCTCTACTGCGCCTTTGCCAAGCAAAAGCTTTTGGGTTTTCTTGGCTGCCGCGTAGCCCTGGTAAGCCTTCTGGGTGCTCTCTAGCTCAGAAATTGGCATCACCGGAACATCCCACCAACCTTCGCCGTCAGGGGCGTAAATCAGTGGATCGTTGTTGATGTGGATAAGAACTGGTCCGCCCTGGTGAGCCTTGGCTGCCTTAACAGCCGCCTTGAGGTCGGTGATTGAATCTGGGCCCGGCTCCACACGGATCACGTGTACGCCGTAGCTCTCTGCGTTTGCAGCCAAATCAATTGGCAAAACATCGCCAGTCTCGTGGTTGTTGCCGGCAACATCGCGGTAGCGGTACTTGGTGCCGTATCGCTGTGAACCAACATCTTCTGACAGGTGACCGATCGAGGCGTATCCGTGGTTCTGAATCAAGACCGTGATGAACTTCAGGCGCTCAGCCACAGCTGTGACCAACTCAGTGTGCATCATTAGGTATGAGCCATCGCCAACCATGACGATTGCGTCACGAGTGGAATCTGCTCTTGCGACTCCCAAACCTGCAGCAATCTCGTAGCCCATGCATGAGAAGGCGTACTCAACGTGGTAACCCAAGTCATCACGCACGCGCCACAACTTGTGCAGGTCACCCGGCAATGAGCCAGCGGCGCAAATCACAACGTCACGAGGGTCAGAAGCTTCTTGAACCGCACCGATAATTTCTGGCTGGCCAGGTAGTTCGCGGCGCTGGTCAACGAACGAAGCATCAACTGCAGCGTCCCAAATGGCTTTTTGCTCGCTGTAGTGCTTGCGGAAATCCTGGGCAACGGAGTAGCCAGAAAGCTCTTCAGAAAGCTCGACAATTGACTCACGTGCATCAGCAACTACCGGAATAGCAGAGCCATGCTTGAAGGCGTCGAATGATGCCACGTTGATGTTGATGAACTTGACGTTAGGGTTCTGGAAGGCGGTACGGCTGGCAGTTGTGAAGTCGCTGTAGCGAGTTCCGATACCGATGATTACGTCGGCCTCGGCAGCAATTCGGTTTGCAGCAGTAGTTCCGGTTGCACCTACCGCACCAAGGTTTTGTGCGTGGTCCCATACCAGCGAGCCGACGCCAGCTTGGGACATGCCAACTGGAATACCAGTCTGCTCAACAAATCGTCGAAGTTCTTGATTTGCATCGGAGTAGATCACTCCACCACCGGCAATAATCATTGGACGCTTGGCGCCCTTAATTGCGGCAGCAACCTCAGCCATTAGGCCGCGGTCTGGGCGAGGGCGGCGAATGTGCCACTCGCGATCCGCCAAAAATTCCTCTGGCACATCGATCTCTTCAGCCTGTACATCTTCTGGCAAAGAAATGGTGACCGCACCGGTTTCTACCGGGTCGGTGAGCACGCGCATGGCACCTAGAAGCGCTGAGAAGATTTGCTCTGGGCGGGTCACTCGGTCAAAGAATCGCGACAACGGCTTGAAGGCATCGTTCACGGTCATGCTGGCATCATTTGGCTGTTCGAGCTGCTGCAACACTGGGTCGGCAACGCGGTTAGCAAAGGTGTCCGAAGGCAAAAGCAGAACCGGCAAACGGTTGGTGGTGGCCA
>JBEEOK010000030.1:0-3596 GCA_041191645.1 Actinomycetota bacterium | reverse complement strand
TAGTTGCAGGTGTTCCGGCAGCCGTGTTTGGTTGGTTGCAGGCGGCCTACGAATTGTGGATTGGTGTAGCAATTGCCCTAGTGGCAGCAGCCATCAGCCTGTTGTTCAAGCGCCGCAAGCGCTAGGGGCGTTGCACGCAACTTCACGCAAGCGCTAGTCGTTTAGTGGCTCGCGCCCTGCCTGAAGCTCCCATGGGGTTTCGGTGATCAGGGCCGGGTCTACTAGCGGCGACCCACTGCCATCAGCCCCAAAATCGGCAGCAACGGTTGCCACAATGCGCTCGGCCGATTCACCAGCAAACGGCATAGCAGCTGCTCTAAGCGCAGCAATCTCGGCAGCGCGGTCAACACTGGCTGCCGGGGTAGGGCTTGCCAGCTCGCCCAAAACCCCATCCAGCTGATCAACTCGGTCAATCTTCACGGTGCTTGCCGCAGCCAATTCACCAAGCGGGCTGAACATCCAGTGTCCCGGATTCTCCATAAAAATTGCAGGGCGGCCCTTGGTCAAAGGCCACTCCGCCAAATAAGAAATGCCGTCGGTGAGTAGGTTATCTGCTTTGGCAAAAATCGCCGCCGACGAACTTTCACTATCAATCTCCGTGTTCGGCAGAGCGTTCCACTGGCCCAACCAGGCATCCAAGTCAGCTGCAGTCATAACCTTGCGGTCAACCAGTGTGCCAAAAAGAAAAGGGTGTGGTCGCAGAATTACGCGCACGTCTGTGTGGGTGCGGGCCCAATCCAAAACATCGCCGGCCACAGCAGCAAACATGCCAAAGTTCAGCCAGTGGCGTGAGTAGCTGTGGTGTGGTGCCCAAACCAGCGTGCTTAGCGCCGAGACCGCCAGACCACCAGAAACCGCGTATTCCTCAGCCTCTTCAATCAGCGCATCAAGTTTGGTTGAGCCCACAAAATGCACGTGTTTGTTGCCTCGCGGCAGTTGCCCATAGGCATCTTTCAAAAACTTATCTTGCACAAAAACCAGGGCGGCCAGTTGGTGCATGCGCTGAGTGTAGAGGTGTGAGGCAATCGGCTCAAAACCAGAGTCTGGGTTCACGCCGTCAACCGGCTCATTCACCAGCGGCAGTGAGTAATACGGCACATAAACAATTCGGCCAATCTTCGCCAGCTTGTCTGGGCGGTACTGCGGCGCATAGTTTCTTTGCCACGGATAATTCACAAAGATGTAGTCAGGCCCCAGTGCCGCTAAGTCTGCATTGACCAAGTGCTTTATGCCGTGCTCATCAAAAAAGGCCGATACCTCGTTGGCCCCGCCATAGCCCGCATCTCCAGTTAGTTTGCGGTCAATTGCCACCACAGTCACCGCAAAGCGCGGGTCGGCGCTCATCAGGTTGTAAACCTCGGCCAGCGCATCCCAGGCTTCGAAATAAAAGGTCAGAAAGACCACACGGATGGGCCTGCTTGGAGCAGTGGTCTTAGTCATGATTGAACGCCCATAGCTCAAGTCTAATTAGGGCTTGTTTGGGGCCTCAAGAGGGCGCCGGTTAAAAGAAAAAGTCCCGAGGCTACGAATTCATTAGTCCCGAGACTTCTCTTGAGTCGCGAGAATCGCAATTCCCCCGAATCATGTATTGCTTACGACTTTGCACGAGGCTTGGTTTCAAGTGATCGTCGTAACCTCTACATTACCAATACACTCCGACGGCTACCTTTTATTACGGTCGCCTGCAATAAAAACTATTCAAGATTCGCAATCGCCCACTCGAGTGCAGCAGGAGATATCCATCCAAGTACCTGCTGAATGTTCAACAACTCGCCTACAAGGTGATTGCTAAAAATAGGCTCATGATGCGCAATTCGGTTTCTTAGCGCTCCGGCCCTTTCTACGGCCTCGAAAACTGTGCCTCTGCGCTGAGGCCATAGAGCGGGAAATGCAAAGCGTAAGTTTGGTGTCCAAAGGATGGCCTCATAGCGATTCGAGAGAAGGCGTTTCCAAAATCCGAATTGAAGTTCAGCGATAACCGCGCCGGTACTAAGTTTCCGCCCTGTTTGCCCCAGGCGATTCTCCGCATTTTTTACGGCAGCTTTGGCTTCGTCGGCAAGGCTTGCCCAAACGAACACAAAGGGATCAAATTCTCCTGAGTGATTTTTTGGCGTTAGTGAGGCGATCAGAGCGTTTCTGAGGGCAACTTCTAAAACCGCCAACCACTTGAAAAGATAAGTACTGTCTTCGATGTTCGTTGTGTATAGCTCTATCGCTCTGGGCAAAGAGTGCTGGCATGCCAATAAGTAGGGTGTGATTCGGGCATGCGAGATAACCAATTCAACCCACGTGCAGTTATCAACATTTTTAATGGTGGGTGTTGACATTGTGTCTTTCCAGAAGGTAATTTTGTCGAGTAGACCCCGGTGTGACCTCTTTGGCCCTAGAGCCAAATGCCCCCGGGGTTATTGCTTTAATTGATTTCGATTACGGTGGCAAGCGTTGGTTGCATTAAACGCAGTTTCAGTGAAATGCGCATAACTGGGGTGCAACACGAGACGAAAAACCGGTGCAAATCCCTGCGAATCTGCACCGGTTCCCGCCAATCAGAATCTTGGCCTATTCCCAGGGCGCTTTCCGAGATGCCAAATCAACGAGCCCCTCAGGCGCCCTAGGTGGTTCATTCAACAAAGTTTCAAACTCTTCAAACTGCTGATCGCTAGCAATGAAGACTGTCTGAATTGCGGATATATCTTCAAATTCGTTCGTTGTCATGGCTCCTCCTCACCCCCATCATGGGCTTTTCTTAGCAGAACATCAAGGGTTTGGGTGAATCTGTGAAAAACCCCAACCAACCGTAATAAGTCCGGTCTAATGGCGTATAACCGAATACTGGCCTAAACTTGGCGTTGTCACGACGACTCACAAGTGCTGGCAACAAGTGCAGGCAATAAACATCAGTCATTCAGGGGGAATCATGAGCGATGTCACACCGCTGCACCCAGACTCCAACCCTGTCGATAACTCTGCAAGCACCCCTGAAGACCCTTTTGACCAATACCTAGACGCCGAGTCTGACGAAGACTTTGGCTATGTGGTCACCCGCGAACGCGCTGCCGGCCCAGACGGCCGCCCAGTCAAACTGGCCGAATGGTCAGCCCAAGACTTCTCGAGTATTTACACCCGCTTTCGCCCACACCTTGACCGCCACGCTCGCCGCTTTCTAAACAACCCAAGCCAGGTTGACGAGGTTGTTCAAGACGCATTCCTATACCTAATGGTCAGCCTTCCTGAGCTTGACTCAGAGATCGGCGTGCTGCGCTTTCTAAAGTGGAAGACCCGCCTGCTCTGCCTAGACGTTATTCGCGCCAGCGGCAAGGCCTACATTGCCAGCATCGACGACGTTGCCGAGCCAGTTAGCCAAGACCCTGAGATCTCTAGCTATCTTGAGCAGCAAGATGACGCAGCGGTTCTGCGCCTGGCCCTCAGCAAGCTAAACCCGCGCCACCGTGAGGTGCTGTTGGCCAGCATCTATGAAGAAAAGACCACCGATCAAATTGCCGCCCAGGTTGGCCTCAGCGAGAACGCAACTCGCCAGCTAATCTTCCGCGCTCGCAGTGCTTTCAAGAAGGCACTCCTTGGCGACGACGTCAACA
>JBEEOK010000029.1:0-10137 GCA_041191645.1 Actinomycetota bacterium | reverse complement strand
GTGGCATGCTGCTCTCGCCAGAGGCTGTGGCCGAGGTTCAAGAGCAAGTTCGTGGAGCCGACTTCTACGCACCAAAGCACGAAGTCATATTTGAGGCCATTCTTACCCTGTTTTCAAAGGGTGAACCTACAGACGTTATTACTGTCACAGCCGAGCTAACCAAAAGTGGAAACCTGGTCAAGGCCGGTGGCGCTGATTACCTGCACACTTTGACCTCGATTGTTCCAACTGCCGCCAATGCTGGCTTCTATGCGCAAATCGTTGCCGAGAAGGCCACGCTGCGCCGCCTAGTTGAAGTGGGCACCAAGATTGCCCAGTTGGGCTACGCAAACGAGGGCGAGGTCGAGGACCTCGTAAATCAGGCCCAGGCCGATGTCTACTCGGTTACTCGTGGCGCTGCCAAAGAAGACATCGTTGACCTAAACGACTCAATCGAAGCGGCTATTCACGAAATTGAGCAGGCCCAGAGCCGCGGTGGCGACATGGTGGGTGTGCCGACCGGCTTCGCAGAACTCGACGAACTAACCCATGGTCTACACGGAGGCCAGCTAATCATTTTGGCGGCCCGCCCAGCTGTTGGTAAGTCAACTCTCGCCCTAGATTTCGCCCGAAATGCTGCCATTAAGCACAAGCGCGCTACCGTTTTCTTCTCGCTAGAAATGGGTCGCGCCGAAATTGCCATGCGTATGCTCTCGGCCGAATCACAAATTCCGCTGCAAAACATGCGTAAAGGCTCGTTTGCCGACAGCGACTGGACCCGTCTCGCTGCAGTTCGCGGCCAAATCAATGATTCACCGCTATACATTGACGACAGCCCAAACATGACATTGGTTGAGATTCGTGCTAAAGCCAGGCGGCTCAACCAGCGCGTTCCGCTAAAAATGATTGTCATTGACTACCTTCAGCTCATGACCTCGGGCAAAAAGGTCGAGTCACGCCAGCAAGAGGTGTCAGAGTTCTCTCGAGCCCTAAAGCTTTTGGCAAAAGAGTTGAATATTCCGGTTATTGCCATCTCACAGCTGAACCGAAACTCAGAGCAAACCAAAGACAAGAAACCAGAAATCTCGCAGCTTCGTGAATCTGGCTCGCTAGAACAAGACGCCGACGTGGTTATTCTGTTGCACCGCGAGGCCTTGGGTGAACGCGAGCACCCTCGAGCCGGGGAAGCAGACCTGATCTTGGCCAAGCAAAGAAACGGGCCTACTGGCACAGTTGTGGTTGCCTTCCAGGGTCAGTATTCACGCTTCATGAATATGAAGCAGTAGAAAACCGCGCCTTAGGAGCATGAAACAATAGTGTTTATGCGCATTCCATTGGCCATACAGGCTACCTCCGCACTCTCGGCCGGCATTTTCATTACCTTCTCACAGGTGCACGACGCATCAACTGCGGTAATCGGTCTTTTGGTGCTGTCGGTCGGCTGGTTGGCCGGATCAATCCTGAGCGCAGTCAAGAGCTACAGAGCTCAAGGATTTGTTCTGCACACCGTGATCGCAGTCACCGCCGCCCTAATGGCAGTTTTGACGCTTGTCTTCAACGGAATGGCACAGCCAATTCTGATTTGGGTGCTTATTGCCCATTGGGGTTTTTACGATGCGCTAACCCAGGCCATTTTCGCGCGCAGAGCGCAGGCCAAGTCGGCAGCACGCCGAGACCACGCCATCAGTGCTGGTTTGGGCCTATTGCTTTACATTTCACAGCTGACCATTTTGCTTTTGGGCAACGATCCAGTTAGCCAAGTGGGCTTTTTTGGTGCTTATGCCATCATTTTGGGTGTTCACCAGGGAATTACAGCCGCCTCACCAAAGGCGTAGGCTTAAGCCATGGCAAAAACACCAAAGAAAAAATCAGAAGCACGCAGCCTGCGCACCTACCTAGGCCTATCATTCATTGCTGCCGTATTCGTAGGCCTCTTTGTGTTTTACGGTACCGGCGGAGTAACCCAGGCTGAGGGCGCGTTTCAGAGAACCCTGATTTGGTCTGGTCTAACCTTCATTACTTCGTTGGTCACCATTGCAACTTTGGCGCTAACCGTAAAAGAAAACCCAGGCGACCCTAACGAGCCAATGCTCAAATAGTCTGAATACGCTGGGCAAGCTGCGCCGCAACACCAACATAGGTGTGTGGGCGCAGGGTTAGCAGGCGGTCCTTGGCCTCTTGACCAATCTCAAGACCGTTCACGAAAGCCACCATGTCTTCGCCGCTCAGGCGCTTTCCACGGGTTAGCTCTTTTAGAAGTGCGTAAGGGTCATTGATGTTTGACCGGCCGGCAGCCACTTCGGCACGAATTACAGTCTGAATTGCCTCGCCGAGAATCTCCCAGTTGTCGCTCAAGTCTGCATCAAGAACCGGCACCGATAGGTCAATCTCGTTCAAACCGCGGGTGACGTTGTCTACCGCCAACAGCGAGTGACCAAAACCCAGTCCAATGTTGCGCTGTGAAGATGAGTCGGTGAGGTCGCGCTGCAAGCGTGAGGTAATCAAAGTAGAGGCAAGGCTGCCCAAGATTGCGTTTGAAAGCTCAAGGTTTGACTCGGCGTTTTCAAAGCGGATCGGGTTGATCTTGTGAGGCATGGTCGAAGAACCAGTGGCGCCAGCCACGGGAATCTGCTTGTAGTAACCCATCGAAATGTAGGTCCAGATGTCGGTGCAGAGGTTGTGCAAAATACCGTTGAACAGAGCAACCGCGCTGTACAACTCGGCCTGCCAGTCGTGAGACTCAATTTGAGTAGTTAGCGGGTTCCAGGTCAAACCAAGACCAGTTACAAAAAGCTCCGACTCGTGAGGCCAGTTCACGCTTGGCGCAGCTACTACGTGAGCAGAGAAGGTTCCGGTTGCACCAGAAAACTTGCCCAAGTACTCGGTTGCCTTGATGCGCTTTACCTGACGCTCCAGACGGTGCACGAAAACTGCAATTTCCTTGCCCATGGTTGAAGGTGTTGCTGGCTGTCCATGGGTGTGCGAAAGCATTGACGCCTCGGCGTACTTGGCAGAAAGCTCGCGCAACTTGCTAAGAAGCATTTCAACTCGCGGCAACCAAACATCGTTCACGGCATCGCGCACGGTGATGGCATAGCTGAGGTTGTTAATGTCTTCTGAGGTGCAGGCAAAGTGGGTCAGCTCAAGCAGGTCATTGCGGCCCATTTCAGACAACTTGCCGCGAATGAAGTACTCAACAGCCTTGACGTCGTGCTTGGTAGTGGCCTCAGTTTCGGCCAGAGTTGCAACATCGGCGTCTGAAAAGTTGGTCACGATTGCGCGCAGTTGTGAAATCTCTTGCTCACTGATGCTGCTGCCGGTGCCAAGTAGGTCACGAGTTGCCAGGTGAATCAGCCACTCAATTTCAACAGCGATGCGGGCACGATTTAGACCAGCTTCAGACAGGTGAAAACCAAGGTCTGAAACGGCAGCACGGTAACGGCCATCTAGCGGGGAAAGGGGCTGAATTGAAAGATTACTCACCCGTCTATTTTGCCGTAAGTTCTGCACAGATTGGGGGCTTTGCTAGGTTTCGGTTGTAATGCTGTTGAACCATTGGCAGATGGATGCAATTGAACACACCCTCATGGCTGTTGTGGCCAGGCTGAATATGGCCACCCCAAACCCGCTGCTCTGGAACGGCAAAGCCGCCAGCACTTGCGCTGCAACGCTCAACAATCTGGCAAATGACATTAATCTGCTGCGAATTCGACTTGGCTCGTGGGCGATGTAACGGTTTTTGGCGGTGACCCAGGCATCATTGCTACTCGCTTAGAAATTGAGCGGGTGCACGACTCTTTGGCGTTAGCTCGAAGCATGCTGCTTGGTGAACTCGAGGCCGCCGATTTTTTGACCCTGCCGATTCGCCGAATTGGGCTGGCGCTTGAGGCGCAACCGATTATTGAGCGCATTGGGCAGCTGCAGCAAGCCTGTCTAATTGCTGCCCAAGAGTATTTTGACGGAGAGGTTCAGCAAGCCAACCGACTAGATGCCGTAGAAATGGCAGTTGTGCCGTTGCTTGCAGCCGGATTGGCAGCCATTGGCCCGCAATTGGCTCCGTATCGAAACTCAGAAATCTCAGCCGTGGCGGCAACCGTGCAAAACAAAGTACCGTCGGCTACCTCGTTGGCAGCCCTGCTTACCCGGTTAGAAAGAACGGCCGCTGCGGCCCCAGGCCGAGTACGCATCGAACAGTTCGGCAGCCGGTTCATTGTGTACATTCCCGGCACGCAAAGCTGGCTGCCCATGGCGGGCAAGAACCCGCTGGATCTCACCTCAAACCTGCAAGCAATGGCTGGACCCGGGCTGGCCAGCAGCGAGGCGGCCGTGCAAAAGGCAATTGTTGCTGCAGGGGTTACCGCCGAAAACCAAGTGCTTTTGGTAGGCCACTCGCAGGGTGGCATGGTGGCCGCAAACATTGCAAGCAAACAGCAGAATTACAAAGTTGCTGGGTTAGTGACTATTGGGTCACCTATTAGCCAGCTCAATCAGAGCATCAGGGTGCCCACGGTATCGCTGCAACACACCAACGACATCGTGCCAAAACTGGATCTCAAACAAAACGCAATTGGCCAAAGCTGGGTCACTTTTGAACGTGAGGCCCCCACCCAAAAACACGACGGAAAGCCAGACGTTCTAGAAGCCCATGAGATTGGGAGTTATCGGGGCACGGCCTTGCTGGCCGACGAAAACCTAGACCCAGGGTTGGCCCGCGTGCGTGAACAAATTACTGGGTTTGCTAACGGCCAGGGCAAGGCCACAATCTTTCAGGTGTCTCGTTAGAGCAGCTTGAGAGCCTTGAAGATTGCGCGGCCAAGGAACGACGCAATGCTCATCACGATTGAGCCCAAGATTGCCCAGCCCAGTGAGTCAACGGTAAGGCCATCGGCGGTGAACCCGTAAATGGTCAGCACATTGCCACCGATTAGCTGAGATAGCCAAGCCACAAATAGCAGCAGGGCCCCGTTAATCAGGAACGAGATAAGGCCAAAGGTCAGAATGTAGAGCGGTAAGGCCAAGACCTTAATAACCGGCGCAACAATGGCACTGACCAGGCCAAACACGGCACCAACCACCAAGAATGAGCCCGCGATTGACCAAAAATCGGTGCCACCATAGGGGTTCAGCTTGATTGCCGGGATGCACAGAGTGACAACCCAAAGGCCAATTGCATTAATAACGGTTCCAACCAGAAAACGAATCATGACTAGATTGTGCCACTCAAAGAAGTAAATTAGACGAGATGACTTATCAAGATGCCTCGAACGTTCCGATGGTGCAGCTTCTTTCACCAGACGGCCAGTACGGCGTGCCTGCCCAATACGCAGAGTACGGAAAATACATCGATCAGCTTGGGGAAGCCGACTTTCTCAAGTTCTACCGCGACATGGCCCGCATGCGCCGATTCGATAATGAGGCCACCGCGCTGCAGCGCCAGGGTCAGTTGGGTCTATGGATTCCCGCGATTGGCCAAGAGGCAGCACAAATTGGTTCTGGCTATGGCGTTGGCCACAACGACCACATTTTTCCGAGCTACCGTGAACACGGCGTAGCAATCACCCACGGCATTGACTTGATGTCGATTCTCAAGATGCTTCGAGGCGTAAACCACGGCGGTTGGAACCCAGACGAAACCCGTTTTCACTTGTACGCAATTGTGTTGGGCACCCAGGTGTTGCACGCTACTGGCTACGCCATGGGCGTTAAGTTTGACGGCAAGGTGGCCACCGGGAACCGCGACGAAGACCTAGCTGTCATTTCATACTTTGGCGACGGATCAACTGCTGAGGGTGATGTCTCAGAGTCATTCCTGTTTGCTGCAACTACTCAGGCTCCCCTAGTTTTCTTCTGCCAGAACAACCAGTGGGCAATCTCTAGCCCTGTCACCTCGCAGACCACCGTGCCGCTGTACCAGCGCGGAATTGGTTTTGGCGTTCCTGGCATTCGCATCGACGGCAATGACGTTTTGGCTAGCTATGCGGTCACCAAAAAGCACATGGATGACGCTCGCAACGGCGGTGGCCCGTTCATGATTGAGGCTCTCACCTACCGAATTGGCGCCCACACCACCTCGGACGACCCAACCAAGTACCGCGATGCGGATGAGGTTGAGTACTGGAAAGCCCGTGACCCACTGGCTAGATTCGAGAAGTTCTTGCGCCGACAGGGAATTGGCGATGACTTCTTTGCTGAGTGTGAGGCCGCCGGCGAGGCCCTCTCAGCCGACATCCGTGAAAAGACCTTTGCGCTTGGTCAACCACCAATCGAGAACATGTTCAAGCACGTTTACAGCGAGAGCCACCCGCTAATCGAAGAGCAGTTGGCTTGGCTTGAAGCCTACGAGGCATCATTCGGTCAGGGCGGTGCCAACTAATGAGCAACTTTGTGGAAATGTCGATTGCGAAGGCAATCAACGCCGGTATTCGCAAGGCCATGGCCGATAACCCAAAGGTTTTGGTCTTTGGTGAAGACGTTGCCCAGCTTGGTGGCGTGTTCCGTGTGACCGAGGGCATTCTTGATGAATTTGGCCCATCACGAATCTTTAATTCACCGATTGCTGAATCGGGAATCATCGGTACCGCAATCGGACTGGCCATGCGCGGCTACTCACCGGTTGCCGAGATCCAGTTTGACGGCTTTATCTTTCCTGCGTTCAACCAGATCACCTCGCAGCTAGCCAAGATGCAGAATCGCTCTGAGGGTTACACCACCATGCCAGTGGTGATTCGTGTGCCATTTGGTGGCGGTATTGGTGCAGTGGAGCACCACTCTGAAAGCCCAGAAGCTTATTTTGCCCACACCGCGGGCTTGCGCGTAATTAGCCCAAGCAATCCAAACGATGCGTATTGGATGATTCAGCAGGCCATCAAGAGCAACGACCCAGTGCTGTTCTTTGAACCAAAGCGCCGCTACTGGCAAAAGGGCATGGTAAACCTTGACGAGCCACCTGCCGGAATGCACAACGCAAAGGTGCTGCACCTAGGCACCCAAGTGACCGTTGCCGCCTACGGCCCCATGGTTACCGTGGCTTTGCAGGCTGCAGAAATTGCCGCCCAAGAAGGCACCAGCCTAGAAATCATCGATATGCGCTCAATGTCGCCAATCGACTTCACAACCATCATTGAATCGGTTAAGAAAACCGGCCGCTTGGTAGTTGCCCATGAGGCCAGCACTTTTGTCTCGGTTAGCTCAGAGGTTGCAGCCCGAGTTTCAGAGCTTGCGTTCTACCACCTTGAGGCACCGGTCATTCGAGTTGGCGGTTTTGACGTGCCTTACCCATCGGCCAAGCTCGAAGAAAAATTCTTGCCAGATGCCGACCGCATTCTTGAAGCGGTCGACCGCGTTTTGGCTTACTAGGTTTCGGACAGGACAACGACATGACTCAACTAGCGTTCTTCAACCTTCCTGACGTTGGCGAAGGCCTAACCGAGGCAGAGATTGTTTCGTGGAAGGTCAAGCCAGGCGACACCGTGGCGGTAAACCAGGTAATTGTTGAGATTGAAACCGCCAAGAGCTTGGTTGAGTTGCCTTGCCCATTCGCCGGCGTTGTTGCTGAGCTGTTTGCCGCAGAAGGCGACACCGTTGAGGTTGGCAAACCAATCATCTCGGCTACCGTTGCCGATGGTGCAGTTGGCACCGTCAGCACTAACACCAGCGCAATCCCGGTGATTGACGCACCTGCAGCACTAGCAGCCCACGAGGTTATTGCCGATGCAGCTGCCGCAGTTGCCACCGAAGAAAAGCAACCAAACCTAGTTGGTTACGGCGCATCAGGCCACGCGGTTTCACGCCGCCGCGGGCCGGTGAACCCAGCCCCTGCCAGCGTGGTCGCCGCCAGCGCATCGTTGCCGCTGATTCCAAACCCAGACACCACCTTGATCAACGTGGCCGCGATCACCGCCGAAGATAAGGTGATTGCCAAGCCGCCGATCCGCAAGCTGGCAAAAGACCTTGGCGTAGACATCACCAGCGTTACCCCAACCGGTTTTGCTGGAGAGGTAACTCGCGAAGACGTTCTTGGTGGGGCCCAGCAGGCATCGGTGTTCCGCAACCTTTCTACCCCTGAAGCACCGAGTGTTCGTGAAGAACGCATTCCGGTCAAGGGCGTTCGCAAAGCTATTGCCAACGCGATGGTTTCATCGGCTTTCACCGCACCTCACGTGAGCATCTTTGTTGACGTTGATGCCACCCGCACCATGGAGTACGTGAAGCGCCTGAAGGCCTCGACTGACTTTGCCGGCGTAAAGGTCACCCCGCTTTTGATTATGGCCAAGGCCATGATCTGGGCGGTTCGCCGCAACCCAATGGTTAACTCCACCTGGACCGACGAAGAAATCATCGTGCACAACTTTGTGAACTTTGGAATCGCAGCGGCTACCCCGCGCGGTCTAATCGTGCCGAACATTAAAGACGCCGACAAGATGTCAATGCTTGAGCTGGCTAAGGCCATCGAGAACTTGGCCGCGGTAGCTCGCGAGGGCAAGACCACGCCTGCAGATATGAAAGATGGAACCATCACCATCACCAACATCGGTGTGTTTGGTGTTGACACTGGAACCCCAATTTTGAACCCGGGTGAGGTTGGCATTGTGGCACTTGGCTCAATTAGGCCAAAGCCATGGGTGGTCAACAACGAAATTCAGGTTCGTCAGGTCACCACCATTGGTGCAACTTTTGACCACCGCGTTGTAGACGGCGACGTGGCCTCGCGCTTTGTGCAAGACGTTGCATCGGTGATTGAAGAACCAGCCCTCCTGCTTGACTAATCGAAACCTGGGCTTGAGCCAGCTCAGCTGAGTCTTGCTGGTATTGACAATCATTATCAATAAGGCCTAGCCTTGAGTCATGAAGAGTTTCATGGTCAAATTTGTTGCCGCGCTATCCGTAATTGCGCTGGTGGGAATCGCCCTAAGCCTTAGCGGGTGTGCCGCTGCGCCAAAGAGCTGGTCGGCCGGAACCGGTGAAATCAAGATTGTGGCCAGCACCAACATTTGGGCCAGCATTGCTGCTGAAGCTGCCGGCAAAGACGTAGTCACCGCCGAGGCCCTGATTTACAACATCAACCAAGACCCGCACTCATTTGAGGCTTCTGCCCGCGACCAGCTTTTAGTGAACCAAGCAGACATTGTGGTCGTAAACGGTGGCGGATACGACGAATTTATGACCACATTGGTTGAGGCCGCAGAGGCCCAGCCAACCGTCCTAAACGCAGTAGACCTAGTGGGTACTCGCGAAGACGGCAATGAACACATTTGGCTAGATGTTGATCGAGTACGCAAATTCGGCGAACTTGTAAACGCAGAGATTCAAAAGATTCGCCCAGACCTAGCCGATGAACTTGCTAAAAACTTGCAGGCGTTCAACAGTAACATTGATGACCTGGCTGCAAAACAGGCTGAAGTAAAAGAGAAAACCAAGGGCCTAAAAGTAATTCAAACTGAGTCCCTGGTCTCATACCTACTTGAAGACACCGGAATGATTGATGCCACCCCGGTCGAGATGACTGAGGCAGTTGAGGGTGAACGAGACATTCCGCCTCTGGCTATGAAAGAAGTGCAGGACCTAATCGACGCAGGCGAGATTTCAGCAATCATTGCGCCATTTGGTGGCCACGAAAGCGATTCACCACAGTGGACCGGCGGCGTGGTCAACCTGGGGTTCTATGAAATCTTGGGTCAGGACGATGACACTTACGAGCAGTATGACAAAACCTACTTTGAGTATGTGAACTCTTGCCTGATGACTCTGCAGCTGGCCAGCGAATTATGACGAACCCACCTGTGCTCGAGATAAGCAACGCCACCTTTCAAGTAACCGGTGGCGAGGGTGAGGTGCGCACTCTTTGGAGCAACCTTTCGCTTGAGGTTAAGCCTCAGGAATTCATTGCGGTGATTGGTGCCAACGGGTCTGGAAAGACCTCCTTGCTCAAAGCGATTCTTGGGCAAGAGCCACTGGCTGCCGGCTCAATCAAGCTGGCCGGCAAACCAATTGGCCGGGGCAATCGCAAAATTGGCTACATTCCTCAGCACCGATCACTAGATGCCGGAACCCCACTACGTGCCCGAGATGTACTGCGCATGGGCTTAGACGGTCACCGCTTTGGCCTGCCTCTGGCAAGCAGGAAAGCAAAAGGCAGAATTGAACACATTCTGGGTTGCA
>JBEEOK010000028.1:0-3218 GCA_041191645.1 Actinomycetota bacterium | reverse complement strand
CGCGTTCTTCGGCGAGCGCATCAATCAAACCACCGGCAACTGCCACGGCGTCATCATGCTCACTGGCGTTCCACAACTGAAAGGCCAGATCGAACATGGCCCGGTGGCGGTCTGGGTTGTTTAGGTCAGTGGAATGCTTCCAGAGCGTGGAAAGATCTTTGTTTTCTGTTGCACTAATTTTGCTACCCCCATTGAACAACTATGTGTGCTCTCCCCCGAGCACCTCAATTAAAGTTTATGCACCCCCTCTGACAATCAGGGTTTCACATACCTACACGTCACTCTGGCCCAATGATTACGCCCGTGGGTAAAGATTGTCACACAGCCACCATTGAGGATTCTTTCAGAATTGGCCTCTAAACTGGCTCAGTCCATCAACCGAACGGAACCCATGAGCAAGCTTTCAAACGTTATCGAACGCAGTATTTTTTGGTCACGATGGCTGCTTGCCCCGCTTTACCTAGGGCTGATCGGTGTTCTTGCGGTTTTGGCATACAAGTTTGTGCTTGAGTTCATTGCCATGGTTCAAAATGTGCTTGTGCACGATGACCACAGCTTTGTGCTTGACCTACTGGCATTGCTAGACCTAGTGCTCATGGCCAACCTTATTTTGATTGTGCTGTTTGCCGGTTACGAGAACTTTGTTTCAAAAATTGAGGTGGCCGATAAGTCTGTGGACCGCCCTTACTGGATGGGTTCTGTGGACTTCTCTGGTCTAAAGATCAAGCTGATTGGCTCACTGGTTGCTATCTCTGTAATCGAGCTGCTCAAAGACTTTGTTGAGTTGGCCGAGGACACCCACGCCGAGGTTGGCCAGGGCACAATTTGGCGAATCATTATTCACCTGACCTTTGTGGTTTCTGGTGTGCTGTTTGCGGTCATGGACTGGATCAGCGACAACCGTGTGATTCGCAAGCACGAAAGCGCGTTGGCTCACGGCAACAACGCAGCACTAAGCGGCAGTTCGGCCAACGTTTAGCCTCAGCATTTTTCAGCCAAGGGCGTTGAAAGCACGCTTGACCGGGTACTCAAGGTACTCGGCCATAAACTCCAGCCGCTCATCACGCCACGAATAGTCGCGGGCAACTTTGGCCAGCGCTGCCCAAAAGAACACGTTCAACAGGTCCACACTGATGTGAGTCATTGAGTCACCAGGGAAAGCCTTGCCCATCATTCGGCGCAGCAGGGTAGGCACATCACTCAGGCCGTATCGGTGCAGCGCAGCCCTTACCTGAAACTCAAGTTCGCGAGCTCGGCGCGGGTTCCACAACTGGTTGCCGCCAGAGCCATCGCCCATGCGGCCGTATTCATCGGTGGGCAGGTGTAGCAAAATGTGGGCAACTTTTGCGTGCCGCACGTGCGCCCCATCAAGAAGGTCAAACAACGGCGCAAACGCATCTATCTCGTAGCCGCACTTACGCAGATCTAGAACGTCTGGGTAATAAGGAAACTTATAAAAAGGTATGTGTTTGACGATTGGGCCCGATTTGCGAACCGCAACTTTGCCCTTGACCTCGCCACCCCAGATTTTGACAGCTTCGTCGGGCTCGCCCGCGCCCTGCCACTCTTCTGGATTCATAACCTCAAGGTTAAGTTATTTTGCTCAGAATTTACTGGGTAGGTTCTGCCAGAATGCGCTTAACCTCGCGCACCACATTTTGCTGGGCATCTTGCTCTTGTGGCCCGCTGCGCAAATAGCTTGAGGTCATTGCCATGCTGACCCGCAGCCCATAGTCACCGCAGGCAATCTGGCCGCCGAGACCGTCGTGACCAAACGAGGTTGCCGAGAGCATGTCGCGGAACCCCGGAGTATCGAGCATGAAACCCAGGCCGCGGTTTGGCCACGGGCCTGGTTCACCCCAGACGGTTGGGCCGGTCACCTGCAGGCTCGAAGCCTCACGCAGGGTTTCATCGTGGAGCAACCGCACACCATTGGTCTCGGTAACACAAGCCGAGTAAATCTTGGCCAAGGCCTTGGCGGTTGCAACACCGCCCGCACCAGCAAATTCACTCTGCAACACGCGAGGGTCATTGAAACCTGTACCCACTCCGTCAACCTCACCGGCAACCTCTGCAGTAAAGGCGTTGCCAAAGGTCATGGCTTTTTCGATCCAATAGTTAGGGGTGCTAGGCAGCGGGTTGCCCGATGCTCGCTGGCCGTCGGTGACCAGTGGCGCAACTTGGCCAAGGCGTTCTGCCGGCAGGCCGATCCATGCGTCAGCATTTAGTGGCCCGGCAATGTGCTCTTGAAAATATTGCCCAATGGTCTGGCCGGTGATCCGGCGAACCACCTCACCGATCAGATGGCCAAATGTGCCGGCGTGATACTGGTAACCGGTGCCCGGAGCCCACAGTGGCTCTTGGGCGGCAAGCTCATCGACCACGGTGTGGCCATCTAGAAACTCATCGAGGGTTAGGTCGCGCCTCACTGCCGACAACCCTGCGCGGTGTTGCAGCAACCACTTGACCGGGATCTCGCTTTTGCCGGCGGCAGCAAATTCTGGCCAGTAGTAGGCCACGCGCTGTTCTGGGTCTAGCAACCCGCGTTCAATCAGCTGGTTGGCAACAATTGATGCCAGCCCTTTGGTGCAAGAAAATATCACCGATGCGGTGTCTGACTGCCAAGGTTGCCCTGGCCTTGCCAAACCTTGCCAAACATCAAGGGCCAACTCACCGTTCTCATAGATTGCTAGCGCCGAGCCTCCAACAAAGCCGCCGCCATTGGCATCTTCAAGCGCTTTGCCCTGAGCAAAAAACAGGTCTGCAACTGACTGAAATTTAGGTGTGATAAACATGGTGATGCCATTCTGCCAAAAACTGGCCAGTCTAGATGGCCCGCAAACGCAAAAGGTGCCCAGCTAAAGCCGGGCACCTTTCACACTGGAGTGGGCGATTCCTTACTAGTGAATCTGATTTACTGTTCCAGTAAGCGTGTTCAACTCGGCCTCTAGGCCGGCCATGGCCTCGCCACCAGCCATTAGGTCGGTGATTTGGTCACGAGTGCGCTCACCCTTGGCAAAGTCATCAGCCTTCTGACCACGAATCAGAACTGCAAAGTGATCACCTACGGTTAGCGCGTGTGAAACGTTGTGAGTTACCAGAATAACTGCGATGCCCTTTAGTTTGGCTTGCATGATGATGCGAAGAACGTGAGTAGCCTCTTTGACACCCAGTGCTGCGGTTGGCTCGTCGAGAATCAGAACGTTGGCACCAAAGTA
>JBEEOK010000027.1:0-15084 GCA_041191645.1 Actinomycetota bacterium | reverse complement strand
CCAAACCTGATTGCGCGTATTCCTGCTCTGGCAGTTTGCCACTTGCCCAGTCAACGCCACTCAACTGCGAGGTCACCACAAAATCGATCTCACCAGAGGTAAGTTCGGCTACTGCCTGCTTCACCCATGATGAACATGCCTCGGTGAGATCGGCATCATGAACGCGTTGAGCGAATGAAAGCGGACAACCGCCCTTGGTGTAAGTCACGAGCTGCCAGTGATTCTTCAAAGCTATGGAAGTAAGTGGCGCAACGTATTGCGCAGCGTGCGAGTCACCAACCACCGCAATGCGCAGGCCTGTTTGCCCCGCCAGTTCGCAAGGGTTGAGCTTGGACTCACTCTGCTTAGTAATCAAACAGCCGTCGGGAAGAAGCGCGGACTGTTGATCTTGAGAAGCTAAATCTGGTGCAGGAAAAAGTTGATTCGCAAGGTTCGCGTTATCGCAATCAATGCCGTCTGGGGCTCGAGTGGCGGCACCAAGGCAATCAATGCCTCGAGTTACTGCTTCGGCCTCTTGGGCCAGCTCTGTGCGAATAGCCTCGGTGGCTTGAGCCGAAAGGGCCGTCGATCCGATTAGCAATCCTGCACAAACGGCAAGCATGCTTCCGATGGTGAAGGCGTTGCTTTTTCTGTTTCGGCGGCCAGAGGTAATAAACGGCATTTCAATAAAGCGGCGGCTCAGCCAGGCGAGCAATAAAGTTAGCCCAATAATTACCAACTTATGCCCCGTGGTCAGGTTTCCAACCACGAAAGGAAGCAAGATAATCAAAGGCCAGTGCCAGAGATAAATCGAGTACGAAATGTCACCGATGAACTGAATAGGGCGCCAGGCCAACAATCTAGGTGGCCAACCAGATCGCAAATTAGCGGCGATGACCATGAGAGCACCAATTGAAGGAATTAGTGCCCAAGCGCCGGGGTAAGCCAGGGATCCATCGAGCAAAAAGGCGCTTGCCAGAATCAGCGCGAAACCGGCAAAAAGAAATAACTTTCGCACCTGTTTGCCCAAGCGTATTCTGGCCCACAGCGCCGCTAGGAGCGCACCCGCCGTGAATTGCCAAGCCCGAACGTGGGTAAAGAAATAGGCGCTTCCCTCATCGCCTACTGATAGCCAAACCGATGCCGCCAAACTCAAAGAGGTAATCAGCGCCAAGAAAATGACAAAAACCACTCTTTGAAACTCGGACGATTTTCTTTGCAGTGCAAACGAGACCAAAAGAACTAGTAGCGGCAGAACAAAGTAGAACTGCTCTTCAACTGAGAGTGACCAGAAGTGCTGAGTAGGTGATGCGGCATTCTCTGCCGCTAGATAGTCCACGGTGTTTGAAGCCAGTGCCCAGTTTTCAAAATATGCTGCACTGGCACCAACCTCGCTGATCCAAGCTGGCCATGTGCTCTTGGGGGCAACTAAGTATATTCCTGCAGCCGTAACGACTAGGACTGCGATCGATGCCGGTAGTAGTCGCCGGATTCGGCGCGCCCAGAAACCCAAGACGCTGAACGTTTGCAAAGCAACATCGCGCAACAGATGTTGCGTGATTAGGAATCCCGAAATTACAAAAAATACATCAACGCCGACAAAACCGCCGGAGAGCCTGCTTGGCCAGAGGTGATAGACAACCACACTGGCAACTGCGAGAGCCCTAAGTGCCTGAATGTCGGTGCGCAAATCTTTGCCCCCGGTGTCTTTATTGGGCTTATTTTGCGGCTTTTGTTTCGTGGATTCCAAGACTAAAACTCTACCAAGCGCGTTGGAATTCTTAACCCGACTAAAGCGGTTAGATAAAACAAAGAGGAGCGGTTATGAAAGACCTTCAAGGGCGTCAAATACTTGTCATTGGTGCGAATGGAGCATTCGGCCAAGAGTTTTGCCGGCAACTCCAGGCCGCCGGCGCAGATGTAATTGGAACCGCCCGCAGCCCGGAAAGCTCCGCTCGACTTGCGACCAATCTCAGCCAGCGACTTTTAGCGGACCTTGCCGACCAAAATTCCATCGCCGCCCTGACCGACTACCTCGTGGCAAGCAAAACTGAAATCGATGGCGTTGTTTTGGCCGCCGGGCTGGTTGCATTCGGTTCGGCGCAGGAAACTCCGCACTCCATCACCCAGCAGTTGATGCAGGTCAACACTTTGGGTCAGTTAGATCTAGTTCAGCGTTTGATTGCCCCCTTGGCAAGTTCGGCCGCTGCGGATCGTGGGCCCTTCGTAGTCTCGATTTCTGGGGTTATTGCCGAACGGCCAATGCCAGGTCTTGCGGCTTACTCTGCCAGCAAGACGGCCCTGCATGGCTATGTGCAAGCGGCCTCTCGTGAATACCAAAAACTTGGCATTCGATGGATTGACGCTCGCCCCGGCCACACTGAATCTGGCTTAGCTGAGCGTGCGGTATTTGGCACCGCACCAAACTTTGGAGTTGGCATGCCTGTGGAGCAAGTAATTGGGCGCATAATCAGAGCAGTACTCGATGACGAGAAAGACCTGCCAAGTGGAAGCTTCTAACCAAGACCTGCCCCTACTCAGAACAAAAACAGGCGAGCCGGCACTTTGCCTAGTGACTGGCGCAACTGGCTATATTGGCGGTCGCCTTATCGTAGAGCTTCTTAAACATGGCTACCGGGTAAGAATTCTTGCCAGAAACCCTGAGCGGTTGAAGTACCACCCTTGGATAGACCAGGTTGAAGTTACTGAGGGCGACGCTCAAGACGAGAAGGCCCTTGAACGGGCACTACGTGGCGTTGACGTTGCCTACTATTTGTTGCACGCCCTAATGTCGCGGGAAAACTTTGAAACTCAAGAGCGTGCAATGGCCGAACTTTTTGGCGCTGTGGCAAAGCAAGAGCAAGTCAAGCGCATAATTTATCTCGGCGGCATAATTGCGCCGAATGAGGTGATGTCACCGCACCTTCAAGCGAGAGCAGAAACGGGCGAAATCCTTCGCGCGTCTGGAGTCTCAACGATTGAACTCAGAGCGGGCGTAGTGATCGGCTCAGGCTCAGCCTCTTTTGAGATGCTGCGCTACTTGACCGAACGACTGCCAATTATGACCGTGCCAAAGTGGGTAAATGTTCGCATTCAGCCCATCGCTGTGCGCGATGTCCTGCGCTACCTGGTTGGAGCGGCAACTATCAACCCCACAATCAGTGGCGCCTTCGACATTGGCGGCCCCGAGGTATTCACCTATAAAGAGATGATGCAGCAATACGCCGAAGCCGCTGGCCTGAGGCGTCGCGTAATCATTCCGGTTCCGGTGCTTACCCCTAGGCTCTCATCGGGGTGGGTTGGCTTGGTTACCCCAGTGCCTTACACACTTGCAAAACGGCTGGTCGAGAGCCTCAAGAACGAGGTGGTTGCTGCCGATGACAGCATTCGCGCCCTGGTGCCAGACCCGCCCGGCGGCCTGACACCCTTCAAGCGCGCTGTCAAACTTGCACTCACCAAGATCAAGGACGCGCGAGTAGAAACACGTTGGAGCGACGCCTCAGTTCCCGGCACCCCTTCTGAACCACTGCCTACCGATCCAAGTTGGGCAGGTGGAACCTTGTATAAAGATGTTCGAACAGTGCGTTCTCCGGACAAGGTCGAAGAAGTTTGGCGCCGCGTTGAGGCAATCGGCGGAGAAAATGGCTACTCGATTGCCACCTGGGCTTGGGAGGTTCGCGGACTGATTGACCGAATGTTCGGCGGCGTTGGTCTAAGGCGTGGGCGCCGAGACCCAAACACTCTTCAGATTGGTGATGCACTGGATTTTTGGCGCGTAGAAGAGATCATCAAACCAAAACTTTTGAGACTTCGCGCGGAGATGAAAATGCCTGGGCTGGCCTGGCTGGAATTTGGAATCGAGGAAGACCCAGAAACCGGTGGTTCGATACTGACCCAGGTTGCGATCTACGCACCTAAGGGCCTGCTTGGCCACGCCTACTGGTGGGCGGTTTGGCCAATGCACGGATTGGTGTTTCCGTCGATGGTGAAAAACGCAGCTCGAGGACTATCCAAAACGACCTGAGATGTAGTCCTCAGTGTTCTTTTGCGATGGGTTACTGAAGATGGTCTCAGTCTTATCAAACTCAATAAGTTTGCCAGGAGCCCCAGTAGCGGCAATGTTGAAGAACGCTGTCTTGTCCGAGATGCGACTGGCCTGCTGCATGTTGTGAGTCACAATCACAATTGTGTAGCTTGACTTCAGCTCAAGCACTAGGTCTTCAATTGCCTGAGTTGAAATCGGGTCAAGTGCTGATGTCGGCTCATCCATAAGCAGAACCTGTGGCGAGACGGCAATCGCGCGAGCAATACAAAGTCGCTGCTGCTGACCACCCGACAGCCCGGCACCAGGGCGTTCTAGCCGGTCCCGGACTTCATTCCATAGGTTTGCACTACGCAGAGACTTTTCGACCAAGTCATCTGCCACAGACTTGGAGATCTTCTCGTTGTTGAGCTTGAAACCAGCCAAAACGTTGTCGCGAATCGACATGGTTGGGAAAGGGTTTGGGCGCTGGAACACCATTCCGACTTGGCGACGAACCTCTACCGGGTCTACCCCAGCACCATAAAGGTCTTGGCCGTCAATCAAAACTTTGCCCTCTACACGAGCGCCTGGAATAACCTCATGCATTCGGTTCAGGGTACGCAGCAGAGTTGACTTGCCGCAACCAGATGGGCCAATAAAGGCTGTAACGCTGTTTGGCTCAATTTCAAGATTCACGCCTTCAACAGCGCGAAAGCCGCCGTAGTAAACATTGAGGTCTTCGATTTGGATTCTTTTAGCCATTTGGTTTACCTATCTAGCTAGTTTGCGGTTGAAGTAAGCAGAAAGAGCGCGAGCACCAAGGTTGAGCGCCAGCACCAGAATGATCAGGACCAAAGCACCAGCCCAGGCTCGATCGATGTACGACTGGGCGTCAGCGCCCTGGCTTGAATAGGAGTAGTAAACAAAAACCGGAAGGGTCATCATGCGCTCGTCGAACGGGTTGTAGTTGACGCTCTGCGTAAACCCAGCAACGATCAAAAGGGGCGCGGTTTCACCAATCACTCGAGAGATAGCAATCATGACGCCAGTGATAATCCCGGCTGATGCGCTTGGAATCACTACCTTCAGCACGGTCAGCCACTTTGGCACACCTAGCGCGTACGAAGCCTCACGAAACTCGTTCGGTACCAGCTTGAGCATCTCTTCAGCCGAACGAACGACTACTGGTGTCATTAGAAGACTGAGCGCTACTGCACCTGCAAAGCCCATGCGAACCCCTGGCCCAAAAATCAGTGCAAAAAGAGCAAATGCAAAAAGACCCGCAACAATTGACGGAATACCGGTCATGACATCAACGAAAACGGTAACTGCTTTGGCCAGGCGACCACGCCCATATTCCACCAGGTAAATTGCGGTCAACAAACCAATTGGCACTGAGATCAGGGCCGCCAAAAGGGTGATTTCTACAGTGCCGATAATGGCGTGTAGGGCACCTCCGCCAGCGCCAACCACGTTGCGCATGGAGCTTGAGAAGAACTCGGCGTCGAGGCGAGCCAAGCCATTGGTTAGAGCCGTGTAAAGAAGTGAAAGAAGCGGCATCAGCGCAATAACAAACGACACGTAAATTAGCCCAGTGGCAATGCGGTCTTTAGCGTGACGACGGCGATTAAGCGAGAAAAGGCTCATTAGTTGGCTCCTGAAAACTCGCGGCGGCGATTAACTATGGCGCGGGCCGACATGTTGACCAAAAGGGTGATTGCGAACAGAACCAGCCCCGATGCAATGAGTAGGTTAACGCCAAGACCGCTGGCCTCTGGAAAGTTGAGGGCAATGTTGGCAGCGATGGTGTTTGAGTTTGTTGAGGTCAAGAGTGCAAACGAGATTACCGCTGCGGGTGAAAGAACCATTGCCACGGCCATGGTTTCCCCGAGCGCGCGACCAAGACCAAGCATGGCGGCAGAGATTAGACCTGGGCGGCCGAATGGCAAAACAGCCATTCGAATCATCTCCCACTTGGTTGCACCCAGAGCAAGAGCTGCCTCTTCGTGAAGCTTGGGGGTCTGCAAAAAGACCTCGCGTGCCATGGCACTCATGATCGGCAGAATCATAATTGCCAGAACCATTGAGACGGTCAAAATTGTGCGGCCGGTACCGGACACCTGACCGGCAAAAATAGGCAAGAAGCCCAAATTCTCAGAAAGCCAAACGTAGGCAGGCTGCACCGCTGGGGCCAAAACTTGAATTCCCCACAGACCAAAAACCACCGACGGAATTGCCGCTAGCAAATCGATAATGTACCCGAGCGCCTGGGCCAGCTTTCGTGGTGCGTAGTGCGAAATAAACAGACCAATACCGATGGCTAGTGGGGTAGCCAATAAAAGCGCAATGAGTGCCGAGAAAGCGGTGCCAAAAACGAAAGGAATCACGTATGGCAAGAACCCTTCGGTGGCATTTGGCAACTCTGCAGGGTCGGCAACCAAGGCTGGCCAAGCCTGGGCCATAAGGAAACCGGCCACTGCCATTAGAGCAATGAGGATTACCGAACCGGAGCCTTTCGCAAGACCACTAAAAACTCGATCACCCAACCGAGACTTAGATTTCATGATTTCTTTTGCGTACCCGTCTGTTTACTTGGCCACTAAAGTGCAAATGGTGCCTGTCCAAAGAATACTCTGGACAGGCACCCCTGCGTTTACTACTTGATTGCTGCGATTACAGCGGCAACCTTGCTGGTTAGAGTTGCGCTCAGTGGAGCCGAACCGGCAAATTGTGCAGCATCAGCCTGACCCTGTTCGCTGACTAGGTAGGTAGCGTATGCCTTAACCAGCTTGCCAACCTCAGCATCGGCGTATTCGTTGCAACCAATTAGGTAGCTAACGAGCACTAGCGGGTAGGCGCCTGCGGCGGTGGTTGCGCGGTCAATCTTGATTGCAAGGTCAGAGGCGTCGCGGCCTTCGACAGCCGGTGAGGCGTCAACGATTGCTGCGGCAGAAGCGTTGCTAAGTTCAACGAATTCCTCGCCAACCTTTAGCTTGGCAATCGAAAGATCGCCAGCCTTGGATGCGTCTGCATAACCAATGGTGTTGGTTCCGTTCTTCACAGCGTCAATCACACCTGAAGTACCCTTTGCACCCTCGCCAGACTCGTAAGGGAAGACATCGCTAACATCGGTACCCCAGATGCTTTCGGCGGTCTTGCTTAGGTAGTCAGAGAAATTCTTGGTGGTACCAGAGTCATCTGAGCGGTGAACCGCGGTGATTGCAGCAGCCGGCAACTTTGCACCTGGGTTTAGGTCTTCAATTGCAGAGTCGTTCCACATGGTGATGTCGCCCTTGAAGATGCCGGCAATGGTGGCTGCATCTAGGTTTAGGTCGGTAACACCTTCAACGTTGAATACAACGGCGATAGGTGAGATGTACACCGGAACCTCGAAAGGTGTGGTCCCCGGAGCACATGCGGCAAAGGTTAGAGCGAGCTCTTCGTCTTTTAGGTATGAGTCTGAGCCAGCAAAGTTCACTGCGCCAGAGATAAATGATTCGCGACCTGCACCAGAACCGGTTGGGTCGTAGTTGATGGTTACTGCACCATTAGCAGTCTGGAAAGCGGCTATCCATGCTTCTTGGGCACTGCCCATAGCCGATGAACCGGCACCATTAAGAGTTCCGCTTAGGCCGTCAACTGAGCCGTTGCCCTCGTTAGCTGCGCAACCTGTTAGTGCAATTACTGATGCGATTGCAAGACCGGCAACCTTCATTGAGGTGTTCTTGATCATCTTTGTACTGTCCCTTCATCTAAGTACATGAAGAGAGTAAAAAATGAAGGTTAATTAGCAGATGTAACTTGGTGAACGTAAGGTAAACAAACCCAAATCACAAAGGCCATGTACCAACTCTGAAGGACCACAATCAATCGCTCGGCGAGGCCCACGAGGTTTGAGTTTGGGTCCGTCCAGGTCATCAAAAACCAAATCGAAACAATGGTGAGAATGGCCGTTGCTACCAAAGTAGCCCAAGGCTTTAGGACCCATGGCGCTGGGCCTTTCCAGCGCGTGGAAAATAGGGGCCAAGCTGAATAGAGCACAAAAGAAAGCACGGCAAAGATTCTGTGCAGGTCAGAGTGCCCTTCTTGTGACGGAGTGGTAAAAATCGTAAGACCAATGGTGGCTATTCCAGCTGCAAAAATTACAATGCGGCCAGGCTTGGCCAACCATTTTGCTAGGACCGCAACCATGAGAGTCAAGCTTGCGCCAACTAAGAAGAACCCGCTCTGTATGAGTTGCACCGGCGAATCATCGGCTGCGAGATCGCTGATGGTCTTTTTTAGCGGGTTATAACCTGGCCATAGAGCCCCCGCGATAACCCAACCCGCGACTGACTGAATGGGACCGATTATTGCCGCCAACTTAAGTGCTCTTAGGTGGGTTGCTTTCATGCTGTTGCCTCTAGCCAGCGCATAACCTGTCTGACTTGTTGCTCGATTGTCAGGCGCGCATCAAGCTCAACACCCCGTTCATCGCTTTGTAATGACTCGAGAGCATCTAGTTGAGAGTCCAACAAACTAACCGGCATAAAGTGTCCGGTTCGCTTGGAAAGGCGCTCGAGCAAAACCAGCCTTGAAGCTTGCGGGTGAATGAAAGTAAGTTGCGCGTATTGGGCAATCTGTTCGCGATACGCTCGCTTGAGCGCCGAACACGCCACCACGAGTCCATTGCCGCTTGACCTAGCTTCAGCAAACTTTTCACCGATTGCCTGAAGCCATGGCACACGGTCTGCATCAGTCAATGGTTCACCAGCGGACATTTTCTTGATGTTTGCCGACGGGTGAAGATCATCACCGTCTAAAAAATCTGCACCAAGCCGGCCTGCCAGAGCCTTTCCGACTGAGGTTTTTCCGCAGCCAGAAACCCCCATCACAACAATCAGGGCGCTCATTAGAGTTCTAGAGCACTTTTTTTACGACGCTAGACTTGAGCATCATTGGCCCAAATCCGTCAACTTTTGCATCAATGTCGTGACCATCAGCACCATTGACCAAGCGAATATTTCTGACTTTGGTGCCCACTTTGATTGCCGATGAGGCGCCCTTGACTTTGAGGTCCTTGGCAATGGTTACGGTATCGCCATCGGCAAGCACGTTTCCAACCGAGTCTTTGATAACCCGCACAGTTTCAGCGCTGTCTGATTCAGACGATTCTGATGGATTCCATTCATTAGCACACTCAGGGCAGACCAATAGGTCACCCATCTCGTAGGTGTATTCACAGGAGCACTGAGGGCAGGCTGGCAATTCGGCGCTCATTACCCCAGGATCACCGCTTGGCCAACAATCACATTCACGCCGTTGAAAGTCATGGTTGGTGAACCGTAGAGCGAGTAACCGTTGTTTAGGTGAAGACTCACCTTTGAGCAGAATTCTGAGTCGTCAACTCCGGTAAGCATCTTGTAAGGCTTAGTGAAATCTGGGGTGGCAGGCGCATCAGAGTTAGCACTCGGCAGCGCGCAACTCTCCCACTCTTGGCTTTCTTCTTGCTGGCTCATGAATGAGTTCCTATTTGTCTAGGTGAAAGAACGGAATAATCAGGTAGATACCGTAGATTACACCAGCAAAACAAACGGCAAACATGGCATATGAACCGATGCGGTAGAAAACCTCAAGCGGATTGTTCGAATCGCTGGCGGTAGCGGCATTTGAACCCTTTGAAGTCTCGACAATGTGACGAGCGTTGGTCAACCATCGCATGCCCAATGAAAATGCTGCGGTGATAAACACACTGGCGCCAATGGCAACGGCGGCCACCAAAAGAAGGTTTTCCCACTTAATCATTACTTGTCACCCTTCGAGTTTGCTGCTGCCTTTTTTGCGGCTGCGGCTGCTTTTGCAGCTGCCTTACGCACTTGACGTGGAGATGCCACAACTTCTGAAGCACCCTCAACCTCGCTCAATACGTTGGTGTGAGTAATACGGTTGCGTCGAGAAATCTGGAAGATTGCAATTGAACCAGCAACAACCAATACGGTGTCAGCCAACAGACCAACTGGACCTGAGAGCACCAAAAGCGCAGACAAAGCACCCACACCACCCGCGGCTGGAAGAGTCATCAACCAACCGGTGACAATGTGCCCGGCTTTAGCCCAACGAATCTGACCGCCCTTACGGCCAAGACCTGCACCCATGACACCACCAGACGCAACCTGAGTGGTTGAAAGAGCAAAACCTAGGTTGCTCGAGGCAAGAATGGTCGATGCAGTTGCGATTTCTGCCGATAGACCCTGAGGTGGCTTGATCTCAGAAAGACCGGTTCCCATGGTCTTGATGATTCGCCATCCACCGGCATACGTTCCGGCGGCAATTGCCAACGCGGCGCTGATAATTACCCACCACTCAACGTGGTCACCGGTTGACTGCAGCCCGGCAGCAACTAGAACCAGGGTGATTACACCCATCGTCTTCTGGGCATCGTTGGTTCCATGTGACAGCGCCACCAATGACGAGGTGAATACCTGGCCAACCCTAAAGTTATTGCGGCCGGTACCGATTCCAGAAGTCTTGCGAGCGTGCTGAGACCTTGCGGTTAGCAGGTAGGCGACACGGGTGGCAAGGAAAGCTGCAATACCCGCGATGATGGGCGCAAACAACGATGGGAAAACCAACTTTTCAAGAACTGCAGGAAAGTTGACTCCAGCGAATCCGGCGTAGACCAAGGCTGCACCAATCAGACCTCCGAAAAGTGCGTGTGATGAAGACGAAGGCAAACCTAGTAACCATGTCGTGAGGTTCCAAAGGATGGCACCGGTTAGACCCGCAAAGACCATTTCCGGGCCAATGTCGACACCCTCGCTGATCAATGAGACCGAGATGGCCTTGGCCACTGCTGTTGAAAGGAATGCGCCGGCAAAGTTCATAAGCGCGGCAATCAAAACCGCTGTTTTCGGCTTTAGAGCGCCGGTAGCAATAGCGGTTGCGCTCGAGTTTGCGGTGTCGTGAAAACCATTGGTGAAGTCAAAGAAGAGTGCAAGGCCCACTACTAGCCCTACTACGAGAATTGGATCCACTGGGGGTGCTTTCTACTGGCGGCTAGAAGGTTGCCGATTAACGAATCGAAATCAAAGACTTTGTTTACTTTAGAAACTTTAGGTTAACGGAAGGTGAACATTTCAAATCGGTTAAAGACTAATACCCCAGCTAGCTGACCAAACCTGCCCCGGCTGCAACCAAGTGAGGTCTTTGCCCGTATTAAACGCGTTAGCGGCCGAGGTCTGCGGTTCAATCGCAACGGCCCATCGAGGCTCAGTGCCAAAGTTATTGGGGGTGAAAACACAAGTGTGTTTCAACTCGCGACTCTGCCAGATGTCTAGCCGCAAGCCATCCGGGGCCTGCAGGTAGGTGTGAGCAAAACCGGCTGAATCAAAAGCCAAATCGGTGAATGCGTTGTCAACGTGAGCCTCTGAAACTCTGCGGCCCTGCGAAAAATCGTAACGGCTGCCACCAACGGGCAACGTTTCGAGTGGCAGCATGCGTTCATCGGAGAGCACCACTGACCGAGCGCTCGAAGTGATGACCAAGTCGGCGGTGTTCCAGCCTTCAATCTTTAGATAGGGGTGACTGCCAATCGCAAAAGGGGCAGGTCGTGCGGCAAGGTTTTGCGCCTCATAAAGCACCGAGATTCCGTTGTCGGTGAGCTCATAAGTGACGTCGATAATGACATCGAATGGGTAGCCTTCACTGGCCGACAGTTGACCTCGCAGTGTGATTGCACAGTCGCTGCTTGAGAGTGGTTTGTACACGGTATCAAGCATTAATCCGTGGTTGGAAACCTGAGTTGGCTCATGCGAGATTGAAACCTGGCGTTGGACTGCGCCATCTTGCCAGCGACCATCGGCCAACCGGTTTACCCAAGGAGCCATCACGACGCCTTCAAGAAAGGCGGTTCGATCAACATCGAAACCCGGTTCAACGACGTCAATGCCGTTTATTTTCAGTGAGACCAGGGCGGCTGCGACACTCAAAACGGTAGCCTCTACTTCACCGGCCTTGCCAGTTTTTTTGAGGCTAAACTTGTGCCCAGAGGCTGTTGACATGCCTCTAGCCTAGCCATCGAGGCAGGCGACACGACCGATCACTTGCAGAAGGCAAAAGGCACATGACCAGCTCACGAAAGCTATCGACAAAACTGACCGATGGCCGAGACCTTTTTTACTTCGATGATGCCAACACCACACTTGGGGAATCTCGTAAGCCAGACACTCGCGAGGGCGCGCCACGACCTGCCGTAGCACAGATGAGACTTGACTCACTAACTGGCGAGTGGATCTCGGTTGCAGCTGCCCGACACAATCGTGCATTCTTGCCGCCAGCCAATCAATGCCCACTTTGCCCAACTACTGAGACCAATAAATCAGAGTTGCCAGATGAATTTGATGTTGCGGTATTTGAAAACAAGAGCCCTTCATTCGGGCCAACCCTTCTTGACCAAGACGACCCAAATTACACAGTGGTCGCCGACCTAGCTCTGGGCAGTGTTCGTGACTCAATCGGCCGATGCGAGGTGGTTGTTTTCAGCCCAGAGCACCTGGGCTCGCTTGGTCAAATGCCAGTTTCACGCGTTCGCACTGTGATTGATGCTTGGACCGACAGAACTGCCGAGCTAAAGGCTTTGCCAGGTATTCGTCAGGTGTTTCCGTTTGAAAACCGCGGTCAAGAAATTGGCGTGACCCTTCACCACCCTCACGGTCAGATTTATTCCTACCCTTACGTAACCCCTCGGACCCGCAAGCTTCTTGACTCGCTAAAGGCCTACGGCCCAAACCTGTTTGCAGACACCTTGGCTTTTGAGCAGAAGAGCGAACGCGTAATTATTGCCGGCGAGCACTTCACCGCATACGTTCCGTTCGCAGCACGCTGGCCGATTGAGATTCACCTTTTGCCACACCGTCATGTCAACGACTTCACTGGTCTCACCGATGAAGAGCGCGACGAACTAGCTGCAATCTACTCACGCCTGCTGCGGGCACTAGACCGCATTTACGACACCCCTACCCCTTACATTGCTGCCTGGCACCAAGCCCCGCTGGTTGAGGGTGGCGAGAATGTGCGTTTGCAGTTGCAGATCACCTCACCGCGCCGAGCAGAAGACAAACTAAAGTACCTGGCTGGCTCGGAGAGCGCCATGGGTGCGTTCATAGCAGATTTTCCACCAGAAGTTTCAGCCGAGCTAATTAGGGGTGCCCTAAAGTGACCAACGAACTTGTTGCCAAAACCACGGAAGGCTTCACCAACCTGTTTGGTTACGCACCGGCAGGCGTTTGGTCGGCACCGGGGCGCGTAAACCTGATTGGTGAACACACCGATTACAACGAAGGTTTCGTTTTACCTTTCGCCATCAACCGCAGAACCTTTGCTGCGATCGCACTTCGCGAGGACAACCAGGTAAGAGTTTCATCTAGCTTCTCTCCGGTAATTCACGAGGCAGATGTGACCAAGATTTCCAAGAGTGATGAGAATGATTGGGCCGCCTACCCACTTGGCGTGGCCTGGTCAATTCAGCAATTGGCATCTGTGTCGGCCACCGGCTTTGACTGCTACATCGAGTCTGATGTGCCTGTGGGTGCTGGGCTTTCATCATCAGCCGCCATCGAGTGTGCCGTTTCGCTTGCCCTAAACGAACTTTGGAACGCTGGGCTTGACCGCCGCCAACTAGCCAGAGCAGGCCAGATGGGCGAAAACGAAATTGTTGGAGCGCCGACCGGAATCATGGACCAATCGGCTTCTCTACTCGGAGAAACCGACCACGGTGTTTTCTTGGATTGCCGAAGCCTAGAGTCAAAGGCCATTGAGTTGGGCTTTGCCGAAGCCGGCCTTGAGCTACTGATTATTGACACCAGGGTTGCCCACCGCTTGGTTGACGGCGGCTATGCGGCTCGCCGCGCCGCCTGCGAAGCCGGTGCTGCCGTAATGGGAGTCAAGAGCCTACGTGAGCTTTCAGTTGGTGACCTTGCCAAGGCCAAAGAAGTGCTCGACGATGTAACTTTTAGACGCGTTCGTCACGTAGTAACTGAGAACCAGCGAGTTCTAGACGCTATCGAGACTCTAGCTGCCAAGGGGCCTCGCGCCTTGGGTGGCCTGCTACACGCCTCTCACGAGTCGCTTCGTGACGACTTTGAGGTGTCGGTAGATGAACTTGACACTGCGGTAGAAACCTCGATGCGCCACGGTGCCATCGGTGCGCGCATGACTGGCGGCGGTTTTGGCGGTGCAGCAATTGCACTCACCCCAATCGAACTTATCAGCGAAGTTACCCTATCGGTGATTGCCGAATTTGAAGCGCTTGGCTACGCTAAGCCAGACATTTTTGCAGTCTCGCCCGCGCCTGGCGCTAAACGCGAGATCTAAGCAAACGGGTCAGGTGTCATGACGTACTTGGTCTCCAGGTACTCCTGAATTCCTTCTAGTCCGCCTTCGCGACCGGTACCAGACTCTTTAACCCCACCGAAAGGTGCCGCCGCGTTGGAAACCAGACCGGTGTTGAGCCCGGTCATACCCGTGTCAAGAGATTCAATGACTCGCAGCCCTCGTTTGAGATCTTGAGTGTAGGCGTAGCTGATCAAACCGTACTCCGTGTCGTTGGCCAAGAAAACTGCCTCTTCCTCGGTCTTGAATCGCACGATCGGTGCAACCGGCCCAAAGATCTCCTCGTTCAGGATTGTTGACCCCGGCTTAACGTTGTCAATCACAGTTGGCGTAAAGAAGTATCCATCACCGGTTGCGGACTGACCACCGGTAATGACGTGACCGCCCTCGCGAACGGTGGCTTCAACTAGGCGCTCCATGTTGCTTCGAGCTCGTTGATCAATGACTGGGCCGCAGGTGGTGTCGGCGTCAATACCGCGGCCAAGTTTCAACTCGCCCATTCGAGCGGCGAATTTATTGGCAAATTCTTCGGCAACTGAATCGTGCACGATAAAGCGGTTAGCCGCTGTGCAGGCCTGGCCAATGTTGCGCATCTTGGCAAGCATGGCACCGTTGACTGCTGCATCGAGATCGGCATCTTCAAAGACCACAAATGGTGCATTGCCACCGAGTTCCATAGATGTTCTGAGCACACGTTCGGCAGACTGCTCAAG
>JBEEOK010000026.1:0-24164 GCA_041191645.1 Actinomycetota bacterium | reverse complement strand
TCAATGGTAGAGCCTCAGTCTTCCAAACTGATGGTGCGGGTTCGATTCCCGTCGCCCGCTCTGGCAAGCAATTGCTTGAGTTTATGAAAAAAGACCTCCAAAATTTTGGGGGTCTTTTTTTTGTTTGAATAATTTTTTATGAGCCGGTATTTACTGCTGGCACTGGCTACAAAAATAGAGCTTTCGAGTGGCCATGATTTCAATCGAAATGTTGGTGCCACACACTCGGCATGGCAAAGACTCGCGCTTATAAACAAAATTTCTGTCGGCTTTTTTCGGGCGCTTAGTGCGTAATTCATCCCGGGTAATCATGAAACCGGTGGCCACACCAACTTTGAGGAGGTCTACCGAATCCTCCCAGATTGCAGCCAAGAGATCCTCTGGAATCTGATTTCCCGGCACATACGGACTGATACCGGCTCGGAACAAGATTTCAGCACGGTAGACATTTCCAATCCCGGCAATCACTTCTTGATTCATTAGCAGCTGACCAATTGGAGATTTTGACGACCTTACCCGCCCGATAAAACGCTGCATTTCGAGCCCCTTGGGATCAGGGTTGAGCGGATCTGGCCCTAAACGTGCCTCTACCGCCTTCACTTCATCGCGGGTAATTACCTCACAAACCGTTGGACCACGAAGATCCGCGAGCATGCGCCCATTTTGAAATCTGGCGCGCACCTGTCCCACCGGATCTGGCACCTGATTTTCAGAGAGCTGAGCCCAGCCCCATTTGCCGTAAATTCCTAGATGAATGCGCAGCACAAGCTCGTTCTCGAATTTCAAAAACAGCTGCTTTCCGATGGCTTTAGCTTTTATTAGCTGATGACCAGTAATCAAGTTAGCCGAATCAGAAAACCTACCCTGCGGCGAGGTTATGACTAATTTTGTGCCGGCAAAATGCCGATTGAAATCATTGGCATTTCGGTGAACTGTATGCCCTTCAGGCACGCTAACTCCTAAAGAATGTCGCCAGTCTGCTCGTAGGTCGCGATTTTGGCAATACGGCGCTCGTGACGTTCGTCGTGGCTAAATGGCTCTGCAATGAAGAGCTCAATCAGGCGCAAAACCTCATCTGGAGTGTGCTGACGAGCACCCACTGCAATCACGTTGGCATCGTTGTGTTGACGAGCCAAGATAGCGGTTGATTCGTTCCAAGCCAACGCGGCACGAATACCTTTGACCTTGTTAGCAGCGATCTGCTCGCCGTTTCCTGAACCACCAAGAACGATTCCAAGCGATTCAACCTCTGCCTTGCTGTCGGCAACCACTGCCAAGGCTGCATTGATGCAGAAGCTTGGGTAGTCATCAAGCGGGTCATACGAGGTTGGGCCGTGATCGAATACTTCGTGGCCCAATTTGGTGAGTTCACGAATTAGAAAGTGGCTAAGTTCAAGGCCGGCGTGGTCGGTGGCAATGTGAATACGCATGCCTAAAGTTTAGGCTTCTTTTTTGCCCTGGCCTTTTCGAAGCTGCTCCTGAAGGCCCTAAGCGCAAACGATGCGGCCAATGAAGTCAGCAACACATAGGTGATGGTCAGGGCCTGTAGTTGCCCACCAAAAGGTGCGGTGGCGGCCAATCCAGCGATGACTATGGAGAATTCACCGCGAGGAATCAAGAATGCGCCAGCGCGCTTCCAAGCAGCACCGTCGGACATGTCTCGAGCTATGTTCCAGCCAACATACATTTTTCCGGCCACGCCAAGCACTGTGAGCACTAGGGCTAGTGGCAGCACGGCAATCATTTCGCTTGGCGAAACGGAAAGGCCAAAGAATAGGAAGAAGATTGCTGCGAAAAGATCGCGGAGGGGCGCCAACCGCAAACGAACTGCATGCGCTACCTCACCGGTGAGTGCAAGACCCACCAAGAAGGCGGCCACGGCAGAAGAAAAGCCAACCAGTTCGGCCGATCCGGCCGCCAATAGAGCAGCACCAAACACAGTTAGTAGCAAACCACCCTGGGCCTGAGTATTGAGAATCTTTCCGAGGGCGTTCTCACCGCGGAAAGAAACCAAGAGTGCCACAGCGGTAACTAGAACTGCAACCGAAACCGACACGAAACCGGCAATTGCGCCTGCCCCTGTGATCAGCGTGGCCAGCAACGGCAGATATGGCGCCAAAGTCAGGTCTTCAACCACCAACACCGTGGTCACACGCCTTGAAACCTCAGAGCGCTGCCAGCCAGTTTCTTTCATCATCTGTGAGGCGATACCTGATGAGCTCACATAGGTGATTCCACCAAGAACAAATGCCCCGAGTATTCCCCAACCCAGCAAGAGCCCAATCAGGGCACCCGGCACTGCGTTCAAGAAGAAGTCAATTGCACCGATTGATTTGCGCTCCATAAATGCGGCGGCAAGGTTTGGCCCCGAGTGCTCAAGGCCCAGCATCAACAACAGAAGGATTGCGCCCAGTTGGGCACCGGTGTCTAGAAATGTTTCGCTCAAATCCAGCGGAACTAAGCCACCCTGCCCCAAAGAAAGCCCGATAACTAGATAGAACGGCACTACCGAGAGTTTTGCTTTTACGGCTATGAATGCGGCAACACCAAGCACTAAGAGAACTAAGCCAATTTCAGCCAGCGCCATGCTCTCAACCCAAGTTGAGTTTGTCGCGGTGAATATTGGCCCCATCTGAAAGATTATCCCCTATAAAACGGAGGGATTAGGCTAGCGATGTCTAGTTCATCGATGCTTGGAGACGCAAATGCCTGGAGAAAACCTAACCCGCAAAGAAGCGCAGGAGCGCGCAGCATTAGTATCTGTTGACTCGTATTCCGTCACACTCGACCTAACTACAGGCGATAAGACTTTCTACTCAAAGACTCAGGTCAAGTTCTCAGCTACGACACCTGGTTCGAGCACTTTTATCGATGCGATTACTAACTCTGTCGAGCGAGTAGTTCTGAACGGGTTGGAACTTGACCCTGCCGAGGTTTCAGATGGCCTGCGCATTCAGTTGCCAAACCTAGCCGCCGACAACGAATTGATTATCGAAGCAACCGCCAATTACATGAATACCGGTGAAGGCCTGCACCGATTCGTCGATCCGGTTGATAACGAGGTTTACCTCTACAGCCAGTTTGAAGTACCGGACTCGCGCCGAATGTACGCAGTGTTTGAGCAGCCCGATCTGAAGGCAAAGTTCACATTCCAAGTAACCGCTCCATCGCGCTGGAAAGTTGTTTCTAACCAGCCAGTCGAAACTATGGATGACCTTGGTGGCGGCAAAGCTACCTGGGCTTTCAAGCAGACCCCGATTATTTCTAGCTACATCACAGCACTTATCGCCGGCCCTTATGTTGAGACTCGCAGCCAGCTGACCAGTGCCGATGGTCGTGAGATTCCCCTTGGTGTTTTCTGCCGCGCATCTCTTGCTGAATTCATGGATGCCGATTACGTCTTTGAGAAAACCCGCCAGGGCTTCGAATTTTACGAAAAAGCCTTTGACCAGCCGTATCCATTCGAGAAGTACGACCAACTATTTGTGCCTGAGTTTAACGCTGGTGCTATGGAAAATGCCGGTGCAGTTACCTTCACCGAGACCTATGTATTTAGGTCTAAAGTGACCGATGCCATTCGCGAACGCCGCGTTGTCACCATATTGCACGAATTGGCGCACATGTGGTTCGGTGACCTAGTCACCATGAAGTGGTGGAATGACCTATGGCTGAATGAGTCATTTGCCGAATACGCTTCTACCCTGGCAACTGCCGAAGCCACAGAGTGGAAAGGCGCCTGGACTACATTTACCGCTCTTGAGAAGTCATGGGCTTACCGCCAGGATCAATTGCCTTCAACCCACCCGATTGTTGCTGAAATTAACGATTTGGCCGATGTGCAGGTCAACTTTGATGGCATTACATACGCCAAGGGAGCCTCGGTCCTGAAGCAGCTGGTTGCCTGGGTAGGGCAAGAAAAATTCTTGGCCGGCGTAGCCCAGTACTTCAAAAAGCATGCCTTCGCCAACACTGAGCTTTCTGACCTCTTGGTTGAGCTTGAGGCAACATCAGGCAGAGAGCTGCGCAGTTGGTCCAAACTGTGGCTTGAAACTGCCGGCGTCAACACTCTTCGCCCTGAAATCAACACCGATGAAAATGGGGTTATCACGGGATTCGCGATTTTACAGAGCGCTGTCGCTGAATACCCAACTCTTCGCCCGCACCGCCTGGCGGTTGGCTTCTACAACTTGGTAAACGGAAAACTCGAGCGAGTAAACCGCCTCGAACTTGATGTGGATGGGCCGCGAACTGAGGTTGCCGCGTTTATTGGCGCTCAGCGACCTGACCTGGTGCTATTGAACGATGACGATTTGGCCTATGCAAAGATTCGTCTCGATGACGTTTCTTGGAAAACCGCCCTGGACCACTTGAGTGCGTTTGATGATTCATTGGCTAGAACCCTAATTTGGGGGGCAGCCTGGGATGCCACCCGCGATGCAGAGGCGAGCCCAAGAGAATTTATTCGCTTGGTCCTGAACAACATCGGCAGCGAGACCGAGTCGACCACCATGTTGACTTTGCTACGCCAACTAATTACCGCAGGAAACATGTTTGTTGCGGAGCAGTACCGAGCACAAACTCTTGAAGAAATTGGTGCTGGCCTGCTGGCTCTGGCCAAAGCAGCCGAACCAGGTTCGGACGCTCAACTGCAATTCACGAAGTTCTTTGCGCAGTTCGCGACCGGCCAAACTCAGCTAGATGAACTGCAGGCCTTGCTTGATGGAAAAACTCAGCTTGCCGGGCTAACCATCGATGCTGACCTTCGCTGGGAACTAATCACAGGGCTTGCCGTTGGCGGCCGCTCATCGAAGCAACAACTTGATGACGAACTTGCCAAGGACAACACTTCGAATGGCCAAAGGGCTCACGCCGGTGCGTTGGCTGCCCTACCTTCTGTCGAGGCTAAGGCCAGCGCATGGCACCAGCTAACTGAGACCAAGGAACTATCAAACGTCTTGGTAAATGCCGCCAGCTTGGGTTTTGTGAGAACTCAAAACCTTGAGTTGCTCACTCCATACGTTGACAAATATTTCGAAAACGCTGTTCGCATTTGGACATCAAATACTTTCAAAATCGCTGAGTACTTGATGGAGAATTTGTATCCAGCTGTGCTTGCCAACCAGGCTCTGGCCAACAAAACCAGAGAGTGGATTGACCGCCCAGAAATCCAAGAAATTCCACCGCTGCGAAGAATCTTGGTAGAGGGTTTGGCGAATGTTGAACGTGCACTTAAGGCGCAGTCGAAGGATTTGGAGAACTAAGTGAACGAGATAATCTCAGCAATTGATTGGCTCGAGACGGCATGGCGTGACTGGAGCACACTAATTCGAATTGGTCTGATCGTCATAGTTGCTATCGTTTTGCGAATCGCGCTGTTGATTTCGGTCAAGCGCGTGATTGCTGGCGTTATTTCTGGAGCCAACAAGACCTCAAAACTCAGGGGCCCGGGCAGAAAATCTGATTCAGCAGTCGATAACTCCCCTATTGCGAAAGCCCGCGTGGTTCAGCGCGCTCAGACGATGGGATCTGTGCTCAGCAACTTCATTCGTTGGGCCATCTACATTGTTGCCGTCACCATGATTCTTGGTGAACTCGGCGTAGCGGTTGGCGCTCTGGTGGCTGGTGCAGGAATCTTGGGCGCCGCTCTAGGTTTCGGAGCGCAAAGCCTGGTGCGCGACTTGATTACCGGTTTGTTCATAGTTTTCGAAGACCAATACGGCGTTGGCGACTCAGTAGACCTCGGTCAGGCGACCGGTGTGGTTGAGAGTGTTGGTTTGCGTGTAACTCAGGTTCGCGACTCATCTGGAACGCTTTGGTACGTGCGCAATGGTGAGGTAGTGCGGGTTGGCAACTCATCGCAGGGGTGGTCAAAAATTGTGATTGACCTGCCACTTGAATATGACACGGACATCGTCAAGGCCCGAACAGCAATTTCAGCGGCCGCCGCCGGAGTGGTTGCCAAGGCTGATTTCAGGTCTGCTCTGATTGGCGAGGCAGAAGTTTGGGGCATTGAGGTGCTCAACGGCTCGCAAATCGTGATGCGTCTTACCCAGCAGGTCAAACCTGAAAAGCAGGATGCCATTGCCCGTGAGTTGAGAACAGCAATCAAGGCTTCGCTAGACAAGGCCAAGATTCGCTTGGCGTCGACTAATCAGTCAATTCATGTTGAGGTAGCCGGCAAGGCAGCAAAGTAATGTCTAACGGTTTCGAAGAAGCCGGCAAGGTGGAACCGGTCCGGATTCGCGGTTTAGACGGCGTTACAGTTGGTGGAAACTTCTTTGAGCAAGTGGGTGGGTCTGCCACGTTCGAGAAACTAGCCAACAAGTTTTACGAGGGCATTGCCAGCGATGAGGTTTTGCGGCCGATGTATCCGGAGGGCGACCTTGCTCCGGCAGCTAGACGCATGCAGCTTTTTCTTGAGCAGTACTGGGGCGGACCAACCACCTACCAAGAGGAACGCGGGCATCCGCGGCTGAGAATGCGCCACAGCCCATACAAAATTAACCCCGATGCCCGCGATCGCTGGGTGAAACATATGCGAGTGGCCGTTGATTCGCTTGAACTCCCGCAGCTTCAAGAAGCGGAATTGTGGAGCTATCTCGAGCGCGCAGCGACATCGATGCTTAACACTTACGAGGACTAGCTACTCTCGAAGGCAGGCGTCAGACGCTAGAACTTTGTGGCAACTTTGGCCAGGACGTGGCCATGCATGCTACTCAAACGCACCCAGCCTTCGGCATAAAAAATTCCGACTTCTTCGTTCTCGGTTAGGAACCCAAGACCAGCGGCCACGAAAGCTGCTCCCGTAGGAATCTTGGACTCTAGATCAATGCCTCTTCCCCAAATTTCGCCGCGAATTCGGGCGGCGATTGGTCCACCGACAGACTCTGGCAGCGATGCAGCAACCTCAGAGATACCGTCGCGGGCAATTTGAGTAAGTCGAGTCTCATTGATACTCGGGCCCTGAATCCAGCCTTGGCGAGGTGGTGAGATACCGGCCCATGGCGCACGCTGGGTGTCAATCATCTGAATCTTGAACTCTGAGGTGTCTTTGTCAACCAGCAACCGGGCCAAACGCTCGAGCACTGCACCAATTGGCACCAAAACGTCCACCTCAGCCGGCTCGGCCAGCTCGCAGGTACGAAGCCCCAAGACAGTTGGCCCAGAATCCATTAAGTTTCCTGAGAATATGGGGGCAACATAGGCTGCCAACACGTTGCCGAAGGCGCGTAGCCTCACCAAACCCTCAGGGTCAAGGCGCTTTGCGCGATTCAGGAAAGATTGAAGGTCAGCTGCGGTCTGCGGATCAGCAAGAAAAAACGGATTAATCATGTCCTGTCTAAACTAGCCTGTATCCGGCAAAGTTGCCTATTAGAGATGAGTCAATCTTGAATGCACCATTAACAGCCAACCCGCTAGTCGAAATGCTTACGGCACTCGATTTAGATAATGCCAATGGGGCTAGAACTCGCGAGGACATTTTCACCGGACCAAGCCAGTGGATGCCACACGGGAGAGTCTTTGGCGGGCAAGTTTTGGCTCAAAGCCTGGTTGCGGCTAACCGCACGGTCGAAGACAGAACCGTGCACTCCCTTCACGGATACTTCCTACGGCCTGGTGACATAAACCTGCCAATTACGTTTTCGGTCGACCGCCTGCGCGATGGCCGCTCTTTTAGCACCCGGCGCGTTCAGGCCTACCAAAAAGGCGAACCTATTTTCTCAATGATTGCCTCATACCAAGTTTCAGATCCAGGTCTGGAACACCAAGCCGAGTTCCCCAAAGACATTCCCGCACCAGAAACCCTGCCTAGCGCGGCCGAATTGATTGGTGAAAATCCACATCCGGTTGCCCAATATTGGGCAAAAGCCAGGCCTTTTGACATGCGACACGTTGGATCCCCAATCTACTTCTCGGTAGAGGGCGAGCCGGTTGCGCACCAAGCGGTCTGGCTGAAAGCCCTAGGGCGGCTTCCAAATGATCCTGCTCTACACACCGCGGCTTTGGCCTACGCCAGCGACTACTCGATTCTCGAGAGCATTTATCGAGCGCACGGAATTGCCTGGTCTCACCCGGGCCTAAAGTCCGCGAGTTTGGATCACGCCATGTGGTTTCACCGTCAGCCAAAGGTCGACGAATGGATGCTCTACGTTCAAGAGTCACCAAGCGCACAGGGCGGGCGCGGGCTTGCGTTAGGCAAGATCTTTAGTCGCGACGGGCAACTTCTAGCAACAGTCGCCCAAGAAGGCATGGTTAGAGTGCCAGAACTGGCAGACTAGAAGCATATCCTCTGGATTTCGGGCAGTAGTTAGTGCGAAGATGCACTGGCGGGGGACCCAGAAATGGACCGATGGTTCACATGATAAATCGCAGCAAATTGACTGAACTCTATGCCCGCGAACAGGACGTATTCGCCGAGCGCAATCCAAAATCAAAGGCCGCATACGAAAACGCCACCCACCTATTCGGCAAAGTGCCGATGACCTGGATGAATAAGAAGGCTGGCGGTTTCCCGATCTATTTTGATCGAGCCGTAGGCAATCGCATCTGGGACATCGACGGTCACGAATACATTGACTTTGCTCTCGGTGACACCGGTGCGATGGCGGGGCACTCTGCTCCAGCTGTGGTCGACGCGATTACAAAGCAGGTTCGCGACAGGGGCGGGCTTACCGTAATGCTGCCTACCGAAGATGCCGAGTGGGTTGCTAAAAACCTAACTGAACGCTTTGGAATGGCAAAGTGGAGTTTTTCACTAACTGCCACCGATGCCAACCGCTGGGCGATTCGATTGGTACGTGCAATTACCGGCAAATCCAAAATTCTTTTCAATGCCTACTGCTACCACGGCTCGGTCGATGAGGCCCTAATTGTGGTTGGACCAGACGGTGAAGGCATGAGCCGCCCTGGAAATGTTGGTTCACCAGTCGATGTCACTATGACCTCGCGCGTCGCGGAATTTAATGACCTAGCCGGACTTGAACGCCAGCTAAAGCACGGTGACGTGGCAGCCGTTTTGATCGAGCCAGCTATGACAAACATCGGAATTGTTCTGCCAGAGCCGGGTTACCTCGAGGGGGTTCGTCAGTTGACGCGAAAGTACGAAGCACTTTTGATTATTGACGAAACCCACACATTTTCTGCCGGCTACGGAGGAATGACCAAACGCGACAATCTGGAGCCAGATGTGTTCATCATCGGCAAAGCAATTGCTGGTGGAATTCCAACCGGAACCTACGGTCTAAGTGCCGAACTTGCAGAGAAGGTTTTGAGCCGAACTGACCTCGACCTAGTTGACATGGGTGGAGTTGGTGGAACGCTGGCTGGCAACCCGCTGCAGGTAGCCGCAATGCGTGCAACGCTTGAGCATGTTCTTACCGAAGACAATTTCAAGTACATGATTGACCTAGCGACTGTCTTCACCGATGGAGTAGAAGTGCTCTTTAATAAATACAATCTGCCTTGGTCAATTAACCAGCTTGGAGCACGTGCCGAGTACCGCTTTGCAAAACCGTACCCAAAGAATGGTACCGATGCCTACGAATCAGCTGACGCTGAGCTCGAAGACTTTCTGCACCTGTACCTTGTGAATCGCGGCATTTTGTTAACTCCGTTCCACAATATGGCGCTGATGTGCCCAACCACTACCTTGGCCGATGTGGAGCGCCACAACGAAGTCTTCGAAGAAGCAATCAAAGAACTGGTTTCCTAGGAACAAAAAAATCCCCGACCATCCACAATGGTCGGGGATTTTTTATACCTGCTAATCGCGGGTTAGGCGGCGGTAGGTTGATCGGTGAGGCTTGGCTGCATCAGCACCCAGGCGGGCAATCTTGTTTTCCTCGTAGGCCTCAAAGTTACCCTCGAACCAGTACCACTGGTCTGGATTGTCGTCACTGCCTTCGTAAGCCAAAATGTGTGAGGCAACGCGGTCAAGGAACCAACGGTCGTGAGTGATAACCACCGCACAACCAGGGAAAGCCAGCAATGCATTCTCGAGGCTGCCCAAAGTTTCAACGTCAAGGTCGTTGGTCGGCTCGTCGAGGAGTAATAGGTTTCCACCTTGCTTCAGGGTCAGTGCCAGGTTCAAACGGTTGCGCTCACCACCGGAGAGCACACCGGCAGCCTTCTGCTGGTCTGGGCCCTTGAAACCAAAGGCCGCAACGTAAGCACGAGAAGGAACCTCCTGTGAGCCCACCTGCATGTAGTCCAGGCCTCCAGAGACAACCTCCCAGAGTGACTTATTTGGGTCAATGCCCTCACGTGACTGGTCGACGTATGAGATTTTTACGGTTTCACCAATCTTTAGGTCACCACCGTCAAGTTTCTCTAGCCCAACAATGGTCTTGAACAAGGTTGACTTACCAACACCATTTGGACCAATGACGCCAACAATTCCGTTGCGAGGAAGGCTGAATGACAAACCGTTGATTAGTGAGCGACCTTCAAAACCTTTTTGAAGCCCCTTAGCTTCGATAACAATGTCACCCAAGCGCGGACCCATTGGGATTTGAATCTCTTCAAAGTCCAGCTTTCTGGTGCGATCTGCCTCAGCAGCCATTTCCTCGTACTTAGCCAAACGCGCTTTTGACTTGGTCTGGCGTGCTTTTGGAGAGGATCGAACCCAGTCAAGTTCTTCGCTGAGGCGCTTGGCAAGTTTGGCATCTTTCTTGCCCTGAACCTCTAGTCGCTCGCGCTTCTTCTCTAGGTAGGTTGAGTAGTTACCTTCGTAAGGGTAGGCACGGCCTCGATCAAGCTCAAGAATCCACTCGGCCACGTTGTCCAAGAAGTAACGGTCGTGGGTTACGGCCAATACGGCACCTGGATACTTTGCGAGGTGCTGCTCGAGCCAAAGCACTGACTCGGCATCTAGGTGGTTAGTTGGTTCGTCAAGCAATAGCAAATCTGGCTTTTCAAGCAACAATTTGCAGAGCGCCACTCGGCGACGTTCACCACCAGAAAGGTTGGTTACCGGGGTGTCGCCCGGAGGGCAACGCAGAGCATCCATAGCCTGCTCGAGTTGGGAGTCAAGATCCCAGGCATCTAGGTGGTCGATTTGCTCCTGAAGCGTGCCCATTTCTTCGAGCAGTGCGTCAAAGTCTGCATCTGGTTCGGCCATTAGAGCGGAAATCTCGTTGAAACGGTCTAACTTGGCCTTAGTCTCTTTCACAGCAAGCTCAACGTTGCCTAGAACAGTTAGCGATTCATCCAGCGGTGGCTCCTGCATCAAAATGCCGACCGTGTGCTCTGGGCTTAGGCGGGCCTCACCGTTGCTTGGGGTGTCTAGGCCAGCCATGATTTTAAGAACAGTTGACTTACCGGCACCGTTTGGACCGACAACACCGATTTTTGCGCCAGGCAAAAATGCAAGAGTTACGTCATCAAGAATTACTTTGTCGCCGTGCGCTTTGCGCGCTTTGATCATCTGATAGATGAATTCAGCCATGGTGAATGGTTCTCTTTCGGTCGAAATTAGAGCAGCCTCAGGAACCAAAAGAAATGGCACCCTCTAAATTTGGGCCTGCTATGGGTATAAGTTTACCCGACCAGTTTTGGCTTCAATAGAGCCTTTGAATGCAAACCGTTGTTTTAGAGGGTGCCGCCCTCCCGAGGGGTGGGAGGTTAGAGCTGGACTATTCCAAGGGGTAAGTAATAGCCCAGCAGCCTAGACCTAATTCTTTTTGGTACCGGAGGAGGCCAATTCAAGTTCGTCAAAGTCATTTGCTGGCGGTTCAGCTGCTTCGTCAACATCTCGAACCAAGACGGTTCTGGTGAATGTAGAACTGCCCCAGCTAAGGTCATGCCCCAATGATTCAGCCTCAATCTCAACCGATGTCCCGGCACGTTCGCCGTTGTCCCAGTCACGAACCTTGAGTTTTCCGGCGAGGGTTACGCGATCACCTTTTGAAACGGAACCGGCGGCATTTATTGCCAATTGGCGGAATGCAGTAATGGTGTACCAGTTGGTTTCTCCGTCTACCCACTTATTGGCCACACGATCAAACCTGCGCTGTGAAGACGCCAAACGGAACGACGTAATTGGAAGGCCATCCTGGGTAACGAGGTGGCGAGGCGTGGTTGCCACTAGGCCTGCCACTGTGAGGGACTCAGACATTTGTTGCCTTTCTCTAACCGCCAAAAGCCTTTTGCTTTCGTCGTGAAATGAGTTTGACAACAGCCCCAGTTACTGTGTGGGTCGAATCAGAAAATGTGGATAACTGCTACCTCAGGTAACTTGTGAATGCCTGACGGATCTTGGCCATTTTTGGAGCAACAACTGCATTGCAATAACCCTGGAAAGGGTTCTTATCAAAGAAATCTTGGTGGTACTCCTCCGCAGGCCAAAAAACTGACGCAGGTTCAACCGCCGTGACAATGCCCGGGCCCCAAACTTGTTTAGCGCGCTCGATTGCCGCTTCAAATAATTCCCGCTGACTTTCATCGGTGTAAAACATGACCGAACGATATTGAGTACCGACATCATGCCCCTGGCGGTTTAGCTGCGTTGGATCATGCATGGTAAAAAACATATCGAGAACTACATCGGCAGACACCAGGGATTCGTCGAAGGAAACTTCGGCAACTTCAACGTGCCCGGTTAGCCCGCTACAGACGGCTTCGTATCCGGGGTTCTCTGACTCCCCACCCATGTAACCGACAACCACATCATCTACACCCGCAACTTGCATGTACGAACTGTCGAGACACCAAAAACAACCGCCACCCAAAATGAATTTAGCCATGCACCTAGCCTAGGCTTTAGCCATGACCTTTTCAGCTGCAGAAAACCGCTACGAAGCAATGAAATACCGCCGCAGCGGCAAGAGCGGATTGCTCCTTCCAGAGCTTTCGCTTGGCCTTTGGCATAACTTTGGCACCAACGATTCAATGTCGAATCAGCGCGCCATCTTGCGTAGGGCATTCGACCTAGGAATAACCCACTTTGACCTTGCCAATAACTATGGGCCGGTGCCGGGTTCAGCCGAAGAGAACTTTGGAAAGCACCTAGACAAGGACTTTAGGCCTTACCGCGACGAGCTGATCATCTCTACCAAAGCCGGCTACCACATGTGGTCTGGGCCGTATGGCGAATGGGGGTCTCGCAAGAACCTCTTGGCCTCACTGGATCAAAGCCTAAGAAGAATGCGGCTTGACTATGTAGACATCTTCTACTCACATCGTTTCGACCCAAATACACCCCTCGAAGAAACCATGGGCGCATTGGCAACCGCAGTCCACTCCGGCAAGGCACTCTATGCAGGAATCTCGAGTTACGACGCCGAACAAACGCGCCAGGCTAAAGCAATTCTCGAATCCAAGGGTGTGCCCCTTCTGATTCACCAGCCTCGCTATTCAATGTTTGACCGCACAGCTGAGAATTCTTTGTTTGACACCCTCGGCGCCGAGGGCATTGGCTCTATTGTTTTTTCACCGCTGGCTCAAGGGCTTCTGAGCGATCGTTATCTATCGGGCTCTGTACCAAAAGGATCACGTGCTTATAAGAATCATTTTTTGAAACCTGACAGCATTAGTGACGAATATCTGACTCATGCCAAGGCGCTAAATGAGATCGCCAAGCAGCGCGGTCAGACACTCAGCCAACTTGCTCTGAGCTGGGTTCTTAGAAAACCAACCGTTACTTCTGCACTCATCGGTGTTAGCAGCGTTAAGCAGTTGGAACAAAATGTGGCAACTCTAAGTTCACCTATGTTGAGCCTCGATGAAATTCGAGCGATTGAACCTCACGCCATTCACGGTCTGGGATTGAAATAAAGGATTAGGAAATGGCATCACTTGCACTAACCGCAGCAACTTTTGGCGACACAGTAGTCAAAGAAGGAATCACAATCGTTGACTTTTGGGCGGAGTGGTGTGGCCCTTGCCGCCAATTTGCGCCAGTCTTTGAGGCCGCTTCAGAGAAGCGCCCTGAAATTACCTTTGCCAAAGTTGACACTGAGGCTGAAAAACAGCTTGCCGGAGAAGCAGGCATCTCGTCAATCCCGACATTAATGGTGTTCCGCGATGGAATCTTGCTTTACAACCGTGCTGGCGCCCTTCCGGCTGCCGCACTGGATGAACTAATCACCGCGGTTGAGGGCCTAGACATGGACGAGATTCGAAAAGAAATCGAAGCCCAGGGTGGCGAAATCGGCGACGTGTCTGAGCCAAACTAACGGATTTCCCAAGCATTGAAAATGCCTCCGAGTTTTTTCGGAGGCATTTTCCTTTTGGTTTGTTAGAGGGAATGACTATGGGTTGCGCGACCGTGGGAAGTGCGCTGTTTTAGCTCAAGCCAAACAACAATAAGCAGCAGCGGCAGAAGCACGTCCGTTGCAATAAAGATGGGGTAATCGGCTAGATAACCGGTATACCAGCGACCTTCTTGAATGAAGAGACTGATGTGATTGATGATCAGTGATGACGGCCAAACCAGCGCAATAATCGGCAACCACTTGACCATTTTGGTTCGCCCGGTTGCAAAAAGACCAAGAATGATTGCCGGTCCATTGGCGATTAGAATCCACCCAAGGCCCGTGAGAGTCAGCGCAATGCTGCGATCAACATCTCCATTTGCGTATGGGTTGAACAAGAAGAACGATGGGTAAGTTGCGATTACCAGCCAAAACATAGCGCTGATAAACAGGCCAAATGTGGCAACAACAATTCTGGTTGTGTAGGTGCTGGCAGGGGCAGATGTACTCATTATTTCCTAATTTTTAGTGGTCATAAATTTTTACGGGTAGTCGCAAACGATGATCCAGCGCGCACCGGCGAGGTTGTGCCAATTGTAAACTCCGGTACCAACTTGTCCAGGAACTTGGCAGGCAGCACCAACGATGGGTTCGAAATTTTGCAATGGAGAAACATAGACTGCCCCAACAGCTGGGTCAGAATAGGCGACATATCCAAGTTGAATTATTCGGCCGTTAGTTGGACGTACATCGGTCAACTGACCCACACCGTTCAGGTAAAGCGGAGAGCCAGCCGTCCAAGCCGAAGTGTCAAGATCGTTCACCAATCCGTAAGTTGTAACAAAACCGGATGCTCCAGGAGCTATGTCCTCGGTCAAAACCCCCATAACACCGGTTGCGCCCAAAACTGTATTGTTGTCGGCATGCTCAACACTTAGGAGGCCGCCAACAGATCCCACTACTCTAACCGCGCGACCATTAACTAGAGTTCCACCGGTGGCGTTGTACACTCTCTGAACTGACTCCTGCCCAACCTGCAGAGTAACTTCACCGTCAACCATTTGCAGGTTTAGGGTGCCGTATTGAGGGTTCCAAGTGAATCGCCCCGGAGCCTCAGTCTCATCAGTGTTGGTGTCAAACTGCAAATAGCCAAGATTTCCTAGACGACTAAAGTCATCAAGATTCAAACTAATAGCCTGATTTTCGGCATCGTAAACAAGTGGTCCAGTTGCAGAAATCACACCGCTTGGACCTTGCGGCCCAGTCAGCCCAATCGGGCCCTGAATACCCTGGATTCCCTGGGGACCAATCGGCCCGGATGCTCCGGTTGCGCCTGTGCTACCAGAAGGACCCTGCGGACCACTGGGGCCAACTGGCCCGATAGCACCAGGCTCACCTTGAGCACCACTTGCACCCATCGGGCCCGGCTCTCCGTCTTGCCCATCTGCACCAGGCTCGCCGTCTTCTCCATCTGATCCGGATGGTCCAGCAGGCCCGGTAGGCCCTTGTGGGCCACTTTCGCCTTGCGGCCCCCCTTCTGGGCCAGCTACCCCAGAACCAGGTTTGGCAACTAAGACACTGCCAATCTCTTCGGCTATGTGGGTAAAACCATTTACCGATGCGACGACTAAAACCGTATTGGAGAGAGTGAGGAAAGACGCTAACCATAGCACCGCATTTGTACCTATATTTAGAGCCATGACTTCACCTCTCCCCTGATCCGTCTATTTTTGAGTCTAGTCCCAGGAATTACTGCCAGGCAGTAAGCGTTGTCAGTCTTAACAAGATTGTGGAGGCACGATATGCGAGTACAAAACAATTCGATGGCCATGTTGGCCACGATCAGTTTGGTGGCGCTGCTGGCATCTTTCATTGGCTTTTTTGACCCAACCACCTGCATTGATGTTCAAACAGAAGGTTGGACCAGTTGCCAAGCTATCGCAGAACAAAGACAGGTTGGGTCTTGGGTCATGCTCAGCGTTGCCGTGATTGGTTTTGCCGTCTCCTTAGTGCGGACCAAGAAAACTAGGCGCTAAGCGCCTCGGCAAGTGAAGCGGCTGGCACATCTGCAAAGGCGTGAATCACCCCCGGGTGCACAGCCTTGCCCGCGTGAACATTGAGCCCCTTGGCCAACGCCTCGTCGTTAGCTAGTGCTGCTTGCCAACCTTGGTTCGCCAACGCCAGCACGTAAGGCAAAGTTGCATTTGTCAGTGCCCTGGTGGAGGTTGCCGGTACCGCTCCAGGCATGTTAGCTACGCAGTAATAGGTGCTCTGGTGAACCTCATACGTCGGCGCATCATGAGTAGTGGGCCGTGAGTTTTCAAAACAACCGCCCTGATCAATGGCAATATCAACCAGCACCGAACCTGGTTTCATTTTCTGAACCATTTGATCAGTCACGAGCTTTGGCGCTTTCTCGCCCGGAATCAACACAGACCCAATCACCAAATCAGCATCTTTGAGTTGCTCCGCGATCTCGTAGGCAGTAGAAACGCGCGTCTTGACAACACCACCAAATCTGGCATCAAGTTCACGCAGTTTTGGCAGTGAAACATCGATAACTGTGACGTCTGCTTGCATTCCCAAGGCAACCGTCGCAGCATGCTCACCGGCAACACCACCACCAATTACTACAACCTTTGCCTTCGGTGCCCCCGGTACACCGCCCATCAACACCCCTGCCCCACCCTGGCTCTTCATTAACTGGTAGGCGCCTATTTGCGCCGAGAGCCGGCCGGCCACCTCGCTCATTGGTTGAAGCAAAGGAAGCGCCCGGTTGGCGAGCTGGACAGTTTCATAAGCAATCGCTGTTGTGCCCGAGGCAAGCAGTGCGTCGGTGCATTCCCTTGAAGCGGCAAGGTGAAGGTAGGTAAACAGAACCTGGTCTTTTCTCAGTAGTGAATACTCGGCGGCAATCGGCTCTTTAACTTTTAGCAGCAACTCGGCATCGGCCCAGACTTGCTGCGCCGAATTGGCGATAGTTGCGCCCTCAGCCTCGTAATCACGGTCGCTAAAACCCGAACCGACTCCGGCATGCGATTCAACCAGGACGCTGTGCCCAAACCGAACTAACTCATGAACCCCCGCTGGGGTTAGCGCAACACGGTTTTCATTGTTCTTAATCTCTTTTGGTACACCAATGAGCATCAGCTTCTCCTTCGAATCTTGCCTACCAGTTTGCATTAATTTTGAAAAGCTATTGATTTTTCTGCATTTTCTGCAAATATTTAGGAAATAATTGCGATACCTGCGAAATTGGAGCCAAAATGCCAACCACACCGAACATTCTTCAGCGTGACCTGGATCAGGTTGACCTCGAGCTATTGCGTCTATTGAGCAATAACTCACGTATGACTAACGCCGATCTTGCCGCCGAAGTAGGCATAGCCCAGTCCACATGCATAAGTCGAGTTAGGTCACTGATCAGCGATGGCGTAATTACCGGATTTAGCGCGGATGTCGCGCCTGCCGCAATTGGCCTCAATAGCCAGGTTCTGATTTCTGTAACCCTAAAGGCCGGGGCTAGGGCTCACCTAAGCAACTTTATGAATGAGATGAGCTCGCTGCCAGAGGTAATCCAGGTGTTCTTCTTGGGAGGATCAGAAGATTTTATGGTTCACCTAGCCGTGCGCGACAACAACCACGTCAGAGAGTTTGTTCTTGAAAACTTGTCTAACAACTCAACCGTGGCCTCTACTAGAACCAACCTAATCTTTGAGCACTTTCACAAAGGCCCGCTTGGCTAAGGTTATGCCTTGAGTGCAGCCTCAATGGCCGAAATTACCTCGGGTGCGTCTGGCTTGGTGGTTGGTCTGAATCTTTGAATTGAGCCGTCTTTCAACACCAAGAATTTTTCAAAGTTCCACATAACCGGGCCAGCGATGCCAGCGGAGTCTTTTGCTTTGACGAGCTCTGCGAAAAGTGGGTGACGGCTGCGGCCATTGACCTTGACCTTTTCTGTCATCGGAAAAGTCACGCCAAAAGTCGTGCGGCAAAACTCTGCAATAGCTTCACTGGTGCTCAGCTCTTGCATGAACTGATTTGATGGCATTCCTAAAACGGTGAAGCCTTGGCTAGCGTATTTCTCCTGCAACGCCTCGAGTGCATCGTATTGGGGTGTTAGGCCACATCTCGAGGCAACATTAACTACCAAAACCACTTGTCCGGCAAAATCGCCAAACGTCTTTTTTGAGCCATCGATCATGGTTAGTTCAATAGAGTTCAGTGTCATGCTTCAGATAAGCGGCAGACCGCAAAAATCCTTCCCAGAACTTGCAATGAATCATTCTGGTTTTGTTCACGGCGCCCTCGGTAGGAATCGAACCTACGACCAAGAGATTAGAAGGCTCTTGCTCTATCCACTGAGCTACGAGGGCCGGGGCCTTGGGCCTAGTCAAGTTTACTTCTACCTAGGTGTTCGCATATTCACACAATCGGCGTAGTCTGAAAATAAGTTCTATTTCAACGGAGGAAATCGTGAAGGTTCAAGGAAAAGTAATCGTAGTTACCGGTGCTGGCAACGGAATGGGCCGTCAACTAACGATTGAATTGGTGAGCCGCGGAGCCAAAGTAGCTGCCGTAGACATGCGTGAAGAAAGCCTGGCCGAAACCAAGGCGTTAGCCGGCGGAACCGTTGAGACCTTTGTAGTGGACATCACCGACTTGACTGCCGTTACTGCCCTGCCTGCAGAGATTGAGAAGAAGCTCGGTGCAGTGGATGCGGTCATCAATAACGCCGGCATTATTCAACCTTTTGTAAAAATCAATGAGTTGACCCTAGAACAAGCCGCTCGGGTTATGAAGGTTAATTTCGACGGCCCGCTCATGATTACCAAGGCATTCCTCCCAGGTCTGCTGACTCGCCCAGAGGCACACATTCTTAATGTTTCATCTATGGGCGCCTACTCTCCTGTTCCAGGTCAAAGCGTTTACGGCGCTTCAAAAGCTGCCATCAAGCTTTTCACCGAGGGGCTGAGGTCCGAGCTCATGGGTACCAATGTTGGAGTTACCGTTGTGTTCCCTGGGGCAATCCAGACCAACATCGCTGGCAACTCAGGCATGGACATGCCTGCCGATGCAGGCAAGGACAGCAAGATCAAAATGACCCCCGCCCCTGTAGCGGCTCACTTAATGATTGAGGCTATCGAAAAAAACAAACCGAGAATCACCATCGGTAGCGATGCACGAATGCTAGACATTGTTAGCCGCATCAATCCGGTTTTCGCAGCCAACCTAATCCAGAAGCAGATGGCCTCGCTCCTAAAGTAAACTTGGGTCCTATGACTAAAGTTCTTGCATCTCTACCTGTTGGTGAAAAAGTTGGCATCGCCTTTTCTGGCGGCCTCGACACTTCTGTTGCTGTTGCATGGATGCGAGAAAAGGGTGCAATTCCTTACTCATATACCGCCAACTTGGGCCAGTATGACGAAGATGACATCGACTCAATTCCGGACCGCGCATTGGTTTACGGTGCTGAGGCCGGCCGTTTGGTCGACTGCCGCCAGTCACTTGCCGAAGAGGGCCTCGCCGCTCTCGCCTGTGGAGCATTCCACATTCGTACCGGTGGCAAGGTATATTTCAACACCACTCCCCTTGGTCGAGTAGTAACCGGAACCATGCTGGTTCGTGCCATGCACGAAGATGGTGTTGAAATTTGGGGAGACGGTTCAACCTACAAGGGCAATGACATCGAGCGCTTCTACCGCTACGGCCTGCTGGCAAACCCAAACCTGCGTATTTACAAGCCTTGGCTAGATGCCGACTTTGTAAACGAACTTGGTGGCCGCCACGAGATGAGTGAATGGCTACTTGAGCGCAAGCTGCCTTACCGTGCCTCAGTGGAAAAGGCATACTCGACAGACGCCAACATGCTCGGCGCCACTCACGAAGCCAAAACTCTAGAGAACCTCGACACGTCATTCGAAATCGTTGAGCCGATTATGGGTGTCAAGTTCTGGGATCCAGCGGTTGAAATTGCCACCGAAGATGTGACCATCACCTTCCGACAGGGCCGCCCAGTTGCAATTAATGGCGAGAGCCTTGAATCGGCAGTAGACATCATCATGAAGGCCAACGAGATTGGTGGCCGCCACGGACTGGGCATGAGCGATCAGATTGAAAACCGCATCATCGAAGCTAAGAGCCGCGGAATCTACGAGGCTCCGGGCATGGCCTTGATCCACATTGCATACGAGCGCCTAATTTCTGCGATTCACAACGAAGACACCGTCGCCGCCTATCACGCCGAAGGCCGCCGAATGGGCCGACTGCTATACGAAGGTCGCTGGCTTGACCCACAGACCCTCATGCTGCGCGAATCACTAACCAAGTGGGTTGCCGCTGCCATTAATGGCTCGGTCACCCTGCGACTTCGTCGTGGCGACGACTACACAATCGTCAACACCGAAGGTGAAAACTTCAGCTACCACCCAGAGAAGCTTTCTATGGAACGCACCGAGGACGCAGCGTTCGGCCCAACTGACCGAATCGGTCAACTGACCATGCGCAACCTTGATATTGCCGACACTCGACAAAAGCTGGACATGTACCGAAAGCAGGGGCAAATTGAAGGTGGCCAATTCGAATTGGCTTAAAAGTATTTTCTAGGAATACCCCTCGGCGCCGACAGGTTAGCCTAGGGGTATTGCTTTTAAATAAGGGGTCTCATGCACCGTCTAGCCAAACTAAGCCTTGCCAACCGTTCGGTTGTTGCACTTATCACCGCGATTGTTGCCGTATTCGGTTTCATCTCGCTGGGCTCACTCAAGCAGGAGTTGATTCCTTCTTTTGAGACTCCACAGGCGGCGATTGTCACCACCTACATCGGTGCATCACCCGAGGTAATTGACAAGCAGGTCAGTCAACCAATTGAAAACGCTGTTCGTCAGCTAGATGGGCTTGTTACCTCAACTTCAACCTCTCAGAGCAACATCTCGATTGTTCGCGTGGAGTTTGATTACGGCGTAACCTCGGCCAAGGTTAAGGAAGACCTGGCCGCCGCTCTGGCTTCCGTTCAAAGCACCCTTCCAACAGAGGCAAAACCAGAAATTCTCTCGGGCAGTTTCGACAGTGTGCCAATTCTGGTGCTCGGTGTTTCCGACAACTCCGGCGACAACGAAAAGCTTGCGCAAATCTTGCCAGACATTGCCGAGCCGCTGTTCGGCCAGATTTCTGGCATGCGAGAGGTGACCGTATCGGGTGCCGTCGAAAAGCGAGTCAACCTAGAACTTAACCAGCCGCTACTTATGGCTAACGGACTGAGTCAACAGTCAATCGTTGCGGCACTGCAAGCAAACGGGCTTGTTATTCCAGCTGGAACTATTGACGACGATAAGGGTTCAATTTCTGTTGAAGTTGGCAAGTCGATCAACTCACTAGCGGACTTCAAGGACTTGCCTCTTATTGGCGCCACAGGTGCCGTAAAGGTCTCGGATGTAGCCGAGGTGACCTATGAAAACGCCCCGGTTACCAGCATTTCAAGAGTTAACGGAAATTCAGTTCTGTCTATTGCCTTCACAAAAACCCAGGATGCAAACACAGTTGCAATCTCACACGGCGTTGAGGACCGAATTGCTGAACTGAAAGACAAGCTTGGCGATGTCACCATCGTAACTGTTTTTGACCAGGCGCCATTCGTTGAGAAGTCCCTTGAAAACCTCACCACAGAGGGGCTCCTCGGTCTGGGTTTCGCCGTCTTGATCATTTTGTTCTTCTTGATGTCAGTTCGATCTACTCTGGTTACTGCAATCTCCATTCCGACATCGGTGTTGATTACCTTTATTGGCCTAGGGGCATTTGATTACTCACTTAACCTCTTCACCCTCAGCGCGTTGACTATTGCAATTGGACGAGTTGTTGATGACTCCATCGTGGTTATCGAGAACATCAACCGCCACTTGTCATACGGTGAGGAAAAGAAGCAGGCAATCATTAATTCAGTGCGCGAGGTTGCCGGAGCAATTACCGCCGCCACAATCACCACCGTGGCCGTGTTCCTACCAATTGCACTGGTAGGTGGCCTCGTTGGAGAGCTGTTCCGCCCTTTCTCATTCACCTTTGCAATCGCATTGGTCGCATCACTATTTGTATCACTGACTATCGTGCCGGTTTTGGCGTATTGGTTCCTCAAGTCGCCGGCCACAGCAGTGCACGAATCAGAGGATGCGGCGCGCAAGCACGAGGCTGAAATTCGTGAAATCGAAGAAGCTAAGGAACGCAAGAGCTGGTTGCAACGCGGATATATTCCGGTGCTGAACTGGACTCAAAAGCGCCCAGTGGTGACGCTGATTGCATCGTTTGTGGTCCTGGTCTTCACCTTCGCCCTAGTACCACAGCTTAAAACTGATTTCATTGGCTCTTCAGGTTCAAACAGCTTTGTTATCAACCAGACTTTGCCAGCTGGTGCCACTTTTGACCAGCAGGATGAGGCTGCGGCCAAGCTCGAAAGCATCATTCTTGACGAACCTGCTGTTGAGGTAGTCCAGACAACCATTGGCTCTTCCGGCGATGGTCGAGTTGCATTTGGCGCATCTGCCGGCGGTACCTCGGTTCAGGTAACCACTAAAGAAGGTACCGATCAGACTGCTTTGCAGAAGAAACTTGAAGAAGCTTTTGCTGCCGATGCAAGCCTTGGAGAGGTTAAGTTCTCATCGGGCGGCGGAGGTGGCTTTGGTGGTTCAAGCACCATTGACATCAAAGTGATAGCCGGCGACGACGCAACGCTGAACAAAGCAATTTCAAAGGTTGAGGCTGCCATGGCAGACACCGCCGATGTTTCTGAAGTCACCAATTCTCTAGCTGAAAAGCAAAGAACCCTGCGCGTGACTGTTGACCGCATGGCAGCAGCTCAAAATGGACTCACCGAGGTTGCTGTGGGCGGAATCGTGGCTTCAACCATGCGCCCAAGTAGCATCGGCAAGGTCAACCTCGACAACGTTGAGACTCCGATTTATATTGTGAAGACGGACACCCCAGAGACCGTCGACGAGGTCAAGAAGATCTTGATTCCTACCCCAACTGGACTGGTTCCTTTGGCGACAATTGCCGAGATTGAAGAAGTTACCGTTCCGGTTTCCATCACCAGCGAAAAGGGTGACCGCACCGCAACGGTTTCACTTACTCCTACTGGCGACAACCTGGGCGCTATTTCTGCAGATGTAACTGAGCGGCTAGACGGTGTTGACCTGCCTGCAGGCGCCACAGCCAGCATCGGTGGTGTGAGTGCCAGCCAGGCTGATTCGTTCAACCAGTTGGGTCTAGCCCTGCTTGCCGCAATCGCAATTGTGTTTGTGGTTATGGTCGCCACGTTCTCGAGCATCATTCAGCCTTTGATTCTGCTGATCTCAATTCCTTTTGCGGCAACTGGAGCACTGGGAATGCTTTTGATTACTGACACTGCACTTGGCGTTCCAGCGCTTATTGGAATGCTTTTGCTCGTGGGAATTGTGGTCACTAACGCGATTGTTCTGATCGACCTAATCAATCAGTACCGCAAAGAAGGGCGTCCAACACAGGAGGCCATCATGGATGGTGCCCGTCAGCGTTTGCGCCCAATCCTGATGACTGCATTGGCAACCATTTTTGCCCTAACTCCAATGGCATTAGGAATTACCGGTGGAGGAGGATTTATTTCTCAGCCGCTAGCTGTGGTGGTTATCGGTGGCCTGTTCTCGTCGACCGTGCTGACCTTGGTAATTGTGCCAGTGCTCTACTGGCTGGTTGAAGGCCGCAAAGAGCGCAAGGCGGCAAAACGCGCCACCAAAGCGACCAAGCCGGGTCGCCGCAAGACTCCTGCCGTATAGTAACGGCTATCGGTAGAATTGGGAGGTCCTCGGCTGTTGTCGGGGGCCTCCCCTATTTTTGGAACGTGATTCAAATTTCAGACAACTTAGTATGGATCGACTGCGAGATGACTGGCCTCGACCCAGAAAAAGACTGCCTAGTTGAGGTGGCGGTTGTCATCACCAATTCAGA
>JBEEOK010000025.1:0-14628 GCA_041191645.1 Actinomycetota bacterium | reverse complement strand
AACTACATTGAGGCTAGGGCTTCGCGAACCTTGTTGGTGAAGACAAATTCACCGTCAACAAAGTCGACCTCAAGGTCTGAAGCGTTCTTGACCTCGCCATGCATGATCTTCTCGCTGAGCTTGTCTTCGATTTCACGCTGAACTGCACGACGCAACGGTCGGGCACCCAGCGCTGGGTCAAAGCCAATCTCAATGAGACGGTCTTTGGCAGCCTGTGAAACGGTGATGGTCATGTCGCGGTCTTCTAGGCGAACAGCAAGGCGCTTGATGAACAGATCAACAATCTGAACCAGCTCTGGCTTGGTTAGCTGTGGGAACACGATGGTCTCATCAACACGGTTTAGGAACTCAGGCTTGAAGTTCTTCTTGAGCTCTTCATTGACCTTGCCCTTCATGATCTCGTAATCATTTGCCGCACTGCCCTCGAGAGAGAAGCCCATGGTGCCGCGCGAAATATCACGGGTACCAAGGTTGGTGGTCATGATGATGATGGTGTTCTTGAAGTCAACAACTCGACCCTGGCCATCGGTCAAACGGCCTTCTTCAAGAATCTGAAGAAGTGAGTTGAAGATGTCTGGGTGAGCCTTCTCGATTTCGTCGAACAGAACCACACTGAATGGCTTGCGGCGAACCTTCTCGGTTAGCTGGCCACCCTCTTCGAAGCCAACAAAGCCCGGAGGGGCACCGAATAGGCGGCTTACAGTGTGCTTCTCGCCGTACTCTGACATGTCTAGCGAGATTAGGGCGCCCTCGTCGTCGAACAAGAACTCAGCCAAAGCCTTAGCTAGCTCGGTCTTTCCAACACCGGTAGGACCGGCAAAAATGAATGAACCAGATGGGCGGTTAGGGTCTTTCAAGCCTGCGCGCTGACGGCGAATTGACTTAGAGATAGCAGCGATTGCGTCTTCTTGACCAATCACGCGCTTGTGTAGCTCGTCTTCCATGAAGATCAGCTTGGCGCTTTCTTCCTCGGTCAACTTGAACACTGGAATACCGGTTGCCTGAGCCAGAACTTCAGCAATCAGACCCTCGTCGACAATGCCCTGAGCCGCAACGTTGCCCTGACGGTACTCTTTCTCCATGCGGGCGCGCTCAGCGTTAAGCTTCTTCTCTTCGTCGCGCTTTGAAGCAGCCAACTCAAACTCTTGAGCCTCGATGGCCTTCTCTTTTTCAACCTTTAGAGCCACAATCTTTTCTTCGATTTCGCGAAGCTCTGGTGGTGAGGAAAGAATCGAAAGGCGCAGGCGAGCACCAGCTTCATCGATCAGGTCAATGGCCTTGTCTGGCAAGAAACGATCGGTGATGTAGCGGTCAGACAGCTGTGCTGCAGCAACCAAGGCGCCATCGGTGATGGAGACCTTGTGGTGCACCTCGTAGCGGTCACGGACACCCTTAAGAATGTTGATGGCCTGTGGCAACGATGGCTCGTTGACGGTTACCTGCTGGAAGCGGCGGGTAAGCGCGGCATCTTTTTCAAAATGCTTGCGGTACTCGTCAAGAGTCGTGGCACCAATGGTCTGGAGCTCACCGCGAGCTAGCAGTGGCTTCAAAATTGATGCGGCGTCGATGGCACCCTCGGCAGCACCGGCACCCACCAGGGTGTGAATTTCATCGATGAAGGTGATGATGTCGCCGCGGGTGCGAATTTCTTTAGTGACCTTCTTTAGGCGCTCTTCAAAGTCACCGCGGTAACGTGAACCGGCAATTAGCGAGCCCATGTCTAGGGTGTAAAGCTGCTTGCCCTTTAGGGTCTCTGGAACGTTGCCATTAACGATTGCCTGAGCCAGGCCCTCGACAACAGCGGTCTTACCCACGCCAGGCTCACCAATCAAAATTGGGTTGTTCTTTGAGCGGCGGCTAAGAATCTGCATTACTCGCTCGATCTCGCGTTCGCGACCAATCACTGGGTCAAGCTTGCCCTCGGCTGCAGCCTGAGTAAGGTTGCGGCCAAACTGGTCAAGAATCTGAGAGCCCTTTTGCTTCTCGGTGTTGTCGCCGCCGACCGCCACGGTCTCTTTGCCCTGAAAACCAGAAAGCAACTGAATAACCTGCTGGCGCACGCGGTTGGTGTCAGCACCTAGCTTGGTTAGAACCTGCGCAGCAACGCCCTCACCCTCGCGAATCAAACCAAGCAATAGGTGCTCGGTGCCAATGTAAGAGTGGCCTAGTTGCAGTGCCTCGCGAAGTGAAAGCTCAAGCACCTTTTTGGCGCGTGGGGTAAACGGAATGTGACCCGATGGAGCCTGCTGGCCCTGGCCAATGATCTCTTGAACCTGCTCGCGAACAGAGTCAAGGTTGATGTTGAGCGACTCGAGCGCCTTAGCTGCAACACCCTCACCCTCGTGAATGAGCCCCAAAAGAATGTGCTCGGTGCCAATGTAATTGTGGTTTAGCAGCTTGGCTTCTTCTTGAGCCAGCACCACAACTCGGCGAGCTTTATCGGTGAACTTCTCGAACATTTCTAACTCCATTCGCCAGCTTTGATTAGAGCTGTCTAATAGAAATGCTAAGTCGGTCACCCCTCTCGTGGGGGCATGTTCGCTGAGGGGAAAACGAAAAACCCCGAGCCAAAGCCCGGGGTTTTTCGCAGATAAATGCAGGGTTAGAAGTCCCAGTCGTCGTCTTCGGTGGCCTCGTGCTTACCAATAACGTAAGACGATCCTGAACCCGAGAAGAAGTCGTGGTTTTCATCGGCGTTTGGTGACAACGCAGACAAGATAGCTGGGCTAACCTCTGAAACCTCTTTAGGGAACAACGGGTCAAAACCAAGGTTCATTAGAGCCTTGTTGGCGTTGTAGTGCAAGAAGTGCTTTACGTCCTCGGTCAAGCCAAGTGGGTCGTAAAGGTCAGCGGTGTACTTGATCTCGTTCTCGTAAAGCTCAAGCAAGAGGTCGTAGGTGTAAGCCTTGATCTCGTCACGGCGCTCCTGAGTTTCAAGCTCCATGCCCTTCTGGAACTTGTAGCCAATGTAGTAACCGTGAATGGCCTCGTCGCGAATGATCAAACGGATCAAGTCACCGGTGTTGGTGAGCTTGGCGCGTGATGACCAGTACATAGGCAGGTAGAAGCCTGAGTAGAACAGGAATGACTCAAGCAGAGTTGAGGCAACCTTGCGCTTTAGCGGGTCGTCACCGCGGTAGTAACCAAGAACAATCTCGGCCTTCTTCTGCAGATAAGGGTTGTCCTCTGACCAGCGGAATGCCTCTTCGATCTCGTCAGTAGAGCACAGAGTCGAGAAGATTGAAGAGTAACTCTTGGCGTGAACCGACTCCATGAAAGCAATGTTGGTGTACACGGCTTCTTCGTGAGCGGTCTGTGCGTCTGGGATAAGCGAGATTGCACCGACGGTTCCCTGAATGGTGTCCAGCAAAGTCAAACCGGTGAATACGTGCATGGTTAGCTTCTGCTCTTCAGGGCGAAGAGTTGCCCAAGAAGGAATGTCGTTTGACATTGGCACCTTTTCAGGCAGCCAGAAGTTTGAGGTGAGGCGGTTCCAAACCTCAAGGTCCATTGAGTCCTCGAGTTTGTTCCAGTTCACCGGACGAGTGATTCCACTTAGGGTTGTGGCAGTCATTTTCTTCTCTCTTTGCAGGTTTAAAACTGAACTTGGATGGGGTCTAAATAATTTCTAGAGCATGCAGCTTACGCACTCATCGACAGCGGTGCCCTCAAGGGCCATTTGGCGAATACGCACGTAGTAGATGGTCTTGATTCCTGCGCGCCAAGCCTGAATCTGGGCCTTGTTGACATCGCGAGTGGTGGCGGTGTCTTTGAAGAACAAGGTTAGAGACAGACCCTGGTCTACGTGCTGGGTTGCAGCTGCGTAGGTGGCAATGATCTTCTCTGGGCCAATTTCGTAGGCGTCTTCGTAGTACTCAAGGTTGTCGTTGGTTAGGTAAGGGGCTGGGTAGTAAACGCGGCCCAACTTGCCCTCTTTACGAATCTCAATCTTTGACGCAACCGGGTGAATCGAGCTGGTTGAGTTGTTGATGTATGAGATCGATCCGGTTGGCGGAACTGCCTGAAGGTTCTGGTTGTAGATACCATCCTTCATGACATCTGCCTTCAGCTGGCGCCAGTCTTCCTGGTTAGGAATCTCGATGCCCGAGTTTGCAAACAGCTCGGCTACGCGCTCGGTTTCAGGAGCCCAAACTGCATCGGTGTACTTGTCAAAGAACTCACCGGTTGCGTACTTTGAGTTTTCGAAACCACCGAACGCCTTGCCGCGCTCTTTAGCGATGGCGTGTGAAGCCTTTAGTGCGTGGAACAGCACGGTGTAGAAGTAGATGTTGGTGAAGTCAACGCCCTCTTCTGAACCGTAGTGAACGCGCTCACGAGCAAGGTAGCCGTGCAGGTTCATTTGGCCAAGACCAATTGCGTGTGATTCCTCGTTGCCGTACTTGATTGAGGTAACTGAGTCAATGTCGCTTAGGTCAGAGACGGCGGTCAAAGCACGGATAGCTGCCTCGATGGTGCGGCCGAAGTCTGGTGAATCCATAGCCTTGGCAATGTTTAGCGAGCCAAGGTTGCAAGAGATGTCTTTACCAACCTGGTTGTAGCTGAGGTCTGCGTTGTAGGTGGTTGGGGTGTTCACCTGCAGAATCTCAGAGCAAAGGTTTGACATGTTGATGCGGCCAGCGATTGGGTTGGCGCGGTTTACGGTGTCTTCGTAAACGATGTATGGGTAGCCAGACTCAAACTGAAGCTCAGCAATGGTCTCGAACAGGGCACGAGCCTTGATCTTGGTCTTGCGAATGCGGGCATCGTCAACCATGTCTTGGTAGTGCTCGGTGATCGAGATGTCGCTGAACGGCTTGCCGTAAACGCGCTCAACGTCGTACGGAGAGAACAGGTACATGTCGTCGTTGTTCTTGGCTAGCTCAAGAGTGACGTCTGGAATAACCACACCAAGGCTCAGAGTCTTGATGCGAATCTTCTCGTCGGCGTTCTCACGCTTGGTGTCCAAGAACTTCATGATGTCTGGGTGGTGAACGTTTAGGTAAACCGCACCGGCACCCTGGCGGGCACCCAACTGGTTGGCATAGCTAAATGCATCCTCAAGCATCTTCATAACTGGGATCACGCCCGATGACTGACCCTCAATCTTCTTGATTGGAGCACCAGATTCGCGAATGTTGGTCAGAGACAGGGCAACACCGCCACCGCGCTTTGAAAGCTGCAGCGATGAGTTGATTGCGCGAGCGATTGACTCCATGTTGTCTTCGGTACGAAGCAAGAAGCAAGAAACGAACTCTCCGCGCTGGGCCTTGCCACAGTTTAGGAAGGTTGGGGTTGCCGGCTGGAAACGACCGGTGATCATCTCTTCGACCAGCATCATCGCACGGTCTTCGTCACCCTCGGCCAGGGTCAAGGCCACCATAACCACGCGGTCTTCGAAGCGCTCTAGGTAGTGCTTGCCATCAAAAGTCTTTAGCGCGTAGCTGGTGTAGAACTTGAACGCTCCTAGGAAAGACTCAAAGCGGAACTTGAATGAGTAGGCAAAGTTGTGGATCTTCTCTAGGAACTCGAAGCTGTAGCTGTCTAGCAGTGGCTTCTCGTAGTAGTCGTGCTCAACTAGGTAGTCCAGGCGCTCTTTGAGGTTGTGAAAGAACACGGTGTTCATGTTCACGTGCTCAAGGAAGTACTCGCGGGCAGCCTGTTTGTCTTTATCAAACTGAATCTTGCCGTCTTTGTCATACAGGTTGAGCATGGCGTTTAGCTCGTGGTAGCTGTAACCAGTGCGAGGGGCAGATTCAATCAGAGTGTTTTCCACAGTCGTTCCATCTTTTCTTCTACGGCTTCCACGTCGTGCGGGGTGCCTAATAATTCAAATTTGTAAATCAGGGGTACCTGAAGCTTGAGCGAGATGATCTCGCCGGCTCTGCAGTACTTGTCACCGAAGTTTGTGTTTCCAGCTGCGATGACCGCTTTTGCCAATTTTCTGTTTTCAGGGTCGTTGAGAAACCGAATTACCTGCTTTGGAACGCTGGTCATGTCGTCTCCGGCTCCGTATGTGGGAGAGATAAGCACATACGGTTTGGTTACCTGGAGCGGTGGTTCTGATGCGTGAAGTGGAATTCGGTGAGCCCGAACATTCAACTTCTCAACGAAGCGTTTGGTGTTCTCAGAGACGTTTGAAAAGTAAACGACCTCTAGCATGGCCGTTGTTTAGGCTGCGCCGAGTGCTGAGATCTTGTCAGGGCGGAAACCTGACCAGTGGCTGTCGCCAGCAACAACTACTGGAGCCTGTGCATAGCCAAGTGACTTGACTAGCTCTAGGGCTGCTTCGTCCTCGCTCATGTCAACAGAAACGTACTCAAGTTCTTTGCGGTCAAGCAGCTTCTTGGTGCTGTCGCACTGAACGCATGAAGGCAGTGTGTAAACGGTGATAGTCATAAATCTCTCCTCTAAAGAACTGTTTTTGCACCTCTAAGCCATTCCCCCGAGCCACCGCGTCTCTGCGATGTTCGGTAAACCCTTGATTTAGCGGGTTTTTACCGAAAATTAGCTTATTTAGTTGTTGCATCAGTTTATGACACTAGATGTAGTTTCGCCAATCGTGTCGGCGTGTTGAGGATTTATTTATTTTTTGAACAGATTTAGCCCAGAAATGGCGCGGAAATGCGCATAAATAAATGTCTGGACTACCCCGATTGAGGCAGCAATTAGATTAGCCCTGTGGGCCTAATTACTCAGATTTAGCGGCGCGCTCGGCGCGAATCTCAGCTTCCATGTCTTGGTAGACCTGGCGCTCTTTTGAGTCAGCGCGCAGAATGCCGCGCATCATTACCCAGAAAATACCGCCAACGAATACTGGCGGAATCAGTGACACCAGTGCATCCCAGAGAATTTGTAGATCCATGTCTTGACTCTAACTTTCTAACCTGAGAGTTTGCCTACTTGACCAGTGGGAACATGATGGTCTCGCGGATGCCCAGACCGGTGAGGCTCATTAGCAGACGGTCAATGCCCATGCCCATTCCACCAGAAGGCGGCATGCCAAACTCAAGGGCCTTCAAGAAGTCTTCATCAAGCTTCATGGCCTCTGGGTCACCGGCAGCAGCCAAGGTAACCTGCTCAACAAAACGCTGGCGCTGAATAACAGGGTCAACCAACTCGGAATAACCGGTGGCCTGCTCATAACCGCGAATGTAGAGATCCCACTTTTCAACCACGCCAGGCTTTGAGCGGTGGTCGCGAGTAAGCGGTGAAGTGTCAACCGGAAAGTCAATCACAAAGGTTGGCTTGACCAGGCTGCCCTTTACAAAGTGCTCCCAAAGCTCTTCTACATACTTGCCGTGTAGTGGGTGCTCAATCTCAATCTCAACCGAGGCAGCCAACTTTTTGAGGTCAGCAATTGAAGTTTCTGGAGTGATGGTTTGACCACAAGCCTCTGACAGTGACTCATACATTGAGATGCGTGGCCACTCGCCACCGAGGTCGTTAATCTCGCCGTCTTCGAGCTCTACCTGGTGGGTGCCAAAGACATCCATGGCGGCATTCTGAATCAGCTTCTGAGTTAGGTCGGCAATTGAGTTGTAGTCACCGTAGGCCTGGTACGACTCAAGCATGGCAAACTCAGGCGAGTGAGTGCGGTCGGCACCCTCGTTGCGGAAGTTGCGGTTGATCTCGAAGACGCGATCGATGCCACCGACCACAGCGCGCTTAAGGAACAGCTCTGGTGCGATGCGCAAAAACAGCTCAGTGTCAAAAGCGTTTGAGTGGGTCTTGAATGGGCGTGCCGATGCTCCACCGTGAATGGTCTGCAGCATTGGGGTCTCAACCTCAATGAAGTTCTCATGCTCAAAGGTGCGGCGCAATGACTGCATGACCTTAGAGCGAATCTGCACTACCTCGCGGGCACGGTCGCGAACGATTAGGTCAACGTAGCGGTGACGAACCCGGTATTCCTCACCAAGCTCGTTGTGCAGGTTTGGCAGCGGGCGAATGGTCTTTGCAGCCATCAGCCACTCGTCGGCAAGAATTGAAAGCTCGCCGCGCTTTGAGGTGATTACTTCACCTGAAACAAAAACGTGGTCACCAAGGTCAACGAGCTCTTTCCACTCATCTAGGCGCTCTTGACCAACCTTGTCGAGTGACAGCATGGCCTGAATGCGCTGACCCGAACCGGCCTGCAGCGTGGCAAAACAGAGTTTTCCGGTGTTGCGCTGGAACACAATTCGGCCAGCCAAAGCAACTTTGTCGCCGGTAGCAACATCGATTTCAAGGTCTGGGTAGGCAGCACGGACACCATCAATGGTGTGGGTGACCGGCACGCTAACCGGGTAGGCATCGCCAGACTCATTTAGGCGCTCGCGCTTGGCAAGACGCACCGCAATTTGCTCAGGCAGGTCTTGTTCTTCGTTCTCAACTGAGACGATTTCGTCGCTCACGCGTGCTCCTAAAAAGTGATTTCAATGTTGTCGATAAGTCGTGTTTTTCCGACTAGCACCGCAACCAACATCAGTGCCCGGCCGTGAAAAGATTCAGTTACGGGTTCAAAGGTTTCGGCATCAACAAGGCTGACGTAGTCAAGTTTAGCCTCTGGCTGCCCAGAAGATAAGGTTTGGCCTGCCTCAAACTGCAGCCACTGGTCTTGGGCAGCTTGAATGGCAGCGGCTGGGCTGCTTGCTGAGTTGTGCGCTGCCCGCAACCCCTGGTGAATAATCTCGGCGGTTTTGTGTTGGGCCTCGCTCAAATATGTGTTGCGGCTAGACATGGCCAAGCCACCCGGCTCACGCACGGTGGGGGCCGCCACAATCTGCAGCGCTGGATAATCTGCCCTGGCCATTCGGCGAATGAGGAACAGCTGTTGGGCGTCTTTTTGACCAAAAACTGCAAAGTCTGGCTTGGCAAGATCGAACAGCCGGGCCACCACAGTGAGCATGCCGTCAAAGTGCCCCGGCCTTGCCGCGCCCTCGAGAACGAGCCCAACCGGGCCAGCTGACTTGGTTGGCTTGGCGTTTACCCCGCCCGCCTCTTCTGGGTAAATTTCGTCAACCGGTGGAGCAAATAGAACATCAACCTCCACAGCAGCCAAGGCCTCAGCATCGGCCTCGAAGGTGCGCGGGTAGCGATCAAAGTCTTCACCAGCACCAAATTGGAGCGGGTTCACAAAGATTGAAACCACCACAAAATCAGCGTGCTTTCTGGCGGCCGAAATTAGCGAGATGTGCCCAGCGTGCAAAGCACCCATGGTTGGCACGAGGGCAATTCTCTTGCCGGCCGAACGAGCGGCAGAAACCTGAGTGGCAAGATCGGCGGCGGTGTTTGAAATGTGCATTAGGCCAGCAACTCTTCTGGGTCAATCGGTTGGTGCCCGTCGGCAAGGGCCTGCTCCACCGAGCTACGAATGAGCGGCCCGATCAGCCCGCGCGGGTTTTCAAGGCCAAGGTTTTCGAGCAAGCCGATTGCTTGATTGACCACCAATCTTGAGAATGATGTGGCCACACTCACCGCTTCAAAATAATTGGCTCGGTCTGCCTCAGGCACCTCAACGGGTTCGGCACCGATTTCAATAACCAGGGCTTGGGCGATTGGCAGGGCAATGTTTGGTGCAGCCACAGCAAAGTAACTCTCGCGGATCTTCACTAGGTCAATGCTGGTGCCGGTAAAGCTCATGGCCGGGTGAATGGCCAGTGGAATTGCACCTGCTTTTGCAGCGGCCGAGAGCACACCGTAGCCAAACTGCCCGGCGGTGTGAGCAACCAATTGCCCCGCCCGCCATAGGCCTGCCTCGGCTATCCCGGTGGTTAGGGGTTCGAGTTGATCAGCCGGAACGGCGAGCAAGACCAGATCGGCCTTGGCAATTAACTCGGGAATTTGCTTAACCAAAACGCCCGGCAGCAAAGCATCTAGGCGTTCAATGTTCTGCTGATCAGTGGTGGCAAAACCCACAAGGTTGTGGCCGGCAGCAGCCAAGGCTGTCCCCAAAATTGAACCAACTGGGCCCGCACCAACTACGCCAATTGAAAGTCTTCCGTTATTCAAGCTGGGTTTACCTCGGCGCCCGAGCCTGCGCTCTTGCCCTCTGACTTAGGGGCTGCAGCATCGCCGCCATCGCGAATGCGGCACACTCGCTCAATCACAATGCCGACAACCACCATGACAATTGCACCGATCAGCGCAGCCAAATTTGGCCAGACCTTCTCAGTGATCACCGGTGACGAAACTTGAAACCAAAGCACCCCGGACTGCCAACCCAAGAAAATGGCTCCGGCGATGGCAGTGGCTTTGGCCAACAGAACAACACGTACGGCATAAAACGGGTTTAGTAATCCGCTTGGTTTCGCCAAGCTTGAGGCTGGTTTGCTTTTAGCTGCAGCCGGTGAGCCAGCACGGTATCTACGAATCATCGGCAGCGCAAAGACCAGCAAAATAATTGAGATCAAAGGCAACGTGAGAATGAAACTGAAGGTTGCCACCGGCACCTGGCCGCCATTGGCAACTAGAAACTTGGGCGCCAAATAACCGCCGGTTGCAGCCAGCACGGACCACGCAACCAAGTTTGGAATTCTGGTGACCTTCATCGAACCAACCAAACCTGATCTTTGACTGGCTCGGCTAGGTCTCGCACTAACCCGTACCCAGGCAACACCGCATCTGGCTCAAGCAGCGCCCAAGGCACCAAAACAAAGGCTCGCTCTGAGGCTCGAGGGTGTGGCAACGTAAGTTCTTTTCCAGACTTAATTTCATTGCCGTAGGTAATGATGTCAATGTCCAGGGTTCGTGAGCCCCAGCGCTCTAGACGAATGCGCCCGTGTTCGGTCTCAATGCGGCGAATCTCGTTAAGCAACTCTTTTGGCTTAAGGGTGGTTTCAATTCGCACCACGCCGTTTAGATAATTTGGCTTGCTGTCGTCTTTGCCGGCCTCGGTTACTGCCACCGATTCAACCAGCGGTGAACACAAGACACCCTTGATGCCTGGGGTCACCGCCAACGCCTTTAGCGCTGAACGAATGGTCTTGCGACGTTTGCCCAGGTTGCCACCTAGGCCCAAAATTGCCTTCACTGATTCGGCCACGGATTATGCCTCGATCCAAGTTGATTCTTTGCCGTGGGCTTTTTGTTTGCCCTTGACGGTCACCGAGACGTCGGCAAATTTGTGCGCGATTGGTGCATTTGGCTTGTGCACGGTGACCTTTGCTTTAGCTACCAAATTTGCCGGGCCACCGAAATTTAGAACCAGCTGCAGCAAGCGGTCGGCCAGGGTTTCGATTAGATCAACCGGTTCGGTCTGAACGTTTTTAACGATGGCATCCGCCAATTCGCCATAGTGAACAGTTTTATTCAGGTCATCGCCGAGGGCCAAAGCAGAACCACCCGCACCAGGCGCCACCCAAACTGTGGCATCAATCACAAAAAGCTGACCGTTTTCGCGCTCAAAATCAAAGACTCCGTGGTGGGCAAATGCCTCAAGCCCCGTGAGCTTGATCTTGTAATTCTTTTGCGAAGCCATGCTCTAACTCTGCCCCTGTTCAGAGCTGTTTCGCAATGCCTCGACCACGGCAATTGCATCGCTGGTGGCAATTACGTTGTGCACGCGAACACCCCAAATTTTTCTTTGCAGCAAGAGTGCCGTTAGCACTGCCGTGGCCAGGTCTCGGCGCTGGTTAGAAACCTCTGCGGCATCTGGCTCAAGGCCGGCCTCGAGCGCACCGGCAATAAAACGCTTGCGGCTAGCGCCAACCAAGATCGGTAGTTCAAGCTTCTCTAGCTCGTCAAGGCGGGCCACCAATTGCCAGTTCTGCTGCATGTCTTTGGCGAAGCCCAAGCCTGGGTCAACAATGATTCGATTGCGGCGCACCCCAGCTGAAACCGCGGCAGCCACTCTGGCCTCTAGCTCGATGGCAACCTCGCGGGCAACATCAAGGTACTGGGCATTGTTTTGCATTTCATTGCTAAACCCACGCCAATGAGAAATCACCAATTTGGCGCCCGATGCAGCGGCAAGCCCAAACATTTTTTCGTCGGCCAGGCCGCCGGACACATCATTGATGATTGACGCACCCGCGGCAACAGCGGCCAGTGCAGTTGAGGCATTCATGGTGTCAATGCTGATTTGAACATCGCGGCGATCAATGCGCTGTAACTCTGCCACGATTGCTTCAATTACTGGCACAACTCTCGAGAGTTCAATTTCGGGGGCTACCCGGTCGGCGCCTGGACGCGTGGACTCACCACCGATGTCGATGATGTTTGCCCCGCCCATAATGAGGAGCTTGGCGTGGTCTAGAGCCGCCTCAACGGTGGTGTACTCGCCGCCGTCACTAAAGGAATCTGGCGTGACATTCAGCACGCCCATAACTAAAGGCCTAGTAAAGCTCATCTACTGCCCCAACCTCACTTGGAGATTAGACCCATTACCTCGGCGCGAGCGGCCGGCTCTGAGTAGCAACCCCGGGTTGCCATGGTCACGGTGTTTGCCTCTGGTTGGCGAGCACCGCGTGAAACCACGCAGTGGTGACGAGCCTGGATGACTACGACCACGCCCTTTGTGCCTAGGCCGGTCTCGAGGTGGTCAGCGATTTGAGCCGTTAGGTTTTCTTGAAGCTGAGGGCGGGCGGCCAAAACCTCCACCAGCTTTGGCAATCTGCCCAGGCCGATTACTCGGTCATCAGGCAGGTAGGCAATGTGGGCAATTCCGGTAAAAGGCAACAAATGGTGCTCACACATTGAGACAAACTCAATGTCTTTCAAAATCACAACGTCATTGTGTTCGGCCTCAAAGGTGTCTGCTAATGTTGCCGCGGCATCTGCGCCGACGCCTTTGAAAAACTCTGCATACGCTTCAGCAACCTTTTGCGGGGTGGCCAAAAGCTCACTGCGCGTTGGGTCTTCTCCAATAGCTGAGATGAGCTCAACTACCGCTGCTTGAATGCGTGCAGAATCTACCACTGGCTACTCGTCGGTCTTCTTTGGCGCAGCCGGTTTGCGGGTAGTGGTTTTAGCAGCAGGCTTTCGAGTTGCTGGTTTCTTGGCGGTGGCAGTTGCGGCCTTGGCTGCCTCTGCTTTAGCGGCCTTTTCTTTGGCCGCAGAAGAACCTTTAACCGGAATGGCGATTGGGCCCTGCTTTGAGACTGGGCGGGTCTTCTTTGAAAGCCAAAGTGGGCGCTGAGGAAGCTTCTTGACCGGTTTGAAAATCTCGGCAATGTCCTCGGCCTGAAGAGTTTCGCGCTCCATAAGTTCTTTAGCCATGGCGTCAAGAACCTTGCGGTTTACAGTCAGTGCCTTGTAAGCCTCGTCGTGAGCAGCGTCAAGAATTGCGCGCACCTCGTTGTCGATCTGCAAAGCAGTGGCATCTGAGTACTCGCGAGCCTGGGCCATGTCGCGGCCAATGAAAACTTCGCCACCGCCACCAATACTCATGGCTCCCAACTGAGCCGAGAAACCGTATTTGGTAACCATCTCACGAGCAATGTTGGTGGCTTTCTCAAAGTCATTTGAGGCGCCGGTTGTTGGGTCGTGAAAGACGATTTCTTCGGCAACTCGGCCACCCATTGCGTAGGCAATTTGGTCGAGCAACTGGTTGCGAGAAACGCTGTAGCGGTCTTCGAGCGGCAGCACCATGGTGTAACCCAAGGCACGACCACGCGGAAGAATGGTGACCTTAGAAACTGGGTCGCTGTGGTTAAGTGACGCTGCAACTAGTGCGTGACCAGCCTCGTGGTAGGCGGTGTTCAGGCGCTCTTTGTCTTGCATCAAACGAGACTTCTTCTGTGGGCCACCAATGACACGGTCAATCGCCTCGTCAAGGGTTGCGGCAGAGATCTCTTTCTCGTTTTGGCGGGCAGTCAAAAGCGCAGCCTCGTTCAAAACGTTGGCCAAGTCTGCACCGGTAAAGCCAGGGGTGCGGCGGGCTACTGAGGCCATATCAACATCGGCTGAGATTGGCTTGTTCTTGGCGTGCACTCTAAGAATCTGCTCGCGACCAAGAAGGTCAGGGGCACCCACGCCAATCTGGCGATCAAAGCGGCCAGGGCGAAGCAGCGCTGGGTCAAGAATGTCAGGGCGGTTGGTGGCCGCAATCAAGATGACGTTGGTCTTTGAGTCGAAACCATCCATCTCAACCAAAAGCTGGTTCAGGGTCTGCTCGCGCTCGTCGTTTCCGCCACCAATGCCGGCGCCACGGTGGCGACCAACGGCGTCGATCTCGTCAACAAAGATGATTGCCGGAGCAGACTGCTTGGCCTGGTCAAACAGGTCGCGAACGCGAGAAGCACCCACACCAACAAACATCTCAACAAAGTCTGAACCAGAGATTGCAAAGAATGGCACGCCTGCCTCGCCGGCAACAGCCTTGGCAACCAGGGTCTTACCGGTTCCCGGAGGGCCGTAAAGCAAAACACCGCGTGGAATCTTGGCGCCAAGCTTCTGGAACTTTTCAGGCTCTTTCAAGAACTCTTTGATTTCTTGTAATTCTTCAAGTGCTTCGTCAGCGCCGGCAACATCGGCAAAGGTCACATTTGACTGTTCTTTGCTGATCAACTTGGCCTTGGACTTGCCGAAGTTCATAACCCGGCTGTTGCCACCCTGCAAGCCAGACATCAGGAACCAGAAGATTGCGCCAATGATGATGAAAGGCAGCAAGGTTCCTAGCAGAGCAAGGTACCAAGGGGTTGCCTGAAC
>JBEEOK010000024.1:0-7885 GCA_041191645.1 Actinomycetota bacterium | reverse complement strand
CAGTTTGAGCCAGAAGTGGACGAGAGTCTGGTGGCGGTTGAACTTCCAAAACGTTCGGCCAGAAAAGGTATTCGATCCCTATTTAGTCGAATCAAGTTTGATCCAGCCAATCTAGATGATCTCGAGGACATCTTGATTCAGGCTGATTTTGGTCTCGATGCATCGGTGCAAATTGTGGCCGAGGTCAAGAGCCGCGCCAAAGCAGTTGCAGCGCAAACCGAACAGGAGCTCAAGCAAATTCTTAGCGACGTTATCGCTGAAAACCTCGAGCGTGAAGACGCTGCCCTGAATCTGTCGGATGGCAAACTGCCTTATGTGTTCCTCGTTGTAGGGGTTAACGGTGTGGGCAAAACCACAACCATAGGCAAACTCTCTAACTGGCTCACCGAGGGGGATTGGAAGGTCTTCATCGGGGCTGCCGACACCTTTCGTGCCGCAGCGGTTGATCAAGTAGCTACCTGGGCTGAGCGTGCGGGTGCCCAACTGATCAGGCCTAAGCAAGAGGGGCAAGACCCTGCATCTGTTGCTTTCGAATCAGTTGAAGCCGCAATCAAGGCCGATGCAGACATTGTGATTATTGACACTGCCGGTCGCCTTCAGAACAAAACCGACCTTATGGGCGAGCTTGACAAAATTCGCCGGGTTATTGAAAAGCAAGCGCAAATTTCTGAAGTGCTATTGGTGTTGGATGCCACCACCGGGCAAAACGGACTAGTGCAGGCCAAGGCCTTTGCAGAGGTTGCCAAAGTAACGGGAGTGGTTTTGACCAAACTCGATGGAACCGCGAAGGGCGGAATTGTTTTTGCCATTCAGCGCGAACTCGGCATTCCGGTCAAGTTGGTTGGCGTGGGCGAAGGCATAAATGACTTTGCGTTTTTTGATGCGCGTGAATTTGCACGCGGACTAGTTAGTTAGGAACCCGAATGTTCGGAAATCTTTCAGATCGTCTAATTGACACGTTCAAGAATCTGCGCAGCAAGGGTCGTTTGAGCCCTGCCGACATCGATGCCACCCTGCGCGAGATTCGCCGCGCTCTCCTTGAAGCCGATGTGGCGCTTGAGGTGGTCAAGTCATTCACCACCGCAGTTCGAGACCGCGCACTTGGCGATGAGGTTTCGAAGGCGCTAAACCCAGCGCAGCAGGTAGTGCAGATTGTTAACGATGAACTCGTGACCATTCTGGGCGGCGAGCAAAAGAAGCTGTCTTTTGCCAAGAACCCACCTACCGTAATCATGTTGGCCGGTCTACAGGGTGCAGGTAAGACCACGCTGGCCGGAAAACTAGCCAAGTGGCTAAAGGATCAAGGTCAGACCCCTATCTTGGTGGCTGCTGACTTGCAGCGCCCAAACGCTGTGAACCAGCTTCAGGTTGTTGGTGAGCGCGTTGATGTGCCGGTTTTTGCCCCGGAGCCTGGCAACGGCATTGGCAACCCAGTCAAGGTAGCCCAAGACGCAATCAAGCATGCCAACCAAAAGATGTTCAGCGTAGTGATCGTTGACACCGCTGGCCGCCTGGGTGTTGATGAAGAGCTCATGCAACAGGCCGTGGATATCCGCAACGCAGTCGATCCAGATGAAGTGCTATTTGTTGTTGACTCCATGCTTGGTCAAGATGCTGTAAATGTGGCTAAGGCTTTTGACGAGGGCGTTGGCATCTCTGGTGTGGTGCTGACCAAGCTCGATGGTGACGCCCGCGGTGGTGCCGCACTGTCGGTGGCATCGGTGACCGGAAAGCCAATTATATTTGTTTCGAACGGTGAGGGCGTGGACGCGTTTGAGCCGTTCTACCCAGACCGCATGGCAAGCCGCATTCTTGACATGGGTGACGTTCTAAGCCTCATTGAACAGACTCAAAAAACCTTCGATGAAGCCGAGGCTAGGGCTATGGCGGCCAAATTGGCCAAAGATGCCTTCACGCTCGAGGATTTCATGGAGCAAATGCAGCAGCTGCGCAAGATGGGATCGCTGAAGAGCATGTTGGCGATGATGCCGGGCGCCGGTCAAATGCGTCAGCAGTTAGATAATTTTGACGAGAAAGAGATTGACCGTACCGAGGCAATTATTCGGTCGATGACCCCAGCTGAGCGCCGCCAGCCAAAAATTCTGAATGGTTCACGCAGAGCCCGAATTGCTAAGGGTTCGGGCATGACCGTCACCGATGTGAACTCCCTGGTCAACCGCTTCGAACAGGCCGCCAAGATGATGAAGACCGTGGCCAAGGGTGGCGTTCCGCAGATGCCCGGTATGCCGCCGATGCAGGGCATGGGTGGTTTCGGTTCAGGCAAGAGCAAGTCGAAAGACAAGAAGAAGGTCTCCAAGTCTGGAAATCCAGCCAAACGAGCAGCAGAGGAAGCCGCGAGGATCTCGGGCAAGAGCGCCGCTTCAAATGAGCCAGGTGCCGCCGGTTCAGCTTTTGGATTGGGAAACTAGGTTTCAAAACCATTCCAGAAACTAGCGCTTATGGCTTTTTTCTGGCAGAATAGAGCGGTTGTCGCCGTTTGACCCTCTAACCAAACGTTTACGACAACCCCTAGAGCTTTTTCACCGAGTGTGCCCCCACGCTCACGGTTGAACGTTCGCACCATTACGAAAATCAGGAGCAATCGTGGCTGTAAAAATCCGCTTGAAGCGTCTCGGAAAGATCCGTACGCCGCACTACCGCATCGTTGTAGCAGACTCACGCACCAAGCGTGACGGTCGCGCAATCGAGGAAATTGGTCGTTACGTACCGACCGAAAACCCATCACTTATCGAGGTCAACTCTGAGCGCGCTCAGTACTGGCTAGGCGTTGGCGCACAGCCAACCGAGCAGGTAGCTGTTCTACTAAAGCTCACCGGTGACCTACAGGCATCAAAGGGCGACAAGACTGCAAAGAGCACCGTTCAGACCAAGGCTGCTAAGGCAGAATTCGTTGTTGACGGCGCTAAGAAGACCGTTCTTCGCCCAAAGGCTGAGATCAAGGTTGCACCAGTAGTAGAAGAGGCAGCTCCAGCTGCTGAAGATGTTATTGCTGAAGCTGCCGACGCTGCTGAAGAAGCAGTTCAGGTTATCGAAGACGCAGTTGCTGAAGCCGCAGACGAGACCCCAGAGGCTCCTGCTGCTGAAGAAGCTGCCGTAAACGAAGAGGCTTAATTAAGTGCTGGCTGCTGCGCTCGAACACCTAGTCAAGGGAATCGTCGACAATCCTGACGACGCAACCGTGACTGCACGATCAACCTCGCGAGGAGACTTGCTTGAGGTTCACGTGCACCCAGATGACCTGGGTCGTGTGATCGGGCGCAACGGCCGCACCGCCAAGGCACTTCGCACTCTTGTGAATGCCCTAGCCGATGGCAAAAAAGTCCGCGTAGACGTGGTGGACACAGATTTCTAGCAAGACAACGCTCCGAGTTGGCCGTCTGGTCAAGGCCCACGGCCTAAAAGGAGCTTTTAAACTCGAACTATATACAGATAGCCCTGATGTGCGCTTTGCGCCCGGCGCTGTTCTGAAGCTTCAGGTCCCTGACACCTCACCTTGGTTCGGCAAGACCGTAACCGTAAAAGAGCTTCGATACTACAACCAGGCTCCGGTTCTATTCCTTAACGAGGCGGAAGACCGCAACGCAGCCGAAACCCTAATCAAAGCCATTTTGTTGGTTGATGCCGACGTTGAGGTTCTGCCAGAAGAGCCTGACGCTTGGTATGACCACCAGCTGATTGGGCTGAAGGTTATTCGCGATGGCGTGCAAATCGGCAAAGTTGCCCGTGTTGATCACTTGCCTGCCCAAGACTGTCTGGCAATCAAGACAGAGGCAGATGAGGTTTTGTTGCCTTTCATTAAGGCATTTGTGCCAACCGTTGACGTAACCGCCGGTGAGATAACAATCACCCCGCCAGGCGGCTTGTTCGAAGAGCTTCCAGAGGCCTAGCCGTGCGCATCGATGCTGTCACGATTTTTCCTGACTACTTCAACGCACTTGACCTATCTCTGCTTGGAAAAGCCCGAGAAAAGAACCTAATCGAGTTCCACGCACATGATTTGCGAGAATACACCCACGACAAGCACCGAACTGTTGATGACAGCCCTTATGGTGGCGGAGCAGGAATGCTCATGAAGCCGGAACCATGGGGTGAGGCTTTTGATGAGATTTTGCCAGCCGATGGTGACTGCACCGTAATCTTTACCTCGCCGGCAGGCGAGCAATTCAAGCAGTCCACAGCTTATGAATTAGCCAATGAGAAACACATTGTTTTTGCCTGCGGCCGTTATGAAGGCATAGACCAAAGAGTGGTCGATTATGCGTCAACCAAGGCAAAGGTGCGCCTGATTAGCCTCGGTGACTATGTGCTAAATGGTGGTGAGGTGGCAGCAATTGCCATGACAGAGGCAATCGTCAGGTTGATCCCTGGAGTTATTGGTAATTCGGAGAGCTTGGTTGAGGAGTCCCATTCAGACGGACTGCTTGAATACCCCAGTTACACCAAGCCAGCATCCTGGCGAGGTTTTAACGTTCCCGAGGTTTTGACTAGTGGAAACCATGCCGCCATTGCTGCGTGGCGCCGTGAGCAGCAAATTGAACGCACCCGTCGCGTTCGCCCAGATTTATTGGATAAGTAGTCAACCGCTGATTGCCAGATGAGTTTGGCCCGGCTAGACTAGCAAAGTTGTCTGCCACTTTATGCTCTGCCGCAGGGGAGCCTGGCGCCAGGACAGCAAATCGATTATCTAACCCGTCGTTGACCTGCGTGCAGTGACAGAGAGTGATTCAAAATGCACATTCTTGATTCAGTAGATGCAGCGTCTCTACGTTCAGACATTCCAGCTTTCCGCGTTGGTGACACCGTTAAGGTTCACGTAAACATCATCGAAGGTAACCGCAGCCGTGTCCAGGTTTTCCAGGGCATCGTAATTCGTCGTTCAGGCGAGTCAGTGCGCGAGACTTTTACCGTTCGTAAGGTTTCTTTCCAGGTTGGTGTTGAGCGTACTTTCCCAGTGCACTCACCAGTAATCGACAAGATCGAGGTAGTGACCCGCGGTGACGTTCGCCGTGCGAAGCTTTACTTCTTGCGCGACCTACGCGGTAAGAAGGCCAAGATTGCCGAAAAGCGCGACAACATCTAATACGCTAAGCGTATGAAAAACCTCGGGCAGTTTGTAAGCCCGCAAAGCAAAGCACCACGCAACTTCTTTCAGTCAAAACTAAAGCGGTTTAGAAAAAACATCTTTGTTTCTTTCTTAGTCGACTTAGTTGTGATTGTTGGAACTGCGTTGGTGCTTTCCTTGTTAATCAAGACTTTTCTGATTCGATCCTTCTTTATTCCATCCGGTTCGATGCTAGAGACACTGCAAATTGACGATCGAATTATTGTGAATGAGCTAGTTCCAGACGTCATTCCGCTCCAGCGCGGAGATGTTGTGGTTTTTAAGGATCCTGGTGGTTGGCTGGGTTCAGTAGTGCCTGCCGAGAAAGATCCAGTTTCTGCTGGAATTGACTGGTTTCTTTCGGCCTTTGGGCTGACCGCTCCAGACAGTAGCCAACACTTGGTCAAACGTGTTATTGGGTTGCCAGGTGACCACGTGGTTTGCTGCGATGCAGACGGCAAGCTGACCATCAACGGTGTGGCGATTTCCGAGTCGTACATTGCCCCTGGCTCAGAGCCTTCGACTGTTGACTTCGATGTGGTCGTGCCCGAGGGGTCCATTTGGGTCATGGGTGACAACCGCGCGAACAGCCAAGACTCTCGGTACCACGGTGATCTTCCGAGCAAAGGGTTCGTGTCCAAAGAATTCGTGGTTGGGCGCGCCTTCGTAGTCAGTTGGCCTTTTAGTAACTGGCAATTCCTTGACAACCACCCCGATGTCTTCAAAGACGTTCCCAAGCCTTAACTTGGAGAAGCAGCTTTGGGCTGCTGGGTCTAGGTTTGTTATCGGCATGGATGAGGTTGGTCGTGGAGCCATAGCCGGGCCGGTGGCAGTTGGCGTTGCGATTATTGACCGAGAAGACCCTCGAGCTCAGTCGCCCTGGCCTGCGCAACTTTGCGACTCCAAAATGATCAGCGAAAAGGTGCGCAATCAGATCGTAGAGTCAGTTGCAGGGTGGGTGTCTGGTTCCGCTGTCGGAATGGTTTCAGCTGCTGAGATTGATGCCAGAGGCATAGTGGCTGCGTTAGCCGGTGCCGGCGCCCAGGCGCTCGATTTGCTCTTAGCTGCGCCGCACTTAAGAGCCCAAATTGTTGAGCATGGTGCAACCATCATTCTTGATGGCTCACATAACTGGCTGGGAGACATGGCCAGTGGCATCCCTGTTATTGTGCAGACTAAGGCTGACCGTGACTGTGTCAGCGTAGCGGCTGCATCGGTGATTTCTAAAGTTGCCAGGGATAACCTCATGATTTCACTCGCCGAAAAAGTGCCGGGCTACCTCTTCGAGGGGCACAAGGGGTATGCCTCTGAAGCGCACATCGGGGCATTGAAAACTTTGGGGCCTTCGCCAGAGCACCGAATCACCTGGCTTACGAAGATTTTGGCTGGCGGTCAGTTAACCGGTCTTGGTGAATAGACTTTAGGCATGGAAGAAAACGAGTTTGACGACTACGACAGAGAGGCCGAGCTGGCCCTCTACCGCGAGTATCGCGATATCGTCGGAACATTCAAATACGTGATCGAAACCGAACGCAGGTTTTATTTGGCCAACGAAGTTGACCTTCAGCGTGTAGATGCCGGTAATGATTTCTATTTCGAACTCAACATGAAAGATGTTTGGGTTTGGGATATCTACCGGACCGACCGCTTTGTGAAAACCGTACGAGTTTTGACATTCAAGGATGTCAACGTTGAAGAATTAACTGGTGCCGCTTTTAACCTTCCAAAGGAATTTGCCGTCGGCGAGTAATTCCCCTTCTACCTAGTACAGTTCTCCACAGATTTCCTGCTTACAACCACACAGAACCTGTCTCAAGGCACTCTTGAGCTGTGAACGAAAAACAATCCCTTGGGCTTTACGGCGAGGATCGCGCCGCCGCCTATCTAGAAGACCATGGCTACCGGTTAGTCGAACGTAATTGGCGTGGGCCGAGCGGTGAGATCGACCTCATTGCTTTTGACCGTGGGCGGTTCGTCTTTGTTGAGGTAAAGACTAGAAACGGCAGTGGCTATGGCCACCCATTTGAAGCAATCACTCCATCAAAAGTTGCCCGAATGCGGCGGTTGGTAGCCGAATGGTGTGCCGCCCACGAGGTTTCTGGTGTCAAGGTTCGTCTTGACGCTATTGCAGTTTTGGTATCCAACGGAAAAGTGGCTATTGAACACCTGAAGCAGGTGTTCTAGTGCCAGTAGCCAAGAGTTATTGTGTAAGCCTTCTCGGTCTGGCTGGAACGGTGATTGAGATCGAGGCTGAGATTTCCAGCAACCTGCCATCATTCGTGTTGGTGGGTTTGCCTGATGCCTCGTTGTCAGAGGCCAAAGACCGAGTCCGATCGGCAATTCACAACAGTGGTTTGGTCATGCCTGCCCGCAGGGTTACCGTGAACCTTTCGCCTGCTTCCGTTCCAAAACAAGGGTCGAGTTTTGATCTCGCCATAGCCATGGCAGTTCTGGCTGCAAATCAAACCGTGGCGTTAGACCCAAAGCACATCTTGCTGGGCGAATTGGGGCTAGATGGTCAGATTAGGGGCGTTCGCGGTGTGCTTCCGGCTCTCTTGGCAGCAAAGCACGCAGGGTTTATCAAGGCTTTTGTTCCCCTAGCCAACCTGGCTGAAGGGCAGTTGATTGATGGCATTGAGGTAGTTGGCGTTCAACACCTAAGGCAAGCTGCGGCGCTGCACGGGGCCGAGGTTGAATTTGATGTTGAGCCCCAAGAATTTGGCACTCAGTCACCAAGTCAGGCTTCAGGGAAAGATCTAGTTG
>JBEEOK010000023.1:0-5246 GCA_041191645.1 Actinomycetota bacterium | reverse complement strand
GCTGAGGCTGAGGGCCTAGACAAGGTCTTCAAAGACTTTGGTGCCGAGTGGCGTTTTGCCGGTTGTTCAATGTGCTTGGGCATGAACCCAGACCAGTTGGCTCCGGGCGAGCGCGCTGCGTCAACCTCAAACCGCAACTTTGAAGGCCGTCAGGGCAAGGGTGCTCGCACTCACTTGGTCTCACCTCTGGTTGCTGCGGCTACCGCAATTCGCGGCACCCTCTCATCACCTGCAGATCTTGAAGAAGGCAACTAATGGAAAAGTTTGAAGTTTTCACCGGCGTTGCCGTTCCGCTTCGTCGCAGCAACGTAGACACTGATCAGATCATTCCTGCTGTCTACCTAAAGCGCATTACCAAGACTGGTTTTGACGACGCACTATTTGCGGCTTGGCGAAATGACCCTGAGTTTGTTCTGAATCAAGAGCCTTATAAGAACGGCCAGGTATTGGTCGCTGGCCCTGATTTTGGAACTGGTTCAAGCCGTGAGCACGCTGTTTGGGCTTTACGTGACTACGGTTTCAAGGCGGTTCTTTCAAGTAAATTCGCCGACATTTTTAGAGGCAATGCCGGAAAGCAGGGTCTAGTTGCCGGCCAGATCACCGACGAAGACACTGAGAAACTTTGGGCAGCTATTGAGGCCAACCCGGGTTCGTCAATCACCATCAACTTGGTTGAGCAGACCGCGAGCATTGGTGACCTTGTGGTGCACTTTGACATCGATGAGTACACAAAGTGGCGCTTGCTAGAAGGCTTGGACGACATTGGTCTGACCCTGCGCAATGAGCAGGCAATCACCGATTTTGAAGCCAAGCGTCCAGCCTGGATGCCTAAGACCCTTCCAGTGAAGCACTAAGGATTCCAATGAGCCAGATCACCGTTACCGGTGGCAAGCCGCTGATTGGCCGCGTTGACCTAAAGGGTGCAAAAAACCTGGTCACAAAGGCCATGGTGGCTGCCCTGCTTGGTGAGACCCCAAGCGTTCTAAAAGACGTTCCATTCATCAGTGACGTTGACATTGTCTCGCGCTTGTTGCAGTTGCACGGCGTAGCAATTTCGCACTCTGACGATGGCGTTATGAGCCTAGACCCAAGCAATGTTGCGTCAGCTCGCATGGTCGACATTGATGCTCATGCCGGCTCGTCAAGAATTCCAATCCTGTTCTGTGGCCCGCTGTTGCACCGTCTGGGGGAGGCGTTCATTCCAGGTCTGGGTGGCTGCCACATTGGCGATCGCCCGATCGACTACCACTTTGAGGTGCTGCGAAACTTTGGTGCCGTCATCGAAGAGCTCGACAACGGAACCCGACTTTCGGCACCTAAAGGACTAAAAGGCGCCAAGATCAAGCTTCCATACCCATCGGTAGGCGCCACCGAGCAGGTGCTTTTGACGGCAACCCGCGCCGAGGGTTTGACCGAGCTTTCGGGTGCCGCGATTGAGCCAGAAATCATGGACCTCATTGCCATTTTGCAAAAAATGGGTGCCATCATCTCGGTAGACACCGATCGCGTGATTCGTATCGAGGGTGTGAAAGAGCTCAAGGGCTACAGCCACCGTGCTCTGTTTGACCGCAATGAGGCAGCGTCATGGGCATGTGCGGCTCTGGCTACCAAGGGTGACATTTTTGTTGGCGGCGCACGTCAGCAAGAAATGACTACGTTCCTAAACGTTTACCGCAAAGTCGGTGGCGCGTTTGAAATCGAAGACGAGGGCATTCGCTTCTTCCACCCTGGTGGCGACCTAAAGCCTGTGGTGCTTGAAACTGACGTTCACCCAGGTTTCATGACTGACTGGCAGCAGCCGCTTGTGGTTGCTCTTACCCAGGCCAAGGGTCTTTCGATTATTCACGAAACCGTTTATGAAAACCGCTTTGGTTTCACCGACGCGCTGGTGCAAATGGGTGCGCAGATTCAGATTTACCGTGAGTGTCTTGGCGGAACCGCTTGCCGATTTGGTCAGCGCAACTTCAACCACTCAGCCGTTATTTCTGGCCCAACTGAGCTTCACGCGGCTGATATTCGAGTTCCTGACCTTCGAGGTGGATTCAGTCACATGGTGGCGGCACTTGCAGCTCAGGGAACCTCAAATGTCACTAATGTTCAGTTGATCTCTCGAGGTTACGAGCACTTCTTGCAGAAGCTCACCGACCTTGGCGCCGATTTCACCTATAGCGAATAGGCAAATATGGCAAAGCCAAAGAAGCAATTACCTATGCCGAAGATTTCCTCTTCGGAGCTAAACCCAGTTTTGGCCTTAGTTGCCTCATTCCTGATTCCGATTGTGCGCCTGATGTTCAAGGTGGTTCCTCAGGGGCACTCAAAGCTGCCTAAGAAATCGCCTTACATTTTGGTGGCAAACCACGTAACCAACCTTGATGCCCTAGCCGTTGCCTATTTTGTCTACGTTGTGCTTCGGCGCGCACCCCACTTTTTAGCCAAGGAAGGCCTGTTCCGGGTTCCGGTGGTTGGTGCGGTTTTGCGAGCTGCTGGTCAGATTCCGGTTTATCGTTCAGGTCACCGAAATGACGCGCCAATGCGAGCGGCCAACGCCTACCTCGAGGCTGGCCACAGCATTGCCATTTTTCCGGAAGGTACCTTGACCCGCGAGCCAAACCTGTGGCCGATGCGTGGAAAGTCTGGCGCCATTCGTTTGGCACTTGAAACTAACGTGCCAATCTTCCCAATGGCTCAGTGGGGCAGTGAGCAAGTTTTGCCGCAGTACGGCAGCAAGTTTCGCCCTGGTTTCTGGAAGCCGGTGAAAATTTTGGTTGGCGACGAAATCAACCTTGATAAGTACCGCAAGAACCAACTCACCCCAGCAGAACTGCACGAGGCCACCGATCTCGTGATGGCAGAAATTACCAAATTGGTTGAGCAGCTCCGGGGCGAGAAAGCCCCAGCTCAACTTTGGGACCCGGTTAAAGCTGGCCAGGCCGTATCGGGAAACTTTAAGAAAGAGGGCAAGTAACCATGGCCAAGATTGCCGTTATGGGTGCTGGTAGCTGGGGAACTACCTTTGCCAAAGTGCTTGCCGATAACCCCGCCAACGATGTGACCCTTTGGGCTCGTCGTGACGACGTGGTTGAAGAGATTAACGAGGATCACCGCAACGGTGACTACCTGCCTGGCATTGCGCTGCCCTCCCACCTAAAGGCTTCAAGTGATGTTGCTGAAGTTCTATCTGGTGCAGAGCAGGTTTTTCTATCTGTGCCTTCGCAGACCCTGCGTGCAAATCTTGAGGCCTGGGGGCCCCTGCTGCCAAAAAATGCAATTTTGGTGAGCCTCATGAAGGGCGTTGAAAAAGAGACCGGCCTACGCATGAGCGAGGTAATTGCCCAGGTAACCGGTTTTTCCGCTGACCAAATTGCAGTGGTGTCTGGGCCAAACCTTTCGCTGGAAATTGCAGCAGAGCAGCCAACCGCATCGGTGTCATCTAGCACCAGCCGGGCAGCTCGCGAGGCAGTAGCCCAAGCAGCAACGAACGAATACTTCACCACTTTCACCAACAGTGACGTAATTGGAACTGAGTTTGGTGGCATCTTGAAAAACCTGATCGCGGTGGCAATTGGAATTGTCAACGGCGTTGGCTATGGCGAAAACACCAAGGCCTCAATCATGACTCGCGGGTTGGCAGAGCTGACCAGATTCTCGGTTGCCTATGGCGCAGAGCCTCAGACCATGGTTGGTTTGGCTGGCCTTGGCGATCTAATTGCCACCTCTGAATCGCCGCTTTCGCGTAACCACAAGGCCGGCGAAATGCTGGGCAAGGGCTACACGCTCAAAGAGGTTCAAAAGCGCATGTCGCAGACCGCGGAGGGCCTTGCTTCGGTTGCGCCAATTCTTCAGCTGGCCAAAGCCAAGGGTGTTTCAATGCCCATTGTCGAGCAGGTTCAGTTGGTGCTTGAGGGAAAGTTAAAGCCAAAAGACATTGCTCCTCACTTGACCAATGGCACGCTCGGGCCGGTTGGCGAATAATCATGGCCAAGCTAAAAGTTGTTTTGATGTTCGGTGGCAAATCTAGCGAACACTCAATTTCATGTGCCACCGCTGCCGGCGTGCTTGGTGCCATCGACCGCACGAAGTACGAGGTAATTCCGGTTGGAATTACTAAGCAGGGAGTATTTGTTCCGGCTGAAGACAACGCTGAGCGTTGGGCCTTGCGCAAAGGTGACCTTGCAGTTGTTGAAGATGAGGGTTCCCGCATTGAATTTGCCATGGACGGAAGCCGCCAGGTTTACCGCGTTGGCATCGATGGGTCAAAGTCGTCTTTGGGTTCAGTCGACATTGTCTTCCCGGTTTTGCACGGGCCATTTGGCGAAGATGGCACCATCCAGGGGTATCTAGAACTTGCCGGAATTCCATACGTGGGTAACGGTGTGTTGGCATCTGCCGCCGGCATGGACAAAGAATTCACCAAGGCCATTTTTCAAGATGCAGGTGTGCCGGTAACCCCGCACGTTGTTGTGCGCAAGGCCAACTGGATGCGCGACCCAGAGTCTTCGCTCGAGGCGGTTAGGGCTCTTGGTCTCCCGGTTTTCGTAAAACCAGCTCGCGCAGGTTCGTCGGTCGGTGTCTCCAAGGTAAAAGACTGGAATGACTTTGCCGATGCAGTTGCCCTGGCCTTTGAACATGACAACAAACTTGTGGTGGAACACGGATTGGTAGGCCGCGAGGTCGAATGCGCCGTGCTATCGGGCCGTGATGGTGCCCGCCCGCGCGTTTCAGTGGCCGGCGAGATTGTGGTGACGGGCCGTGATTTCTACGATTTTGAGGCCAAGTATCAAGACGAAGACTCGGTAGATCTAATCATTCCGGCTGACCTAACTGAAGATCAGTTGTTTGAAATGCAGATGATTGCTCGTCAGGCATTCGAGTCGCTGGGTTGCCAAGGTCTGGGTCGTGTCGACTTCTTTTTGACCGCCGACGGTTTCTTTGTAAATGAAATCAACACCATGCCAGGCTTCACCCCGCTATCGATGTTTCCTTCGCTTTGGCAAGAGTCAGGCATTGCTTACCCAGACCTTATCGATGAGCTGATTGAGCTGGGTCTAGAGGCGCACTCTAACTAGTTTTTGTCGTGCTGCGGGAAGGGCTATTCGGCAGTAGTGCAGGTTTTGCTGGCTTCAATGTTTTGAACAGCTGGGCCCACTGCCTCGAGTGCTGTCACTCCAGAGATAGCCTCAGAGTCAACGATTACCTCGGTCGCCGGGGTGCGTCCGAAACTAATAAACCGGTATGACGGTTTGCTA
>JBEEOK010000022.1:0-12171 GCA_041191645.1 Actinomycetota bacterium | reverse complement strand
CCGTAATTAGATTTACGGGTTTCACCAATTATTGGTGTGCTACAACAATAGCACCCTTGAAGTCCACAGCCAACAGCAGCGCCTTCCAGTCTGGGTAATGTTTTGCAGCAAGCTTTGCAGCCTCAAGCCGTTCAGCCGGATCGCTGGCTAGAACCAACACCGATGGCCCTGCACCCGAGACAACAGCCGCGTGGCCGTTCTCACGCATGAGCTGAACCAAAGAGTAGGTTTCTGGCATAGCCGCGGCGCGATAGTCCTGGTGCAGACGGTCCTCGGTAGCAGCAAGCAGAAGTTCTGGGCTCTGAGTTAGAGCCGCAATCAGCAGGGCCGACCGTGAAACGTTGAAAACTGCATCATCATGCGGAACCGACTCTGGCTGAAGCGAACGCGCCAAAGCGGTTGACATTTTGTGATTTGGTACGAGTTCTAACGGTGAAACGCCTCGGTGCACAAACAGCTTCTTGTGGTGAGGGCCTGACTCGTCCTCCCAGGCGATGGTTAGACCACCAAACAGGGCTGGAGCAACGTTGTCTGGGTGGCCTTCGAGCTCAGTGGCAATGTCCAGCAGGTCCTGATCGCTGATCTCAACCACGCCTTCGAGCAGCCCCTTGGCAGCCACGATGCCGGAGACCACGGCAGCGCCTGAAGAACCCATTCCGCGGCCGTGCGGAATGATGTTTTTTGCGGTTAGTCGCAGCCCAGGAACCTCCTGGCCAAACTTCTTGAAAGTAAACGCGATTGACTGAACTACAAGGTTTGAGGCATCGGTCGGAACCTCGCCCTCGCCCTCTCCGTGAACCTCGACGAAGGCGCCCTCTCCGGGAACAGCCTCGACAACTAGCTCATCGTAGTAAGACAGCGCCATGCCGAGGGTGTCGAAACCTGGGCCAAGGTTTGCCGAAGTTGCTGGAACCTTGACGCTTACTTTTCTGCCGATGAGTGATGTCATGATTACTTCTTGCTCAGACCTAGACGCTCAGCAACGGCCTCAACCTTGTTGGCAACAGCCTGTGGCTTGATCTCTTTGCCGCGGGCATCTTTCAGAGCCCACATCGGGTCTTTCAGACCGTGACCGGTCACGGTAACCACGATGGTTGAGCCGGCTGGGACCTCGCCGCGCTTTGAGTGCTTGAACAGACCCGCCGCACCGGTAGCTGAAGAAGGCTCAACGAATACGCCAACCTCCTGCGACAAGAATCGGTGCATCCAAAGAATCTCGGCATCTGAGGCGTAACCAAACTGGCCGTTAGTTTCTTCGCGTGCAGCCAGCGCAAGATCGTACGAGGCTGGGTTACCAATTCGAATTGCGGTCGCAATAGTGTCTGGCTTCTTGACTGGGTTGCCGAAGCTGAATGGAGCTGAGCCCTCAGCCTGGAAACCCCACATCTTTGGCAAAGCCTTGATGCGGCCCTCGTTTAGGTCCTCGCGGTAACCCTTTGAATAGGCGGTGTAGTTTCCGGCATTGCCGACAGGCAATACGTGAAAGTCAGGGGCAAAGCCCAGTGCGTCGACTACCTCAAAAGCACCAGTCTTTTGGCCTTCGATTCGGTCTGGGTTGACCGAGTTCACTAGGTGCACTGGGTAGTTCTCACTCAAGTCACGAGCCAGGTCGAGGCAGTCATCGAAGTTGCCCTTTACCTGCAGAATCTGGGACTTATGCGCCACTGCCTGGCTTAGCTTGCCAAGCGAAATCTTGCCCTTTGGAACCAAAACTACCGACTGAATGCCAGCTGCCGCCGCGTAGGCTGCTGCCGACGCTGAAGTGTTTCCGGTTGAAGCAGCGATAACTGCCTGAGCACCGTGGCCAACAGCCTTTGAAACGGCCATGGTCATTCCGCGGTCCTTGAACGAACCGGTCGGGTTCATGCCCTCAACCTTTAGAAGAACGCGCTCTGCTCCAACCAACTTGGCTAGGGCCGGGGCCTCAACCAACGGGGTTCCACCTTCACCGAGGGTGATGATTGGGTTGTCGGCTGAGATGTCCAGGCGATCGATGTATTCGCGGATAACTCCGCGCCATTGGTGAGCCATTAGATTCCTTCTACTCGGATTACTGAAGTAATAGATTCAACTGATTCGCTTGCAGCGAGTGCCTTGACCACTGCGCTCAATGAGGCATCGGTGGCCTCGTGGGTGCCAACTTCGAGGGTAGCGGTTGCCGCCGCCTTTCCATCGCTGTGGCGCACTGACTGCTCCACGGTCTCAATTGAAACCTGGTGCTCAGCAAAGGTGTTGGCAATCTTGGCAAGTACGCCTGGCTGGTCAGTAACCTCAAGGGTGATCTGGTAGCGGGTGTGCACTCGGTCGATTGGCAGGATTGGCAAGTTGGCGTGTACTGAGTCGGCTAGACCCGGGCCACCTGCGACATGGCGCTTGGCTGCAGAAACTAGGTCTCCGAGAACTGCTGACGCGGTCTGAACGCCACCAGCACCAGCACCGTAGAACATTAACTGCCCCGCAGCTTCTGCCTCAACAAATACGGCGTTGTATGCGCCACGAACGGCACCCAATGGGTGAGTTCGGTCAATCAAAACTGGGTGCACGCGAACGGCCACACCGGCTTCACCGCCATTGGCCTCAATGCGTTCAGCAATAGCAAGAATCTTGATGACATAGCCGTCGCGCTGAGCTGCCTTGATCTGCTCGGCAGTGATCTTGGTGATGCCCTCGCGGTAGACCTTGTCTAGCGGAACCTCGGTGTGGAATGCCAGCGACGCAAGAATTGCAGCCTTTTGCGCTGCGTCAAAAGCCTCGACATCGGCGGTTGGGTCTGCCTCGGCATAACCCAGCGCCTGAGCCTCAGCCAGGGCATCGTCAAAAGATGCACCGGTTGAATCCATACGGTCAAGAATGTAGTTTGTGGTGCCGTTCACAATGCCCATGATGCGGTTGACTTTGTCACCGGCAAGAGACTCGCGAAGTGGGCGAATGATAGGAATCGCGCCACCAACGGCAGCTTCGAAGTAAAGCTGGGCGCCAACCTGCTCGGCAGTGTCAAACAGCTCGGTGCCGTGGGTTGCCAGCAACGCCTTGTTGGCAGTGATGACATCAGAACCAGAGTTGAGAGCCTGAAGAATGTAGGTGCGGGCCGGCTCGATGCCACCCATTACTTCGATTACGATGTCGGCGCCAAGAATGAGCGGCTCAGCATCAAGTGTCAGCAACTCTTTAGGCACACCGGCATTGCGCGGTGAGTCTAGGTCTCGAACGGCAATTCCTACCAACTCAAGTTCGGCACCAACGCGCGCCGCTAGTTCGGCCTTGTTTTCGATTAGCAATCTGGCTACCTGTGAGCCAACAGAGCCGGCACCAAGCAGCGCAACGCGCAACGGACGGTATTCGATCACGGTCTAACTTCTCTCATTCGTGCGGCCGTGGGTGGCCTGATAATTCAAATCTCTTGCAAACAAGTCTGCCTCGGTCTCGCCTCGAATAATTACTCGAGACTGCCCTGAGCGAACCGCCACCACAGGTGGTCGGGTCAAGAAGTTGTAGTTACTCGAAAGCGAATAGCAATACGCGCCAGTTACGGCAACGGCAAGCAAATCGTTCGGCTGAACATCCCCCGGCAAATAGTCGTTACGAACAACGATATCGCCACTCTCGCAGTGTTTGCCAACTACACGCGCTAATTCGGGCATGGCGGTTGAATTTCTTGAGGCCAGTGTCACGTGATATTCGGCTTCGTAAAGCGCTGGGCGAGCGTTGTCGCTCATGCCGCCATCAACAGAAACGTACTTGCGAATCGCTGGCGCCAGGCCATCGGTGACCTTGACATCCTTGATTGTTCCCACGTTGTAAAGGGTGATTCCGGCAGGGCCGGCAATCCATCTACCTGGCTCAAAGGCCAACTTTGGCACCGGAATTTTCAGTGCAGCACACTGCTCCGCGACCACGGCGGAAATGGCATCGGCAAAGTATCCAAGGCTTGGTGCGTTGTCGGCAAGTGTGTAGTTAACACCGAAACCGCCACCAAGGTTGATTTCTGGAATGTCTCCGCCACCTAGCATTTGGGCGTGAAGTTCTAGCAAACGCTTAGTTGACTCGATGAAGCCTTCGACGGCAAAAATTTGTGAACCAATGTGCTGGTGGAAACCCAAGAACTTTAGGTGAGAGTGGGAGCGAATTTTGGCGACCAAGGCCGGAACATCGGCCAATGCAGTGCCAAATTTCTGATCTTCACGTGCAGTTGCCAAAAAGTCATGGGTGTTGGCGTGCACGCCGGTGTTGACTCGAAGGCGAACGCCTTGAATCGCGTCTTGCGCACCTGCAGCAGAGGCAATGCGCTCGATTTCTTGCTCTGAGTCAATGACAATTGCGCCGACGCCTGCTGTAACAGCGCGGCCAATTTCAAACAGAGACTTGTTGTTTCCATGGAGACCAATCCGGCTAGCGTCGATCCCGCCAGCAAGAGCCGCAGCTAATTCGCCACCGCTAGATACGTCAATGTTTAGGCCAAGCTCATTGATCCAACCCACGATTTCGGTTGAAAGAAAAGCTTTAGACGCGTAGTAAACCTTGGCTTCGGTGCCAATCTTGTGGGCCGCCCGCTGCAGGGTTTCCTTGGCTGCGGTAGCGCGGGCACGAAAATCGTCTTCATCGATGACATAAAGCGGAGTGCCGTACAACGTGGCCAACTCTGCAACCGATACACCAGCGACTTCAACCTCACCGGTTGCCCGGCGGGAGGTGTGGCGCGGCCAGATTTTGGCATCAAGAGCGTTGACATTAGCCGGCTGATCCAACCATTTTGGTGCGAGTGGGTTGTTCATTACATTCTCTCTGGGGCGCTGACGCCAAGCAGGCGCAGACCGTTGCTTAGGACCACGCTGGCCGCGTCGTTGAGCCAGAGTCGGGTGCGGTGAATGTTTTCGACCGGACCACCCGAAAGTGGGGTCACTCGACATTGGTCGTACCAGCGGTGGTATGCGCCAGCAACTTCTTCGATGTAGCGGGCAACACGGTGTGGCTCGCGGAATTCAGCGGCCTGAGCCACTACGCGTGGAAGCTCAGTCAACTTGGCTAGCAGTTCTGACTCGGTGTCGTGTGAAAGCAAACTTGGGTCAAACTCGCTGCGGTCAACACCAAGGCTGGCAGCATTCTTGGCAACCTGCTTGGTTCGGGCATGTGCATACTGAACGTAGAAGACTGGGTTGTCGTTGGTCTGCTTCTGCAATTGCTCAAGATCAATGTTCAACTGAGAGTCAATCGATGAACGCGCCAGCGCATAGCGGGCAGCATCGACACCAACCACGGAGACCAGGTCGTCCATGGTGACGACCGTGCCGGCACGCTTAGACATTCGAACTGGCTCGCCATCGCGGACCAGGTTGACCATCTGGCCAATCAAAATTTCGAGGTTCTTGCCAGGCTCATCGCCGAATGCGGCACACAGCGCCATCATTCGAGGCACGTATCCGTGGTGGTCGGCACCGAGCATGTAGATGCACTGGTCAAAACCACGTTCGCGCTTGTCAAGGTAATAGGCAATGTCACCGGCAATGTATGCGTGGTCACCATCACTCTTGAGGATCACTCGATCTCGGTCATCACCAAACGTGGTGGAACGAAGCCAAACTGCGCCTTCAGCCTCAAAAATGTGGCCGAGTTCACGCAGCTTCTCAATTGCACGGTCTACAGCTTTGGACTCATAAAGTGAGTTCTCGTGGAAGAAGACATCAAAGTCAACTCCAAAGTCGTGCAGCGCTTCGCGGATTTCACCAAACATCAACTCCACGCCGTGTTCGCGGAAAAATTCTTGAGCTTGATCTTCTGGCAGGTTTAGAACATCGATGGCAGTTTCGGCCAAAACACGATCGGCAATCTCTTGAATGTATGCGCCACCGTAGCCATCTTCTGGAGCTGCCTCGCCGCGAGCGCGGGCCAAAAGCGAACGAGCAAAACGGTCAATTTGAGCACCATGATCGTTGAAGTAATACTCGCGAGTGACCAGGGCACCCTGGGCCTCGAAAATGCGGGCTAACGAGTCGCCAACTGCGGCCCATCGAGTGCCACCCATGTGGATCGGCCCAGTTGGGTTTGCCGAAACAAACTCGAGGTTCAATTTGACGCCAGCAAGGTCTGAACCCTTGCCAAAAGATTCGCCAGCTTCAACGATGGCTTTAGCCAGCTCGCCTGCGGCAGCTGCACTTACTGAAATGTTGATAAAGCCTGGGCCGGCTATGTCGACTTTCTCGACGCCGTTCTCGTTGTGCAGTTCGGCGGCTAGCAGCTCGGCGAACGCTCGTGGATTCATACCAAACTTGCCACCAAGCTGCATGGCCACGTTGGTGGCCCAATCGCCGTGGTCGCGGTTCTTTGGTCGCTCTACGACAACTTCACTAGGAATTTGGCCATCGCCAAGGCGCCCGTCTGCCTGCAGCGCTGACAGAATGCGAACGATGGCTGCAGATAGGTCTGCTGGAGTCAAAATGGTTCCTAACTGAATACCTCAATCAGATGGGCAAAGTTAGGCCTGCATCCAAAAGAGTTTGTCCCTAAATCATACCGAGAATGGCGCTCTGACGCCGGTTTGCCCTTTTCTATGCCACTTGCGCTGTTAGGCTTGAGCCCTACCCTGGCCCCTATAGCTCAGGGGATAGAGCGTCGCTCTCCGGAGGCGAAAGCGCAGGTTCGAATCCTGCTAGGGGCACATGTTTGGAATCGATTGGCTAGAGCCTGAAACCCTGATTCAATCTTTTGGCGCCTTCGCGATGATTGGCGTCTGCGCCATTGTCTTTATTGAAACCGGCCTATTGGTTGGTTTCTTCTTGCCAGGTGACTCGCTGCTCTTTGTGGTGGGCCTGATGATCTCAACCGGCGATGTGGTGTTCAACATCTCAGGTGAAGTTTGGCCAGTTCCCATTTGGCTGGCCTGCCTGATGATTTCAGCCTCGGCTTGGTTGGGCGATCAAACCGGATATTGGATTGGCCGCAAGACTGGGCCGGCAATCTTCAATAAGCAAGACTCAAAGCTTTTCAGCCAAAAGAATGTGTCCAGAACAAACAGCTTCTTTGAGCGCTACGGTGCCCGCGCAATCATCTTGGCGCACTTTGTGCCGGTCATGCGAACCTTTGTGCCAGTTGCGGCTGGTATTGGCCAGATGCCTTATCGCCGATTCTTGAAGTACAACTTCATTGGCGTTCTGGGCTGGGGCACCGGAGTGACCCTACTTGGCTATTTCTTGGGAAAAATTCCGTTCGTAGCCGAACACGTTGAGTACTTCACTATTGGGTTTGTCGTGGTTTCGTCTATTCCGATTGCCCTAGAGGTAATCAAGGCTCGCCGAGAGCACAAGGCCGAGACCCTAGTTAGCTAATAGCCTCAAGGTACCTAGCCAGCTGCTCTAGAGCCAGAGATCGGTGGCTCAATGCATTCTTTACCTCAGGGTCAAGTTCAGCAGCCGTAACTTCAAACCCCTCTGGAATGAAGATTGGGTCATACCCAAAACCTTGCTCACCCTGTTCCTGGGCGGAGATTCTGCCAGGCCAAATGCCGGTAAAAGAAACCTCATTCTCACCATCGACATACGCAATCGTGCAAACAAAGGCTGCAGCCCGGTGTTCTTCGCGCACATCAGCTAACTGGGCGAGCACCAACTGACGGTTGAGTTGGTTGTCTCGGGTACCCGACCAACGAGCACTGAAAATGCCCGGCGAACCACCAAGAATCTCGACGGCAAGACCCGAGTCATCAGCAATCGAGGCCATGCCAGTGTGCTCGAACGCAGCACGAGCTTTGATGAGCGCATTTTCGAGAAAGCTAACTCCGTCTTCGACTGGCTCAGGACCGTCGTAACCCAGAAGGCTCAGGCTTGGCAGAGATTGGTTGAGAATGGCACCAACTTCTTGAACCTTGTGCTGATTGTGTGTGGCAAGAACTAGCTGCATTAGCCCAGCTCACCGGCAAGTGCCAGTCTCTGAATCTCAGTCAGTTCAGTTGTGCCCTTCAGCGCGATGTCCAGCAGCGCATTGAGCTCATCGCGGTCGAAAGGCACACCTTCGGCGGTGCCCTGCACCTCTACAAATTTGCCTGAACCGGTGACCACAACATTCATGTCGGTGTGAGCGCGAACGTCTTCGACGTAGGCCAAATCCAGCATTGGCTTGCCATCGATAATGCCCACCGAAATTGCCGCCACGCTGTCGGTGAGTGGCTTGGCCTTGGAGCTGATTAGCTTGCGCTCGCGGGCCCACGTAATGGCATCAGCAAGGGCAACGTATGCGCCGGTAATCGCTGCGGTTCTGGTTCCGCCGTCGGCCTGAAGCACGTCACAGTCGATCACGATGGTGTTCTCGCCGAGCTCACGCACATCAACAATGGCACGCAGACTGCGACCAATCAGGCGTGAAATCTCGTGGGTGCGTCCACCGATTTTTCCCTTGACTGCCTCACGGTCGTTACGGGTGTTAGTGGCGCGCGGAAGCATGGCGTACTCAGCGGTAACCCAGCCCTCCCCCCTGCCAACTTTCCAGCGCGGTACACCCGCGGTGAACGATGCGGTGCAAAGAACCTTGGTGCCGCCAAAAGAAATTAGGGCAGACCCTTCTGCGTGGTCACTCCAACCGCGCTCAATGGTTACGGAGCGTAGTTGGTCTGGAGTCCTGCCATCGGCGCGAACGGTCATGAAAGCCCTTCAACTTGAGTAACTTCAGGCCCCAGGAATCTGCGGGCCAGCTTTTCGAAAGATTCTGCATCTCCGGTGGCTTTGAACTTGAGCACCGGAGCAGTTTTTGAGGTGCGAACCAAGTTGTGCGCTACCAAAGTGCGGTAGACGTCTTTTGCCGTTTCTTCGGCGCTGGAGACCAGCGTGACGTCCTCGCCCATCACATAAGAAATCGCGCCGGTAAGCAACGGGTAGTGGGTGCAGCCCAACACCAGCGTGTCAACGCCTGATTCACGGATTGGACCAAGGTACTGCTCGGCTGCGGCCAAGAGCTCTGGGCCAGAGGTAACACCGCGCTCAACGAAATCAACAAATGCCGGGCAAGCTGCGCTGTGAATTTCAAGGTCAACGGCGGCAGCAAAAGCATCGTCGTAAGCCTTTGACGTGATGGTGGCATTCGTGCCAATCACGCCAACTTTGCGGTTGCGGGTTGCGGCCACCGCTCGGCGAACGGCCGGCTGAATAACCTCCACCACCGGAATTCCACGACCCACGGTATAGCGCTCGCGAGCATCACGTAGCACCGCAGCCGAGGCCGAGTTGCAGGCAATAACTAGCAGTTTGACGCCCTCGTCAACCAACTTGTCCATCACGTTCAGCGCCAATTCGCGAACCACTGGAATGCTCTTTGGCCCGTAAGGAGTATTGGCAGTGTCACCGACGTAGATTATGGATTCGTTGGGCAACTGGTCGATGATTGCTCGGGCTACGGTCAGCCCGCCAACACCGGAGTCAAAAATGCCAATTGGAGCGTCGTTCACGTAGTTAGCCTATTTGTCTTTGCCAGAACTCTTTGGGTCTTCAGGACGAAGGCCATCGTAGATTTCTTTGCAGGTAGGGCAAACAGGGAATTTCTCTGGATCACGACCCGGCACCCAAACTTTTCCGCAAAGAGCAATTACAGGAGTGCCCAAAACTGCAGACTCAACAATTTTTTCTTTGCGAACATAGTGAGAATTGCGCTCGTGGTCACCAGGCTCAACGCTTTGGATTTGCTCTTCAAGCAGAGTTGACCCGGCGGTCTGGCCACCGATGCCCTCGCTACCTAGATCACTCATTGCGCTCCAATCAAGATCGCGGCTACTTAAGATCAGCCGCATCTCCCAAGATTACCTTCAGAGTTAAGGTTTTGCCGTCGCGAACCAAGGTAACTGTGGCCTCAGCACCAGCTGGTTCTTGGCGCACAGCTGCCGTTAACTCACTAGCCGAGGCAATTTCAACCCCGTTGAAACCAGTGATTACGTCGCCAACCAGAAGCTTTGCTTTTTCGGCAGCACCACCCGGTGTCAATTCGCGAATCTCGGCACCCACACTAAAGCTGCCGGCGTTGTCAGAGTTGGCTGCATCGGTCACGGCAGCACCCAGCAGTGCGTGACTTGCTGTTCCGGTAGTCATAATCTCGGTGGCAATCCTCTTTGCCACATTTGAAGGAATTGCAAAACCCACACCGATGCTGCCGCTGCCACCTGAGCTACCGGCGGTTGCGATGGCAACGTTGATGCCGACCAGTTCACCCTGAGAATTTACCAACGCGCCACCAGAGTTACCCGGGTTAATCGCTGCGTCTGTCTGAATCACACGCAGGTTGATTGCGGTGCCGCTACCGTTGAAGAATTGCAAACCGCCATCGCCCGAATCTGAGTTTTCTGGAGCAGCAGCCGAGGCCACCTGAATAGTGCGGTTTAGAGCAGAGACCACACCCTCAGTGACAGTATTGGCTAGGCCAAGCGGAGCGCCGAGTGCAACCACGCGAGCACCAACATTTAGCTTGCTGGAATCTGCAAAGGTGATTGGGGTGAAGCTAATTGGGGCTTCGACTTTAACCACGGCGAGGTCGTTAATTGGATCAGTTCCAACAATGGTGGCCGGAAAAACCCGGCCCTCCCAAGTTTTCACCTCGATTTTGGCTTGAGCCTCACTGCCGTCGAGAGTAACCACGTGAGTGTTAGTCAGCAGGTAACCATCTTCGGTAAGAAATACGCCAGAACCGTTGCCACCTCCGGCCGATCCGGAAACATTGATAGTGGCTACCGACGGAGAAGCCTTTGAGGCAGCCGCGGTGACCCAGTTAACATCGTCGGTGTTGTTGACCACAATTGGCGCTGGGCGGGTCCAGTAGTTGTAGACCGAAATACCGACGCCGGCACCGACACCAGCACCAACCAAAGCACCTAGGGTGATTGCTGCGGTTCCGGTTAGAAAAGTGGTTTTTTTGGCCAACCGTTTGCGCAGAGACATTTTTGGCTTAGGCAGCTCGGCTGGCTGGGCGACTTCAAAAACAAACTGACGGTTGTAATCAGACACGTGAAACCTTTCATCTTTGGCAAATAGATTGCCAAGTGCGCCTGAATAGTTTATGAAAATTGTCTGAGAGAACGCTGAGCCAAATCAATCACAACCAAATACCCCCGACTTCATACTGCAACCCTCACCAACCAGCAACACCTGCCCGCTCTCCTGCTGTTGCGGCAATGAGTCAAGAGCGCCTGCCACCGTGATAAGTAGACGGTGCGACGAAGTGATGTTTGGGCCAGCGGATAGCCAACCTGAGGTTGCAGCGATGCGATAACTAACTGAGTACTCGGCTGTTCCAGAAACCGTGTATTCGCCAACTTCGGCAAATGAGTGCGTTGGTGCGGCAGCCGCCACCGCCGAGCCATCGCCAAAAAACCAATTGATGGATAGCAGCTGAAACCGGACCTCGACGCTCTTGCCAAGCAGGACTCCCCTACCGTAGTGGCTGGCCGCATTGGAATTGAAACTCAAGAGTTGATCGGGTAGAGCCTGAGGGCCTGGAGTCACAGAGATGGCGAGAGGCTGCACAGCGAAAGACTCCTGCGCCCTTGATTTGGTCACTTTTGAGGTGCTCGCCCCCACGCGCTTCGTTATGGTTTTCTTGGGCACAACCTTCTGAACCACAATCTTTTTGACTACCGGTTTGGCCGGTAGCTGTTTGCTCACTCGCGGCAGTGGCGTTGCCCACCCGCGATGCTTGTCGTATTGATTCCAGGCTCTAGGTGCGGGCTGAGTCTTAGTGTCCGGTTTCGCCGCCTTGGGCGCAACTTGAACCTTGGGCGCGACCACACTGCTCTTTCTGGCTGGCTGCACCTGCTTGGCAGCGGCACAAATAGTGACAGTTGACCCATGCACCGATGATCCGTGTTTGATACCAGATGAAGTTGAACTGGTCCTACAGGCAGCGGATGCAGCATCGGGCAGCGGAACCAAGAGACAGAGCATTAGGGCTAAACCCAAACCATAGGTATTTTTTGCAAGCATGCTGGCAAGGTAGCCGCATTCAAAAAGCTACGCTGCAGTTATCAACACCAGGTCGGCAACAAAAAACCCGACCCACCATTTCTGGCGAATCGGGTTTTTGTTCTAGTTGCGGGGGCAGGATTTGAACCTACGACCTCCGGGTTATGAGCCCGGCGAGCTACCGAACTGCTCCACCCCGCGGCGAAGTTCCAAGTGTAGCACGCCTTTGGGTGAAGGTCCAGTTGAG
>JBEEOK010000021.1:0-8123 GCA_041191645.1 Actinomycetota bacterium | reverse complement strand
ACTGAATTACTGAGGCACGGGTAATTCCGTGAAGAATTGTTCCGTCAAGTGCGGGCGTTGCCACGTGGCCATCTTTGTAAACAAAGAACAAGTTCATGCCGCCAAGCTCTTCAATGTAGGTAGCTGACTCTGCATCTAGGAACATCACCTGTGAGCAACCGTTTTCGTAACCCTCGCCCTGCGCCAATAGTGACGCAGCGTAGTTTCCACCGGTCTTGGCTTCACCGGTACCGTGGCGCCCTGCGCGAGCGGAATCAAGTGCGATCCAGATGGACACTGGCTTTAGCCCTCCAGTAAAGTAAGGGCCAACCGGAGACGCGATCACTCGGTACTCGGCACGGTGCGCAGCACGCACGCCCAAGAAGTTTTCAGCCGCGATCTCGAATGGGCGAATGTAGAGAGTCTTCTCATCAACCGGCTGCGGAACCCACGCGCCGTCAACGGCAATCAGCTGACGCAAAGACTCAATGAACAGTTCTACCGGCAATTCTGGCAAAGCCATGCGGTGGGCTGACTTCTGCAAGCGAGCACCATTTGCTTCTGGTCGGAAAGTCCAGATCGAGCCGTCAGCGTGACGGTAAGCCTTGATGCCCTCAAAGATTTCCTGACCGTAGTGCAGCACAGCCGCCGATGGGTCCATCATGATTGGGCCGTAAGGAATCACCTCTGCTGAGTGCCACCCCTTACCCTTCTCCCAAACAATGACCACCTGGTGGTCAGTTAGGTTGGCACCAAAAACCGGAGCCGCAAGAATTGCCTCGCGCTCGGCGTCTGGCTTTGGGTTTGGGTTACGAGTGACTTCAAACTTTAGATCGGCCATGATCTGCTACTTTCTTGAATCCTTGCGGTTTAGAGGAGGGCGAAAATGCTCTCTGCTACCTCGGTGGTTGAACGCTTTTGGTTGCCGCGAGTTGCGAGGTCTGCCGCAACGGCTTTTTCAATTCGTGCAGCCGCCACCGGATTGTTTAGGTGGTTTAGCAACAGTGCCGCTGACAGGATTGCGGCGGTTGGGTCGGCAAGGTTTTTGCCGGCAATGTCAGGTGCTGAACCGTGTACCGGCTCAAACATGCTTGGGAACTCACCGGTTGGGTTGATGTTTCCAGATGCGCCCAAACCAATTCCACCACCAATAGCAGCGGCTAGATCGGTGATGATGTCGCCAAACAAGTTGTCGGTGACGATAACGTCAAACCGCTCTGGATCGGTGACCATAAAAATGGTGGCTGCATCGATGTGCAGGTAGTCGTGGCTGACGCTTGGGTACTCTTCGGCAACCTTGTTTACTGTGCGCTGCCACAACCAACCGGCGTGAACCAACACGTTATGTTTGTGCACCAGTGTGAGCTTCTTGCGTTCGCGGGTTGCCGCTAATTCAAAGGCGTACCGCACCAAACGCTCTACACCGTAGGCGGTGTTTACCGAAACTTCGTTGGCAACCTCAGCTGGGGTACCCACGCGAATCGCTCCGCCGTTACCCACATATGGTCCCTCGGTGCCTTCTCGGACCACCACAAAGTCAACTTTGCCCGGGTCTGCCAACGGGCTAACCACACCAGGGTAAATCTTGGTAGGGCGAAGGTTAACAAAGTGGTCAAAAGAGAATCTGAGTTTCAAAAGAAGCTGGCGCTCAAGCACACCTGATGGCACCTTTGGGTCACCGATTGCGCCAAGCAAAATAGCGTCGTGCTGCTTGAGTGAATCCATGTCGGCATCGGTTAGGGTTTCACCGTTGACCAGATAGCGGCGGGCGCCGAGGTCAAATTCGGTGGTCTTGAAAGAAACGCCCGATCCAACAGTGGCTCGGTTCATTGCTTCCAAAGCAATCTTGGTGACTTCTGGCCCAATGCCATCCCCACCGATTACGGCAATCTTGTATTCACGCGTCAATTGAAGCTCCCAGGGCAGTTGATACCTTGAGTTTACTGCTTGCGGGCTTTACTTTAGGCGCTTGGCCATAAGAACGAGTGTGGTAGACGGCTTGAGCCCTTCACGGGTTTGCACCTGTCCATCGCGGTTTTCTAAAGTTTCAATCTCAAGTGGCAGCGTGTTCAGGAATTCGCGAACCTCATTGGCCGTAGGCAAAATCTTTGGGTCCTGAGGGCCCCCAAAACCCTCGACTAGGTTTTCACGCGCGTGCCAAACCCCAAACAGGTGGCCGCCTGGCTTGATGTTGTCGACCAATGTGTCAATGGCATCAAATAGGTCTTGGTTCTCAACCTGCAGATACGCAATGACGCCCAGATCAACCGGGGTCAACACCGATTCAAAACCGGTGGCATCGGCTATGTGCGCAAAATATCTTTCGGAAACTCCGCGCTCTTCGGCGAAGGCAAGTGCCTTGGTTAGCGCAGCCTTAGAGAAATCGATGTTTTCGGCCTGCCAACCTCGTTCGGCAAACCAGACCGAGTTGCGGCCCTCCCCACCAGCAAGATCAATCATCTTGCCGGCAGGCAGGTGCTCACAAAATTCTTTTACGAAGCGGTTTACCTCTTTGGTGTAGATGTACTCGGGAACATCAAATTTTTGATTCCAGTAGTTGGCATCTAGAGGCATCGAGAACCGGCTTAGAAAACGATTGGCAAGTTGGTTGAAGCAGCGGCGTCGTCAAGACCGCCAGCGTTGGTAAGGGTGCCGGTGAAACCGAGATCCTTCATTGCCTCGATAGCCTGACCTGCGCGGTTACCTGAGCGGCAGTAAACCACGTAGTTGGCAGCCTTGTCCAGCTTCTCAATTTCGGTGGCAAAGTCAGGGCCCTGCCAGTCAATCAAAATGGCACCCTCAAGGTAACCATCGGCGGTCTCGGCTGGGGTACGAACATCGATTACTGCTGATACTGATGACATGTCAATTGGTCCTTGGCTGCTGCATGCGGATAGTGAGAAAGTAGCGAAAAGCGCTACTACAAGGGTAGCGAGTACCTTGAACAAGTTTTTCTTCATTTGAATCTCCGTCGATGAAAATTGCTGGCAATTTGTATACCCCCTAGGGTATGCTAAGAATAGAAACAGGTCAAGCCGAGGAGAACCATGCAGATTGAACCAGCAGAACTAAAAGCAGCCCGCGACCGCCTCGTGCGAGTGCAGGGTCAAATTGGCGGCATCGTAAAGATGCTGGATGAAGGTAGAGACTGCACTGAACTTCTAACCCAGCTCTCAGCAGCAAGCACCGCACTCACCCGCGCCGGGTTCACCATTATTTCTACCGGCATGGCAAAGTGTGGCAATGATCCTCAAGGTCAGGCCAACCGCGAGACCCTAGAAAAAGCATTCATGTCTTTGGCCTAAGCCGAAAATTCCGCCTTGCCGGCTTAGCTAAACACCCCCCCAAAAAAAACTTAGAAAAAGGAATCAAAATGGGCCTTTTCGGCAACCTATTCAAGAAGAAATATGAAACCGTCGCACCAGCCCGCGCCAAAGAACTGCAGCTAGAGGGCGCACTATTGGTAGATGTGCGCGAAAGCCACGAATACAAAGGTGGCCATGCCGCCGGTGCCAAGCACATTCCCCTCGGCTCAATTCCAAACCGCTTGAGCGATCTTCCGCTTGAGCGCGAAATCTTAGTGATCTGCCAAAGCGGCGCACGTTCCGCGCAGGCCGCTACTTTTCTGGCCGGCAAAGGCTACAAAGTGACCAACGTCTCGGGAGGCACTGCCAACTGGCGCCGCCAAGGCCTGAGCATGTCTAAATAACCACTGCAATCAACTTTGAATCAACCAGGAGCAACCATGAAGGTCATCATTATCGGTGGTGTAGCCGGAGGCATGTCAGCGGCCACCCGCTTGCGCCGCCTGCGCGAAGACGCTGAAATAACCGTTTACGAAATGGGCGAACACGTAAGTTACGCCAACTGTGGCCTGCCTTACTTTGTGAGCGATGTAATTGCCAAGCGTGAACTGCTGCTCTTGCAAACACCAGAGTCACTGTGGGCGCGTTTCAGAATTGATGTGCAGGTCAACACCATGGTCACAGCGATCGATAAAGCAGCCAAGACTGTAACCGTTTTGAATGTTGCCACCGGTGAGACCTCAACCGACACCTACGACAAGCTGGTGATTTCTACCGGTGCAAAACCTCGGAAGTTAAACATTCCGGGCATCGATCGTGCCATGAGCCTGCGCAATGTGGTTGACGCCGACCAGGTGAAAGCTGCAGCCCAGGCAAACCTTGGCAAGCAGGCTGTGATTCTGGGTGCCGGTTTTATTGGCATTGAACTCGCTGAAAACCTGACTCACTTGGGCATTGAGACCACCATTGTGCAACGTGGCACCTCGGTTCTTAGCCAGTTTGACCCAGAGGTTATCGAGCCCCTGCAAGCGCGCTTGGTAGCCAACGGAGTCAAACTTGAACTTGGCACTGAGCCGGTTGAAGTCACGCAAGACGCCGTGCTTCTTGCCGACGGTCGCAGCTTGCCTGCAGCACTGGTGTTCTCGGCCGCGGGCGTTTCACCGGATAACTCGCTTGCGCGAGAAGCTGGCCTAAAGATTGGCGCAACCGGCGGTCTGTGGGTCGACGACCAGCAGCGCACCAGCGACGAGAACATCTATGCCGCTGGCGATGCAGTTGAAAAACACGGGGAACTTACCGGAGACCAAATGCTAGTGCCGCTAGCAAACTTGGCTAACCGCCACGGGCGTCTAGTTGCTGATGCTATTGCCGGAATCAAAACCAAGGCACACCCAGCTGTAGCCACAGCTATCATTGGGGCGTTTGGCTTTGTAGCCGCAGTGACCGGCCTCACCGAAAAAACCGCCAAGCGTGCCGGCATTGCACACAGCATTATTCACCTGCACCCAAGCAACCACGCCGGCTACTACCCAGGGTCAAAGCGAGTTTCTCTCAAGGTGCTGTTTGACCCAGAAACCGGCAAGATTCTTGGCGGCCAGGGCACCGGCGAAGACGGCGTTGACAAGCGAATCGATGTCTTGGCAACCGCAATTTACGCTGGGCTGACGGTAGATGACCTTATGGATCTTGAGTTGGCTTATGCCCCGCAGTTTGGCTCGGCCAAAGACGCCATTAACCAAACTGGCTATGTTGGCAACAACGTAATCACCGGCAATACACCTACCGTTCAGTGGCACGAGCTGACTAGCGCAATGGCAAACGGGGCTCAATTAATTGACGTGCGTACCAAGGGTGAGCATGACTTTGCCAGCATTCCTGGCGCCGTGAACATTGACGTAAATGAACTTCGCGATCACTTGCACCAAATCCAGGCAGAAGATGTGATTGTTCACTGTGCCGTTGGCCAGCGAGGTCACACAGCGACCCAGATTTTGAAAGCTCACGGCATGAAGGTTAGAAACCTTGATGGTGGGTTTATCACTTGGCGGGCGGGAATGGATGCCCTAGCCAGATCTGGAAACTAAGCATCAAATAAAAAACCCGAGCCGCAATCGCGACTCGGGTTTTTGATTAATCAAATTAGGCCTGAATGTCGATGGCCTTCATGACATCTGCCTCAATGGCAACCCGAACGCCCTCAAGGACATCGGCTGCAACCGGTGAGTCAACGGTGATAACAGACAGAGCCTTGCCACCCTTTTGCTGGCGGGCAATCTGCATGGCAGCAATGTTGATGTTGGCGTCGGCAAAAGCCTTGCCGTAAACAGCAACGATGCCTGGGCGGTCTGAGTAGACCATTAGCACTAGGTGCTCAGCAAGACCAAGCTCAACGTCGTAGCCGTTGATGTTCACAATCTTCTGGTGCAGCTTAGGGCCAATCACGGTGCCCGACACAGAAGCGGTAGTGCCATCAGACAGGGTGGCCTTGATGGTGGTCACGTTGCGGTACTCGTCAGAGTTGGTGTCAACGGTTAGCTTGACGTCAATGCCACGCTGCTCAGCCATAAGTGGCGCGTTGACATAAGAAACCTGCTCGGTAACGGCGTTCTGGAAGAAACCCTTTAGACCGGCAAGCTTCAGCACTGAAACATCGTGAACTGCGATCTCTCCGCGAATCTCTACCTCAATTGCCGAAACATTTCCGCCAGAGATACCAAACAGCACCTGGCCTAGCTTCTCGATTAGGTTGATGCCCGGCTTAACTGAAGCATCGATGTTGCCACCGGCCACGTTTACAGCGTCAGGCACTAGGTCGCCAGCCAAGGCCAGGCGAACCGACTTAGCCACAGAGATACCGGCCTTCTCCTGAGCCTCATCGGTTGAGGCGCCAAGGTGCGGGGTGACCAAGATATTCTTTAGGCCCAAAAGCGGGTTGTCCTTTGGCGGCTCGGTGACGAACACGTCTAGGCCGGCGCCAGCAATCTGGTTGGTGCTCAGAGCCTCGAACAGCGCAGCTTCGTCTATGATCCCACCGCGTGAACAGTTAACAATGCGCAAGTTTGGCTTGGCAATCTTGAACTGCTCGGTAGAGATCATTCCGGTGGTCTCTGGGGTCTTTGGAATATGAATCGTGATGAAGTCAGACTTTTGCATGAGCTCGTCCAGAGTGGCAAGCTTGACACCCATCTGCTCTGCACGGGCCGGGGTGATGTATGGGTCGTAGCCAATTAGCTCAACGCCAAAGCCAGCTAGACGCTGTGCAACCAATCCACCAATACGGCCAAGGCCTACGATTCCAACTGTCTTCTCGTACAGCTCAGCACCGGTGAACTGTGAGCGCTTCCACTCGCCAGCCTTTAGCGACTGGTTGGCGTCTGGAATGTGGCGGGCCAGACCAAGCATTTGTGCAATGGCAAGTTCGGCTGCCGAAACCACGTTAGAGGTTGGAGCGTTAACCACCATGACGCCGGCGGCGGTAGCGGCCTTGATGTCAACGTTGTCTAGACCAACACCGGCACGAGCCACGACCTTTAGCTGAGGGGCTGCGGCAATTGCCTCGGCGTCAACCTGGGTGGCTGAACGAACCAATATTGCATCGGCTTTAGCCAATGCGGCTAGCAACGCCGGGCGGTCGGTGCCGTCTACGTTCACTACGTCAAAATCTGGGCCCAAGGCCTCAACGGTTGCTGGTGAAAGCTCTTCTGCAATTAGAACAACTGGCTTAGTCAATTCATCATCCTTGTAGTTTCAGCGCCTTGAATTAGGCAACAGAAATAAGTGTAGGGCCGAGTTTTTCAAAATGATACTTTCTAACTTTCATAAAACTGCACTTACAATTATCTCTATGAAAGTTGCTGCTGCAAAGCTATCGCCGCTTCTAAAAAGTGATGCCCAAGGACTTATTTTGGCCGAGCTTTTCATGAACCCCGATGAATTCTTCACCATCACTCACCTTGCCGAATTTGCTGGTACCAGCTTGCCGACTGCGATGCGCGAGGTAGACCGGCTTTTGGATGGTCAATTGGTCATTCAGAAAACTGTAGGTCGCGCCAGATTGATTCAGGCCAACCGCCTGCACCTGCTGTTCGATTCTGTGAGTCAAATCGTGGCGTTTAGCTACGGACCAGCGGCCGTGCTTCCACCGCTGCTTTTGGGGCTCGATGGCATTGACCACGCCTACCTGTTTGGCGTCTGGGCTGCCAGACTATCCCGACAAACCGCGGCAACCCCCAAAGAGGTTGACTTGCTTCTGATCGGCAACGTTAGCCGCATTGAGGCAGCTAGGGCTGCCGCAAAAGCAGAAGACATTTTGGGTCGCGAGGTCAACGTGCAATTTGCCACTGCCCTGGCCTGGCAGCGTGAAGACACCGACTTTGTTAAAGAAGTAAAGGCCAACCCCTTAGTGGAGTTGACCCTTATTCCCTAGCCGGCGGTTAGACCGAACTAACAAAAATTAGTCGTTGCAGGTGCAGCGCTGCTCCTGAGGAACACCCTCTAGAGCCTCTTCAATGTGACCGCCACAACCTGTCCAAGTGACCTTGTTGCAGTTTGAGCAAAGAGCTGGTGAACACATAGTTTCCTCCTAAAAGAATTGTTGCAATTATTGTATACCCCTAGGGGTATCTGTGTCTAGTGGCTAGTCATTTGATCGGCGCTCAGCACCCCACCGTTGTCTGCAGCCAACTGAAAGGTTGGTAGGTGGGATTCTAATGACGAGCGACGCAAGTTAGTTAGGACTCGAGTGAGGTTGTCGCCGTCGACCTCTGCCAACAATCGGTCATACATTTCGACATTTAGAACTTCACCCTCAGCCCAAGCCTTTGCTGCAGCGGTCAGGTC